>DATFYN010000227.1:0-2167 GCA_035315025.1 Myxococcota bacterium
CTTCTGGCCTTCGCGCCAGCCCTCGCGGAGCAGGATGGCGGGCCGGGAGCGTCGGTTCGGCACGACCTCGATGTACATGGGAACCGGATATCACGATGCATCCTGGAATGCAAGCGGAAAGATTGAATTTACATGGGAACAGTCAGCCAACGTGCAAGCGCGAAAAAGGCCCTGATCTCACGGGAATACGCGAAATCAGGGCCTCAAATCACGGGGAACTTCGGCCTAGTAGGGGGTGCAAGTCCCGCACGGCAACTGGTCGCTCCAGCCGGTAGCCGCCGAAGCGCTCCCTCGGGCTCCGGCTCTCAGCGGAGAGTACCGGCTACGCCTCTCACGCTCTGCCCCCGGGCTCCACCGCTTCCTTGAGGGACCAATCCGCGATCAGGAAACCGCGGGTCGCGGTAGAAAGCGCGAGCCAACACGCGGGGGTTGACCGAGTTGAGCGATCGGGAAGACCGTTGCCCGTGGGCGAGACGAGCGACAGCACCCAGCGGTCCCGCCGGGGTAATGGATGTGTGGAGAGGGAGTCGGACGCAACACGGGAAGCCCCGCCAGGTGGTGACGCGTGACCACCAACCGGAGGCCCGCGAGGGACAGGCCGGGCCGGGCGGGGTGACGGAGAGGCCCGTAGGTACATCGACACTGCGGCCACGAGGGCGGTGCGCCGGGACGGCGAGCGGTTCGAAGACATCGAGGCGTATGGCCCCGAGCGGTGGTTTGGAGAACGGACGGAAGAACTCAGGAAGAAGACCTACCAACCCGGTCGCCACATCCGCCGTGTCATTCGGGCGAATGGACGCCGGGCGAGCGGTCTGGACCGTCGTCGTACGGAAAGAACCGACGAAAGTTCAACGTCGGGCGCTCGAGGGGATCTGCCAGCTGACCCAAGCAAGCCCGTACGTGACTCCCAGCGTGCATGTCCAGAACATCAGCTGCGCGACCAGGTAGGGTCCCTGATACGCCCTCGCGAAGGCGCCCACGAGGATCAGCCCGACGAAGTAGTGGAAGAGGTACATTGCGTAGCTGTACTTGCCGAGGCTCCGGAGCGCCCGGAATCGCGATGCCCGTACCAGCCACGCGGACCCCGGCGAGTCCATCAAACGCACCAGCGTTGATCCATACATCACCAAGGCCATGGAAAAGGTTTGCATCAAGGGAGATGCGACAAAGCTCATCGAGCGTCGACCTGGTCGTCGTAGCTCGCCAATGGATCCGTGGGGCCGTGTGAAGCCGGAGCCACGCGTAGCACGCCACAAAGAATGCGTACGAGGCGGGCAACGAGACTCGTGCGGGAGTCTCGACGAGTCTTTCGGGCTGCGCGTGGCGACCGCAATCGCTGAGCCGATGGCGAGCGTATCGAATCGGCACGGCGTCGCTGGGTAGGCGACCAGGCGACCAGCGGGCTGAAGCCCTCGAAAGTCAGGACGACACGGAGCAGGAACGCTCCAAAAAACAGAAAGCCGCAGATCCAGAGGAGCTGGCGCTCGCGCGCTAAAACTGCTCCTCGATGGCAAGTGACCACGTGATCGCCAGAGCTTCGTGATCCCAGGCCCCGCCCATGCCTGCTTTCATATTGGACAGAAACAGCCAGTACCAGGATGCTTTCGCGATTAGAGCCGGGCGCCCACAGGAAGTTCACCGGAGCGAAAGCGTCGAGCCGGGGCACGACGAAGAAGAAGAACGCTAAAAGGATCCGAAGAGCGCGTCGGGGCGTAGAACGACCGAAAGTAGTGAGGTCCACCGCGCGTTCGAAGGAGGATGCCTGTGATCAAGTAGCCGGACAAAACGAAGAAGAGATCGACCCCAGACCATCCGATCGACGGTAGGGACCGTCGCGGCCACGTCGAGGGAACTCCTGGCGAACCCGTAGTGCGTCGTGTGGTAGAGCATCACCAGCAGGATCGCAGCGCCACGCAGGCCCTCGAGGCGCGGATCGTGCGCCCTTTCGGCGATGCCGGGTCCGTCTGCCGGGCGCGATGCGGCAGCGGACTGGCTCATCGGCGCTTCGACTTGCTCCGTCTCGGACCGTGGGCCGCGTGTCTGGTTTTCGCACGGGTCAAGAGCTCGGCCCTATTAGCTCACGCGCGCGCTGGCGACCCGCACGGCACGGCTCGACTTGGTCCGGGCGTGTGCAACGGGCCCATGCCTGTGCGAGCAAGGAACGGTC
>DATFYN010000228.1:0-4075 GCA_035315025.1 Myxococcota bacterium
GGAGGGTGCGGCCTGAGCGTGGTCGTCACCGAAGCACTGCGCCTCGCCGACCTCGTGCGCCACGTCCCGGGTGCGTCACGCGACGGCCCCGTCGTAGAGATCCTCCTCGAGCGCGCCGACCGCATCCTGGCGAAGGACGGCGGTCGCGACTGCAAGCGCGTGCTGATCGACGCGGAGATCGACTTGCTACACGCTGGCGATGAGCCGAAGGGCGTGGCATGAGCATGGCCGGCGCCGGAGTTCAGAGGCGAGAGCTCGGCCTTTTTCGGGAAAGAGAAGACTCGCGACGACCTCGCGGCGCCGCCGGCCCCGCGGACTCCCTGGAGAATGCGGGACCAGTGGCATTCTCCACCGAACGACGCCAAGTCGTCTGTGACCGACGTCGCGGCTCGGAGGGCAAGAGCAGGCGCCGCCGGAGAGTGTCCGGTGCAATCGAGTCGTGGTGCTCGTGACGGACCGGGGAGCTCGCGAGACTTTCGCGATCTGGAGGAAGCCTCGGGGCTGGCACCATCGCCCACGAACTACTCGCAAAGACTCTGCGCCGCCGGAAGTAGTCCCGAGGGGGAAACCGTGAAGGATCGACGGTCCTGTGAGACCTTGCCGCCGCCCGACCTGGGCAGCCTTGAAGAGAGCTACCCGCCACGATCCTCTGCTTCGCCGAGCTCGTGAACGCTCCGCGACCTCATTGACATTAGCCGGGGCATCGCCAGGTTTAAAAAGAGTTTGGGGATGCCGTCGAAGAGATCGGCGAGCTCGCAAGCGCGGAGCGCGGCAGGTCCGGAAGACGGGGGATCGTGTCATGTCCGAATCCTCGTACGAGTTTCTCTCCGCGCAAGACAGCTCGTTCCTTGCCTTCGAGACCCCCAATACCCACATGCACGTGAGCGCGGTCGCAGTGTTGGAGCCCGCTCCCCTCACGGGCCCGTCGGGCGGCCTCGACCTCGACCGCCTCTGCCGCCACGTCGACGCGCGTCTTAGAACTCTTCCCCGCTACCGGCAGCGCCTCGAGTTCACGCCAATCCAGGGCCGACCGATCTGGGTGGACGACGATCGATTTAATCTCCGCTATCACGTCCGCCATACGAGCCTGCCGCGCCCCGGCGACGAGACCAAGTTGAAGGAGCTTGCGGGCCGCATCCTCTCGCAGCAGCTTGACCGAAACAGGCCACTGTGGGAGCTGTGGTTCGTGGAGGGTCTCGAGGGCGGGCGCTCGGCGATGATCGTGAAGGCGCACCACTGCATGGTAGATGGCATTTCGGGTGTGGGTCTGCTGACGGCGCTCCTCTCAACCGCGCCCGCGAGCGCTCCGGAGCCGAGCTCGCCGTGGGTGCCACGGCCCGTGCCGAGCCGCTTCGAGCTCCTCGTTGACGAGGCGATTCGGAGCGCCAGCGCGCCCTTCCTGGCGCTGCGCTCCCTGCGCGAAGCGGCCGGCCGGCCGCGCCAGACGTCGGCGGAGTTCTCGCGTACCGCGAGCGCGGTGTGGCAGGCGCTCCGCGCCGGTTTCCGGGTCGTGCCGAGCACGCCTCTCAATCAACCCATCGGTCCGCGCCGTAGCATCGAGTGGCGCGCGCTCGACCTCGGCGCCGTGCGGGCGCTCAAGAAGCACCTCGACGGCACGGTGAATGACGTGGTGCTCACCGTGGTGGCAGGGGCGGTGCGCCGCCTTCTAGTTGGACGCCGCTTTCACCCGAAAGGTTTTGACTACCGCGCGGTCGTGCCCGTGAACATGCGCACTGGCCCTGAGGACGCTGGCGCCGCGAATCGCGTGTCGGCGTGGTTCGTGTCGTTGCCGGTCGGCGAGCACGACGCGCTGCGCCGCTTCCGGCACGTGCGCAAACAGACAGAGCAGCTCAAGAGCTCAAGTACGGCACATGGCACCGATCTTATGATCCGCTTCGCGGACTGGACGGGCTCGCGCACGCTCGTGGATGCGGGCACGCGCTTCACGTCGCGGCTCCACCCCTACCACCTGATCGTGACGAACGTGCCGGGTCCGCAGTTTCCCCTTTACCTGCTTGAAGCTCGTCTTCATGCGGTGTATCCGCAGCCTCCTCTCTTCGAGCACCAGGGCGTCGCAGTGGCGGTGATGAGCTACCTCGGGAAGGTGGGCTTCGGCCTGATCGCCGACCCAGATTTGGTCCCCGACCTCGCTGCGTTCGCGCAGGCACTCGAGGAGTCCTTCGAGGAGCTGCGCGCAGCCGCCCTTACTCTCCGGAACTAAGGTTCGGTGTCGCCGCGGGGGACCCGAAGCCGATCCGGCCGAGTGCGCCGGCGAGCCCCAGGAGGAGTAAGAACATCCCGTCCGAGGAGGGGAACGCGCGCAGCCGTCGCTACCAGAATGGATCTCATACCACCCTCTCTGATTGGTCGCCGGTCGACGACGAGCCTTGGCGGGCTGGTTCACGCCGTGGCCGCTTGAGCGCTTGGGCATGCGGACGCACGGTGGGGAGCACGTGAAACACCCGGCCTGAGACACCATGGAGAGCACATTGACTGCGAGGTCCGACCCGAGTCTTCTCTTCACCGACAAACACGGCAGCTACGAGCGATTCATCCGCTTCGTGCGCTACCCGCAGGGCATTCGCGACTTTTTTCTGCAATCCCCGCTCCTTCGCTCCGGGCTTCGCGTTCTCGATGGTGGCTGCGGCACCGGAATCGTTACGCTCGCGCTACGAGACGCCCTCGTGCGTCGCCGTCTGACCCCAGGTCCGCTGCACGCGTTCGACCTGACGCCGGCCATGCTCGAACGCTTCCGCCATACTCTTTTGGTCCTAGGGATCGAGGGGGTTGAGACCGCGCAGGCAAATGTGCTTGAGCTTGACGCCCTGCCGGAAGCATGGGTGCAGTACGACCTGATTGTGTCCGCCTCGATGTTGGAGTACCTGCCGCGACATCGGCTTGCGGATGCCCTGCGTGAACTTCGCGGCCGGCTGCGCGCGGATGGCCACTTTGTGCTCTTCATTACACGACGGAACCGGCTGACGCGTCCCCTGATCGGCCGATGGTGGCAGGCCAACCTGTACAGCAAGGAAGAGCTGCAGGACGCCTTCAGCCGCGCCGGCTTCTCGCGGTGCGCCTTCCGGAGCTTCCCGCCAGTCGCCCGCCACCTCGCATTGTGGGGCTACGTCATCGAGGCAGGGACTAACCGTCCAACACATTCCAACTGACCCGCTATCAAAACTCAGCGCTTGGCTGGCGCTGAGCGCTCGGTGGAGACGCGCGAGACCACTGAAGGGCTACGCGCTCAGCGCTTCGCCGTGTCCTGAGGTCGAACGACGGCGCAGAGGAGGACTCCGAGCAGCGCGCCGCCGAGGTCGCACGCGAACACGATCAAAGCGATGGCGATGGAGGTTACTCCACGCGTAGGCCACGCCCATGAGCGTACCCTTTGCCTTGCCGGGCGGCCCGCTCGCAATCCCTACGCCCATCCCCTCTCGATCGTCGGTGCCTTCTCAGGCGCAACAAGGACTGCGGTGGGAAGTTGACCTGGGCCCAATATTTCTGTATATTTAGAATTATGGAAACGATAGCTGCCGTCTCTGCACTGGGAGCTCTGGCACAGGAATCCCGCCTGCGGGTTTTCCGCACATTGGTACAAGCGGGCCCCGCCGGTCGGGCGGTCGGCGAGATCGCCGAGGAGCTCGGGCTCCCCGGTCCGACCCTCTCCTTCCACCTGGCCCAGTTGAAGGGTGCCGGGCTCGTGCGCTGCCGGCGCGAGGGACGTTCGCTCATCTACTCCGCCGACTACGAGGCGATGAGCAGCCTCGTCACCTATCTCCTGGAGAACTGCTGTGCTGGCGACGCGCGCTGCGCTGCGCCCTCGGAGCCTTCGGCTCCCGCGAAACGCAAGCTGCGCGGAGCCTCCGTCCGCCATCTCACACAGGGAGACCCCCATGAAGCGTCTGCACGTTCACGTCGCCGTTGAAGATCTCGCCGATTCGGTCCGCTTCTATTCGACGCTCTTCGGCGTCCGCCCGAGCGTGCTCGAAGGAGACTACGCCAAGTGGATGCTGGACGATCCGCGCGTCCACTTCGCAATCTCCGCGCGCGGGCAAGCACCGGGCCTCGATCATCA
>DATFYN010000229.1:0-12811 GCA_035315025.1 Myxococcota bacterium
CTCGATCGTGGCGTCTCGCTCACCGCCACCTTCCGTCTCGCGGAGCTCGACGAACTCGAGGGCCACCGGCCGGCCGCTCCTTCGCGCCTCGACCTGCCTACGCTGCTGCCAGCGCCAGCCCACCAGCGTATTCGGGTTCACCCCCGCCCGTGCACCGTAGGCACGGGCCGACAACCCGCTCTCTTCCCACGCCTCTACGTGACCCTGTCGCTCTGCGTGCGTCGCCTTGGACTTCGCCATCGGCGAGAGTTCTACGCCCCTCCAGCGCCCGCGTCAGCCACGCAGTTGGCCGAACGGATACGCAGCGACGACCTGGCCAACTACAAGCCGCAGGTGCGCTTGATCTCGGAGATCTTCTTGTCGATCGCCGCGTTGTACTCGCCGGTCGCTACCTGATACTTCGTGCCCTCTACCCCGGTGAGAATGCTGAGCACCGCGCTCGCGGGATAGATCATCGTCACGCCCATGGCGATTTGTTGCACGACGTTGGCCTTCTCGCTCTGCAGCACGCGGAGATCGCCCTGCGCGGTGGCGCAGTTGATCGGCATCGTTTTGGCAGACTGCTCCTCGCTCTTGAACTGTGCCGCACAGCCTGCCATGCACAGAGCGACGCCCAGCCCCGAGGCAATTGCGGTCCGATGAATCCTGCCGCCCATGTTCGACCTCCTGCTGTCCGAGCGTGGCGAGTGTACTACGGTCCTCCCTCAATATCTGGCGTTTTTCCATGGAAACGTGTCGGGCCGCCTTGATCCATGGTGAGACCCCCGCACGTTTCGAGGCTCTTGCGCGGAGTCAGCTTGACGATCGAGCGCGGCAGCAATCCCGATCCCACCTCACGAACCGCAACCTGAGGCAGGAGATACGACTGCACTGGAACCCTCCGCGCCAAGCTCAGGGCGAGGGCATACCGAAAGATCTCTTTCGAGCAGTGGAGTGGTGGCAGAAGGCGCCGAACCTTCCCAACTGGGGCGGTTGGTCTAGCGTAGATGGGCAAGTGCGTCGCGCATCGGTTCGCTAGAGATCTGAATCAGCCCCTCGAACGGTTCATCCATCTCGACGATCAAAAAGATCGCACTCGACACGGACAGCGCGCACACGAATAGCGCAGCGATCACCGTGGCATTGGGCGGCGCGAGCAAACCAAAGCTTGAGAAAATCGCAACAAGCCAGAACACCAGAAATACGAGGAAAGCCGCGGGAATCGCGCTTCCAGTCTGGAGTCCAAGCAGCCAACGCGTCTGAGCGAGATCGCCGCTGATCTGCAGCGCACGCGACTGCAGCCAGCGTTGTGCATCGCTTGCCGGCGTAAGCGCTCGGACACGATCCTGCAGGTCCTCAAGAAGCATCCAACCGTCCGGATCCTCCGCGGACCTGGAAGCTCGTGCCTTCCAGGTGGCATCCAGCTTGTAGCGCGCATACCGCTTCAGCAGTTCTCGTGCCTCCTGTGCCTCCGGACCA
This sequence comes from Myxococcota bacterium, assembly GCA_035315025.1. Taxonomy (GTDB): domain Bacteria; phylum Myxococcota_A; class UBA9160; order UBA9160; family UBA9160; genus UBA9160. The sequence continues at coordinate 1,459 of DATFYN010000229.1, forward strand.
TAATGGACGAGCTGGCGGTCAAGCAGAATCAGGTTGGCGAAGAAATGCCGCAGTTCGCTGTCCCTGGTCTGGAAGGAACGTTTTGCGGAAGCAATCAATAGGCCGAGAACCAAAGCCGACAGGGTAGCGACTGTACCGACTGCCATCTTTACGACATCTCGGCTGTCCGAACTCAAATGATGATCCGGTAGTCTCCCCGCGATCAACATGCCTAGTATCGCCCCGCCAAAGGTGCATCCAAACACGATCACGGCGATTTCGTTCGGGCTCATGGCTCGCATCTCTCCGTTTCCATCCAGGCACAAGGCAGCGCTCCTCGGCGCGCGGCCTTCGCGATCCCCCGCAGCATCCCCGCGAACACGAGCTCGTGGAGGGGGTAGATGCCGTACCAGTAGGCGAGGCCCGAGAGGCCGACCGGGTCGAAGATCGCGGTCTGGCGGATGCGCGCGCCGTCGCCGTCGGGCTCGACCTCGAACTCGAGCCAGGCGCGGCCTGGGAGCTTCATCTCGGCGGCGAGCAGGAGCCGGCGGTCCGGCTCAATCGCCTCGACACGCCAGCAGTCGAGGGCGTCGCCGACGCGCAGCTGATCGGGATCGCGTCGCCCCCGTCGCAGCCCGACGCCGCCCACCAGCAGATCGAGCCAGCCGCGCAGCTTCCACAGGAAGTCGCCATAGTACCAGCCGGTGACACCACCGAGGCAGCGGATCGGCGCGAACGCCGCGGCGGGCGTTGCCGCGACGCGCACGCTGCGCGAGTCGACGAGGCGGTTGCCGAAGCGCACCCCGCCCCACGACCGCTCCGGGCCCGCCGACGAGAGCGCGTCGGACCAGCGCGTCTCCGCCATCTCGCGGTCCTCGTTCGAAAGGGCGCGCGCGATCGCCTCGCGCACACCGATCGGGCGGATCGCGAAGTCTATCAGCGCTGCCGTGTCGTGCACCAGCGTCGCGTGGCGGATACTGTCGATCAGCTTGCGACCGACGCGCGCGTACAGCGGCGTAACGATACCAAGCCACAGACTCGAGAGCCGCGGGGTGAGCACTGGCACGGGAATCATCCAGCGCGAGAGCCCGCGCTGGCGCGCGTACTCGCGCATCAGGTCGCCGTAGGAGACTCGATCCGGCCCGCCGATCTCGTAGATGCAGCTCCCGCGAAGCGGTAGATCGAGCGCCGCGCGCAGGTAGCGCACCACATCCTCGATCCCGATCGGCTGCGCCAGCACCGAGACCCAGCGCGGCGTCACCATCGCCGGTAACCGCTCGACGAGCGCGCGGATCATTTCGAACGAGAACGATCCTGAGCCGATCACGATCGACGCGCGCAGCTCGATCATCGGCACGTCCGACGCGCGCAGGATACGGCCGACCTCGTGCCGGCTGCGCAGGTGCCGGGACAGACCGTCCGTCTCCTCGCCGAGCCCGCTCAGATAGACGATGCGCGCGACGCCCGCGGCGGCCGACGCGGCGCCGAAGACCTCGGCGGCACGACGATCGCGCGCCTCGAAGTCCTCTACATCCCCCATCGAGTGCACCAGGTAGTACGCGGTGTTGACGCCCTGCATCGCCGCCGCGAGCGCCGGCGCATCGGTGGCGTCGCCGCCCACCACCTCGGTTGTCGGTGCGAGATCGCTCCGGAAGAGCGCTGGCCGCCGCACCAGGCAGCGCACGCGCAGGCCCTCGGCTTCGAGCGCGCGAAGGAGGCGACCACCAACGTAGCCGGTGGCACCGGTGAGCAGGATCACCGCATGCGCTCCGCGAAATCCCAGCTCGCGAGCGACGCGGGCTCGATGCGGATCGCCATCTCCGACGCGCTGCGCCCGAGCAGCCAGCGCGCGAGCGGCGTCTCGCGCGAGCCCTGGTAGCGGTCGATGAGCGCCGTCAGGACCTCCGTGCCGCGCGCGCGGTCGAGCGTCGCGATGGCGCGCCCGCGCACGCCGGAGTAGGGCGGCGCATCGCGCGCGACCTCGAAGCCGCAGCGCAACTCGCGTGCGAGCATCGCGACCACGCGCGCGCGCGGAGATGTCGCGCACCAGAGTGCTCCATCGCGCGACAGGTACCAGAGCGACAGCACCTGCGGATGGCCGGACGCTGACACGCACGCCAGCCGCAGCGGAACGACGGTGGTCTCGAAATGGGCGTGGATCCGCTCGAGCGCCCAGGGGCCGGTGATCTTCATGCTTCGTGGTCTAGCTAAGCTAGCTGAACTCCCAAGACGTTCACTCACCCGCACCAGCCCCGGGAAGAGGTCCTCGCGCGCAGAGGCGCCCCCGAGGGCAATGGTGCGGGCGCTCCGCAGCGCGGCCATCATGCCACGTCCCGAATTCCGCGCCCCACGACGTCCGCGCGTCGCGTCTCGAGCTCTCGCCTGAGCTGTTGCGCGCTTGGGAGCGTCGCTATGGAGTGTTCCAGCCGCATCGAACGCCCGGAGGGTCCCGACGGTACAGCGCAGCCGATCTCGAGCAGCTCCGGCTGGTGAAGGCGGCCGTCGACGCGACGCGGCAGCCAAAGCATGGTCTAGGTGGACATCTTCGGAACGTGGGCAGCGTTGTGCAAACCACCTCTCAGAACGCGCAAAAGTTTAGCAAGAAGCCTTGGGGCTGTCCTCGTCGAAGGTTCTTTCGCAAGGTCGGCCTTCAAATCGACACCATGAGGGAATAGATGTGCCGGCGACCCGAGGGTACCACGAGCAGGTCTGTCGCGAGATCGCCGAGAGAAAGGGCCACGCGGCGTCAGCCGGGCTTTCCGTCCACGCGCGGCCGCACCAACACGTGAGCGTAGCCCGCGAGGAAGACGGCGAACGCGCCGGACCAAAACGCGCCCGAGACCGTGAGCGCGAGGAAGTTGGCTGTCGGCAAGGCGGCGACGCCTGCCGTGCGCAGCACAGCCGCGCCAGTGACTAGGACGTAGGCCACCCGGGCGCTCGGCGGTGCGACAAGCGGACGCCCCGTGTGGCCGAGAGCGACGCGCGTCATCACCGCCAGGATCATCGTGCCGAATCCTCCGGCTGTGAGCGCGTGCACCGCAAGGCTGCGGGACCAGCCAACGCCGAGGTCGGAGGCCGCGAGACTCGCGAGCCCGACCACGATCCAAGCGTGCCCGAGATGCAGCGATCCCAGCAACGGATCGCGAAGCACGCGAAGACTCCGCCAGCCGGCCATGCGTGCGGCGAGAACCGTTGCGCTGAGAGCCGCCGCCACGCCGCTCCAGGGTGAGGCCGGGAGGACAACGTCAGCTGCCGCGAAGAGGAGAAAACCTGGCACGGCCGCGTGCTCAGCCCACACGGGTGCTTGAGCGTCGTATCCGACACCCGCACGGCGAAGCGCGTTTGTGGTGAAGCTCGGAATGATGCGTCCGCCGATCACCACGACCAGGAGCGCGACGAGATCGACGCCCGCACGAAGTCCAATCGCCGCCGTGCCCGCGCCGAGGCCGAGCGCCTCGACATGCACCATCGCGTTCGCGCACGCGAGCGCGAGCAGAACAAGCGGGAAGCCGAAGTTCCTGCGCGCGCCGGCGCGGTAGATCGCCGGGCCGATCGCCGCGGCGAGCGCAGGGAGGAAGGTGAAATCGACGATCGCGCTTGAGATCGGGGCGCGATCCGCGACCAGCGTGGCCGCTCGTCCCGCGAGCCAAAGCACGACGAGCGCCCCAAGCCGCGGACCGGTCACGGCGACCGTTCCCGTCCACACGGGAACCGAAGTCAGAAGGAATCCCGCGATCGTGGCGGCGCAGAACCCAAAAATCATCTCGTGGGCGTGCCAAACGGTCAACTCTGCCCACGCATGAGTTGGTCCCCATCCGTTCAAGACGGCGATCCACAGCAGCATGAACATGACCGCCTGGACTCCCGCCAGCAGGAAGAACGGACGAAATCCGCGCGCGAAGAGCACCATCCCGAGCGTGAGCGTACCGCGGGGTGCGAGGGATTGTGTGGATCGCTGCGGTCTTCGGCGGCAGGAAGGAAAACCGGACGCGTCGCCTCGACGCCTTCACACGCGACCTCACGCACGCCCGGGGGCGCCAGATTCCGCCCGCGCACTGGACGCTTGCCTACTGGGCGTACGCCTTGGCGTTTCTCCTCGGGAACGGGGTCTTCCTCCAACCCTCTCTTGTCTTCATCGTGACGAAGGCGAGGGCTCCGCGATGAGCTCCATCAGACGCTAGGACTGCTTCTTCTGCCCGCAGCGACACTCACTCGTCTTCCGGGAAGGGGAGGAAAGACGTCCTGGCACGACGGATGCATCACGTCTCGGCAGGTTCAGAGGAGGTGCGGATGTCGTTCTGCGACGTCCGGCTCGAGATCCTTCAAGAGCATCGGGGCCTGCGGCTGGCGCTCGCGACGGTGGAGGCGTTGTGCGTACAGCTCGAGGGTGGCGACCCGGAGGCGGCACAGGCGCTGTTGCACTCCGGGCGCGCTCTCTATCAGCAGTTTGCTGCGCATCTGAACCTGGAGGATCAGATCCTCCTCCCGACGCTGGAGGCCGTGGCGGGCTCTGCGAGCGCTTCACAGCTCGCCGCCGAGCATCGCGAGCAACGCGAGCTGCTCGGGTACCTGCTCGGCAGGATGGCCTATCCGGGGCGACCGGCGCTGCTGCTCGCGCGGGAGCTTCGGCAGTTCGCGGCCTTGGTGAGGGAAGACATGCGCGAAGAGGAGGAGACTCTCCTGGTTCTCGACGCTCCCGCCGAACGGCCAGGTGTGGCGGATGCGTTCATCAAGTGAGTAATTCCGTCACGCCATGAGCCTGGCAGGCCGACTGGCCCTGATCCGGGCGCTGCACGTCGTAGCGGTCGTCCTCTGGATCGGCGGGGTTGCGTTTGTGACAACAGTGCTCCTCCCTGCGATCCGCCGGATCGCCGAGCCGGCCGAGCGCGTGTCGCTCTTCGAACGCATCGAGCGGCGCTTCGCGTGGCAGGCACGCGGCACCACGCTCCTTGCCGGCATCACCGGCTTCGCGCTCGTCCATGGCCTTTCAGGTTGGGATCGCTACCGGCAGGTGGGGTTCTGGTGGATCCACGCGATGACGCTCGTCTGGGTGCTCTTCACGCTGATGCTCTTCGTGCTGGAGCCTCTCGTACTCGATCGCTGGTTTCGCGCCCGCGCTGCGGCGGACCCGGAAGGCACCTTCGCATCGATTGAGCGCCTGCATCGGATCCTTCTTGCCGTGAGTGTCGTCACGCTGCTCGGGGCCGTGGCAGGAAGCCACGGTTTCGCGGGGTTCGGCGGCTAGGAGGCTGACCCAGGAGTTGGGATTGAAGAGTTGGCATTGATCGGCGTTTGAAGGTTGAGTCGAGATGCGACCGCTGAGTCCGGTCTGCTCGAATCCGTGACGCGCTCCGGAGCCTCGGCTCCGGTGCGCCGGGAGGAAACAATGTCGAATGGAATCGAACGCGTGGGCGCGCCGGAATCTCCGGTCTGGCTTCGCGGGCTCGGCGCGCTGCTGCTCGTCTTGCTCGGCGGTGCGATTGGCTGGGCGTTGTGGATCGCCGTCCAGAACTTCGGACGGATAGGGGTCTAGCGTGGCGCGCTCCAAAACGGAAGGCGTGCTCGTACCCCTCGTGCTCGTCTCGGTCGCGCTGGCCCTGGTCGCACCGGTCGTCGGCCGGGCGGGTTGGGAGCACACCGCCGGCCTCTGCATGGGGCTCGCCGCTGGCGCAGGCCTTCTTTCATTCGGCATTGCCGCCGCCCACACGCTTCGCGCCGCGCGCCAGCGTGCGCCGCGACGCTCCAACAGGGAATCGAGATGACGCGCGCCTCCAGCCGCCGCTTCTTCTTCGTCGGAACCGCGCTCTTCACACTCGTCTTCATCGGCCTCACGGTGGACACTCACCGGCGTCTGGGCTCCCAAACGCACGCCGAGAATATTACGCCCGAGGTGAGTCGCGGTCTCCGCGTCTGGGGCCGTTACAACTGCGAGAACTGTCACACGCTCCTTGGGGAAGGCGCCTACTACGCGCCGGACCTCACGAAGATCGTGTCGCAGCGCGGGGAGGCCTACCTCGAGCTCTTCCTTGCCGATCCGTCGCGCTTCTACTCCGAGGCCAGGAACGGACGGCTGATGCCGACCCTCGGGCTCTCGCCACAGGAAATTTCCGACGTGCTCGCATTTCTCGGCTGGGTCGGTCAGGTGGATACCAACGGCTGGCCTCCTCGACCCATCATGGTGTCAGGTGTGGCGATCCGGGACGTGCCGGATGTGTCCGGCAGCGCCGCGGCGGACGATCCCGTGAGTAGGGGGAAGGCCCTCTTCAACGGCAGCGCCGCATGCTCGAGCTGTCACTCCATCGCGCCCGGAGCCGTGCTTGTGGGTCCGTCGCTTGCAGGCGTCGGCGCCCGAGCGGCTGCACACGGCGAAGGGTACCTGCGGCAGTCGATTCTCGAGCCGAGTGCGTACCTCGTGCCGGGGGAGCGCTTCGCAACACCCCAGGGCGTCTCACTCATGCCGGCCACCTACGCGCAGACGTTAACCCCGCAGCAGGTGGACGATCTCGTAGCCTATCTGAAGACGCTCTAGACGGGAGAACTGCCATGACGTACCCCTCGCAGCGTGTTGCCTACGGCTACTTCCTCGCGGCCGTGCTCCTCTTCGTCCTGCAGATTACCTTCGGTTTCGTCATGCTCGCAAAATATCTGGGGCCGGATCCGCTCCTCAACACGCTGAACTTTGCCACGGCCAAGGAAATCCACATCGACGTCCTGCTCGTCTGGCTGCTGACGGGCTTCATGGGCGCGACGTATTACATCGTTCCGGAAGAGTCGCGCACGGAGTTATGGAGCGAGCGCCTTGCGTGGATTCAGCTCGCGCTCTGGCTCGCCATCGGCGTCACCACGGTTGTGGGCTTCCTGTTCGGCATCACCGAGGGACGGAAGTTTCTGGAGATGCCGCTCCCGCTGAAGCTCGGCGTCGTGATCGTGATGGGGATCTTCCTCGTGAATATCTCCATGACCATCAAGAAGGCCGGCCGCTTCACGGCCACGGAGGGTGTTCTCGTGGGCGGGCTTGCGGGTGTGGCGCTGCTCTTTGTGCCCGGACTGATCCACTTCGATAACTACACCCTTGACCGCTTCTACCGCTGGTGGGTCGTGCACCTTTGGGTCGAAGGCGTGTGGGAGCTTGTCCAGGGTGGAATGCTCGCGTTCCTGCTGATCCGCCTCTCGGGCGCGGACCGCGAGGTAATCGAGAAGTGGCTCTATGTGATCGTCGGGCTCTCCTTCCTCTCGGGCATCCTGGGCACCGGACACCACTACTACTGGATCGGCACGCCCTATTACTGGCTCTGGGTCGGCGGTGTCTTCTCCGCCCTCGAGCCGCTCGCGTTCCTCGGCATGGCGATGTACGCATACAGCATGCTGCGTCGATCACGTCTGTCCCATCCGAATTCTCTCGCGCTCCACTGGACGGTGGGCTCGGCGCTGCTCTCGACCGTCGGCGCCGGCGTTCTCGGCCTCGCCCACACCTGGCCCCAGGTGAACCAGTGGACACACGGCACGCACATCACGACAATGCACGGGCACCTCGCGTTCTTCGGCGCCTACGCGATGATCAACCTGGCGATGATCACGTACGCGATGCCGGCGCTCACCGGGCAGCGCGACGAGGCGCGGCAGACCACGCTCGGTTACGCGGCTTTTTGGCTCATGGTGGCCGGCATCTTCGGTATGACCATGGCCTTGGGCGCGGCGGGCATCGTCCAGACCTACCTCGAGCGCATCCTCGGCTATGGCTACCTCGAGACGCAGCAGAAGATGCAGGTGCACTACCTGATGTGGCTCTTCACCGGGACGATCTTCGCTGCCGGTGTCGCGGCATTCACGTGGGACTTCGTGACGGCCGGTGTGCCAAAGAGAGCAGGGGAGGTGCCCAGGGCGGCGAGCGCCGCGGAGGCCGTCGCCTGAGTAGCGCGCGTGAAGGAGGACGCATGGCGCTCGCAATCGATCGCATACCCCAGGAAGACCGGAGCGTCCTCGAGCCGCCGCCGGGCGAGGAGCCGCATTATGTCTCGGTCGCAGATGAGGTCACGCTCTTCGAGGCCGCCGCGGCGAACCGCCTTCCCATCCTGCTCCAAGGGCCGACCGGATGTGGCAAGACGCGCCTCGTGCGCCACATGGCGTGGCGGCTCAGGAGGCCACTTGTCACTGTGGCATGTCATGACGACCTCGCAGCCAGCGATCTCACGGGTCGCTTCCTGGTCGAGGGAGGCGAGACGCGCTGGCATGACGGCCCCCTTACCCAGGCCGTTCGGGCTGGTGCCATCGCGTATCTCGACGAGGTGGTGGAGGCGAGACAGGACACGGTCGTGGTTCTTCATCCGCTGGCCGACGATCGTCGAGTGCTGCCGCTCGAAAAGGCAGGAGAGCTGGTGCGGGCGCATCCCGAGTTCCAGCTCGTGGTCTCCTGCAATCCGGGCTACCAGAGCATGGCGAAAGAGCTGAAGCCTTCGACGCGGCAACGCTTCGTGACGATCCACTTCGACTTCCCGCCTCCGGACGTGGAGACGGCGATCGTGGCCAAGGAGGCCGGGGTGCCGCGTGGTCTCGCGGCGCAGCTCGTGCAGGTGGCCTCGCGAATCCGGCCGCTCCACGACCGCGGCCTGGCAGAGGTGCCGAGTACCCGTCTCCTCGTGCATACGGCGCGGCTGGTCCTCGCCGGCATCGCTCCACGGCGCGCGGTCGAGACGGCGCTCGCGGCGCCGCTCACAGACGATCCGGAGCTCCTCGCCACGATGCGAGAAATCGTGGCTGGTGTGCTCGGCTAGCGCGAGCGAGTAGGCCTTGCCCGAGGCGGAAGACGTTGTCCTCGAGGCGGTGGAGCGTACGGCGCTCGCCCTGCGCTCCTTATTGGAGCGGGGCCTACCACCGGAGGAAAACGTGGCCGCCGGCTTCGCGCGGGAGCGCCGTCGTCTCGACGCCTGGTTGCGTGCATGCTTCGGGAGGGCCTGGCCGCTGGCGCCGGCGGACGATCCGCCGCCACCCGGCTGGATCGCGCGTACGCTTGGCGGGCACACACCGGGGGCGCGTGTCCGGGTCGCGTCTGCCACCACCGATGGCCGCACGATCGTGTTTCCGCGAAATCCGCCGGCCGAGAGCTGCGGCGTCGAAGCCCACGATCTGCGGCTGCTCATGGTCCTCGGTCTCGGCGCACGGCTCGACCGAGAGAGCGTCGTATGTTGTCCGGTCGATCCCGTCGCGCGGGATGTGTTCTGGAGCGTCGAGGGCGCACTCGCAGAAGCCCGCCTCCTCCGCGACCTGCCGGGGCTGGGCGTACGTCTCAGGGCTGCGCGCGTGGGCGAGCTGAATGCGCGGCCTGCGACCGCGCGGCTACGCCCGGCCGAGCGGGCCGTCGAGGCGCTCGCACGTTTGCTCTTGGAGTGCGAAGCATCGGTCGCACTCGACGCGGTTCTCTCCAATGACCCTCCCCGCGAGGAGGTGCTGCACTTCGCGGAGCACTTCGCGCTGGCGCTTCCCGCGTCCGATCGCGTGCGCTATCGAGGCCTCGCTCCGGTTGCACACTGGGGCGTGCCGCGGCCCGACCTTTGCCGCAAGCGCTCCGCTGCATCGTTGCCCCCCAAGGCGGACGGAACGTTGCCACCGGGTCGCACGCGTAGGCTCTCCCGCCGCGTTGAAGCGCGGCATCCCGATCCCGAGGAGCTCGCGGGTCGTCCGGGCCCGTTCGTGCTGCCGTTCGGAGATCCGCAGCTCTCAGTGCAGGATCCGGCCGGCGTAGTCCGCCCTACCGACCAGGGCGATGAGCCCGATCTCGATGCGCTAGCCGACGCGCTCTCGCGGCTCGAGCAGGCGCCTCGCGTCGAGGCCGAGGGTGCCGTGCGCGAGGTGCTGGCTTCGCAAGAGGAGGCGAGGGACACGCGCGCGCCCACCGCGACGGCTCGCGACCCGGAGGGCGCCGCATTCGTGTACCCGGAATGGGACTTCCGTCTGGGTGCCTACCGGGCCGATCACTGCCGCGTGCGGGAGATGTCGGCGCCAAGAGCCGATCCGCGCTTGGCCGCGCGCACGGCCGCAGAACGCGCGTCCGTCATTCGCAAACTGCGTCGGCGCTTCGAGGCGCTGCGCCCGCGCCGTGTGCGCCGGCCCCGAGAGCTTGAAGGCGACGCCGTCGATCTCGACGCCTGGCGCGACGACTGGGCCACGCTCCAAGCCGGGCGCAGCCCGGACGGGCGGATCTATACGAACGAGCGTCGGGAGCGCCGAGACGTCGCGGTGACGCTGCTCATCGATGCGAGTGGATCGACCGACACCTGGGTCTCGGGCCGCGCACGGGTGGTCGACGTCGAGAAGAACGCGCTGCTCTGCTTCTGCGAGGCCCTGTCCGCCCTCGGCGACCGCCACGCCGTGCTCTCGTTCTCGGGCCACGGACCTGCCTCCGTGCGCGTGCTGCGCATCAAGGATTTCCGGGAGCGGCTGGGCGACGCCGTGCGCGTGCGTATTGCCGGCATTGAACCCGACGGCTTCACGCGCCTCGGTGCGGCGCTTCGTCACGCGACCGCGTCCCTCCGCCGGGAGACGGCGCGGACCCGCGTTCTTCTCGTCCTCTCAGACGCAAAACCCTACGATGAGGACGAGTACGCCGGCGTCTACGGCATCGAGGACGCGCACCAAGCCGTGGTCGAAGCGACCCTCGTCGGTGTCCAGGTTTTCTGCGTGAATGTCGATCGAAGCGGCCCGGAGCATCTCACGCGAATCTTCGGCCCGCGTGGCTACACGACACTCTGGAACGTGGAGCAGCTGCCCCGCCGACTACCGGAGCTCTACCGGCACCTCACCGCCGGCCTCTGACACTCGAAGGCTGTCCGAAAGCTCCGTCACGCGTCACGTGGCGACCCGATCGTATCAATCATGGAGCCCGCGTACCTCCGGGAATGGTGACTCGAGCCTCGCATCGGCGCGCAGGAGTTCAGGGCAAAACCTTACGCAGATGCACGAACGGCGACTCTGTCATGGGCGCAGGCAAACCAGCTGGTAGCGCGGCGAATACGCATCCGGACTGTAGTTCCGCCTTCCACGAAACCATTCGAAGGCGGTCTCAAGCCCAGCACGTTCTGGCGCGACCTCTGCCCGTGCGCGAGCCGCGTGGCGCGACCCCTTCGCCATGTACCGGGCGTTGCGCGACCACGATCCCGTCCACCACGTGGCCGACAACGGCGAGGGTCGGGACTACTGGGTGCTCTCGCGCTTCGCCCATCTGCTCGACGCTGCGGTGGACGCCAGCGCGCTCTCGTCGGCTTCGCGACTCAGCTTCTTATACGGCGAGATGGAGCGGCTCGGCCTCAAGGCGCCCATCGTGATGATGGACCCGCCCGACCACACCCCGCTGCGCAAGCTCATCATCAAGCGCGTGACC
>DATFYN010000230.1:0-2881 GCA_035315025.1 Myxococcota bacterium
AGGGTGGGTCGGCACTACAGCCGCTTTCTGCCGTTTCTCGCCCTCTCGGCCCTTGCGTATCAAGCACTTGGCACGCGAAAATTCCTAAAACTCAACCCGAATCCGCGAAGTAGGGCTAAGTTGACGAGTGGGCAGCCGGGCTTTCGACCACGGATGACCCACGGCCCCGCATCGGGGTCAAGCTCAGTAAGAATCCGCATCGCGGGCGCGTTGAGGGGCACGACCTTGGGGCCAGACTTCGAGTCCGCAAGGCGAAGGGAGCGCCGCTCGAAATCCACGTGCTCCCAGCGCAGCGTCAAGATCTCGCTCACACGACAACCCGTGAATACCAGAAGACGGATTGCTGCGATTGCGGCAGCGGACACGCGGCCGGAGCGGCCGAGGTCGTGCAGAGCATTTCCCAGACGCGCCAGCTCCTCCTCGCTCAAGAACCGCTCGCGGTTCCGCTCGGCAAAGCGCTCCACGTGGCGGACGGGATTGGTCCCATCCTTACGCAGACCCCAGCGCTCGGCGAGGTTGAACATCTTCGAGAGAAGGGCCAAAACCCGGTTCGCTTGGTACGGAGTCGCCCTGAGTTGATTCCGGAGCCGGTAGATGTCGGCTCGCTCGACCTCGGCGATCTTGCGGGGCCCCAGGGCTTTAAGAACGAACTGCTCGATGATCCGCCCGTCCTCCTTCACGCTGCGGGGCTTCTTCCGTGCCCGCGCGTGCTCCTCGAGGTACCGGTCGCAGAGCTCCGCGACCGTAGCGGCGCACCGCGCCGCCGCACGCTCGCGAGAGGGGTCCCCACCCTTCTCGACCTCGGCGAGGAGCTGAAGAGCAGCCCGCCGGGCCTCGTCGGGCGTGAGTACGCCGTGACGCCCTAGCGTGACATGCCGGGTGCGGCCCTTGGCTCGATACTGGACGACGTAGGTCTTCGTTCCCGACAATCTGACGCGGAGGCCGAATCTCGGAAGGACGTCATCCCAGAAGACGTACTCGCGACCCCCAGTGACGGGGGCTCCGTCGACCGTCCTCTTGGTGAGTTTCGGCATCCGGTGCCGCTCCTTCTGGCAAGCATATGGCAAGCACGCGGCAGTGAAAGCTAGAGTAGGCCGGGACTATGCGGAGATCAATAACCTCCTGATTTATTTGATAATATCGTATCTGAGAGTAGAGGGGTGAAGGCCGGCGAAAGCTAGAGCGACTGATTCGTAATCGTCAATTATCAGTAGGTCGCCCGTCGGGGCCCAAGGTCGATGGAGCCGCTGGACGGCCCGCGATTGAGCGGCTGGCCTTCCGTGGCGCGCTATGTGCAAATCTCGCGAATACGTAGACGAACTCGTTCAGCACACACAGGACTCGATCGCCTTCTTCTCCAATGAGGGTAAGCCCAACCGCGAAATCACGATCTTCCTTCGGGCCTTGGGCATGGATCCATCCCAGCTTGTCGCTTCAGTAGATGAGCCCCCGGACGATCGCCGTGATCGATTCGGGACGGACCGCCGGAAACCCGCACCACGCCGATGAGCAGGCGGACCACTGCGGACAGGGTTCCGACCCGACGGCGCAGCCTGACGACCTCGGCGCGGAGGTCGGCCTCTGCCTTCTCCAGCACCTCCCTGCTGACCACGGGTCGGAGCTCCCGACGGAGCCAGCCGGCCGCCGCCGATCGGGGAACGCCCCGGGCAGTCGCGATGCTCAAATCCCCGGTCCGGCGGACCAGATCACGGAGTCTGTGGTCGAACACCTGCTGACGGGCTGGCTGCTGTGTCATGGCGGACATCTGCACCGGGGTCAGCCGGGTCGCAACCCGCCCGTCCGGGCGCAGGGACGAGCGTCAGAACCAAACCGGCAACCCTTCCGCTTGACGAGTACTCGTACAATAAAATGTCCGTTCGGCTTGGCAATCTGCTGGACGGATTCCCATCCCCACCTGGAGGAGCGCCGCCGTGAACCCGTCAGCGGCTGGAGGCGCGGGAGTGCTCGAAGCGGGCCTGCTGAAACGTAATGCAAGTCGAGTCCGCGGGGATGACGTCAAGGGGTGTCGCCACGAGCTCCGGAGTGATGCCTGCGGCCTCAGCTGCTGGCCGCAGCGAGGCGAGATCGAAGCCGTAGAGCTGCGCCGCGTTCTCGCCCAGGATCATCCGCACTTCCGTGGAATCCAGACCCGAGAGGGCGAAGCGCATGTTCTCTCGCGAGTATGGAAAGCAGCCCTCGTAGTGCGGGTAGTCGTTGCCCCAGAGGATCTTGTCCACGCCGACCACGTGGCGGCCGTCGATGTCGCGCGGTGCCGGGAAGCTCGCTCCGTACCAGCAGTTGCGCCGCGCGTAGAAGCTCGGCAGCTCCTTCAAGGCTGGATCCCGCGTCGTGTCGATCTCGCCGATCGCGCCGGCCTTCCAGGCGACGTACATCGCGTCGAGCCGCTTCATCAGAGCAGGCGCCCACGCGCAGCCCGACTCAGTAAGGATGTAGCGGAGTTTCGGGAAGCGCTCGAAGACCCCGCCCATGATGAGGTGCGTGAAGCCGCGCTGCACGAAGAACGGCATCTCGAGCGCCCAGAGCGCCTTCGCCCCCTGGCCGTCGCAATAGCTGGGAGAGCCTTGGCCCGAGTGCTGGTTGATGACAAGGTCGTGGTCCTGGATCACCGCCCAGAGCCGGTCGTAGCCCGGATGGTTGAGGGGCGGCAGATGCACATCCGACGGCGATGGGAGCGGGAGCAGCACGCCCCCGCGCAGCCCGTGCCTCGCGATCCACGCGACGTCCGAGATCGCATCGTCGATGTCGTTAAGATGGATCAGCCCGATCCCAGCGCGGCGTACGGGCTCCTCGGCGCAAAAGTCGGCCAGCCAGCGGTTGTGAGCGCGGGTTCCTGCGCGCCAGCGCCGGTATTGCTCGGGGG
>DATFYN010000231.1:0-9603 GCA_035315025.1 Myxococcota bacterium
GAGCCACGCCGAGGAGAGCACCTCCTTCAAGCCGGAGCGCAGCTGCGTCGCCCCCTCGCTTCGCGAGAAATGCCTCGGCCGTGAGGTGCATCCTGCGCACGAGGCGATCGGATCCCAAGGCTTCCGCAAGCCGCCGCTCAAGCTGCAGCATCGTCGCCTTCGCCCAGCACAAGCGCCTCGAACTGCGCGCGCACCTGGCTTCGGACCGTCGCCCAGTCATGGAGCAGCCGTTCGCGCGCGCGTTCGCCCTCGGCCTCGGCATACCCCATGCGGCGCGCAAGCGCGATCTGCCCGAACCGCTCGCGCGGGAAGCCCTGGGTCTGGCGCTCTTCCACCATCTGGAGCGCGTGCTCAGCACGTCGCAGCCAGGTGTAGGCCCGCGACAGGTCCGTGACCGCTGTCTCGGGAAGCAGCTCGAGCCGCCCGAGGACAGCCAGCGCCTCAAGCACGCTCCCTCGCTGCAGCACTTCCAAGCGACCGCCATGGAAGAGCTGAAAGGCTTGCACGAGGAATTCGACGTCTCGGATCCCGCCGGGCCCTTCCTTCAGATCCGCCTCGATGTCGCGCCCCGCGCGACGGCGCTCCTCCTCGATGCGGGTTTTCATCGCACGCACGGCACGCGCGACCCCGGGGTCGATGAGACGCCGAAACACGAAGGGGGCGATCGCCCGCTCGAACGTTCGGGCGGCGGCTTCGGGTCCCGCGACAAAGCGCAGTCGGATCAGCATCTGACGTTCCCACTCCATGCCGAAGGACTCGTAGTAGTCGAGGGCGGCATTCACCGAGTTGGCAAGCGCCCCCTGCGGCCCCTCGGGCCGCAGATCAAGGTCGACCCGGTAGGCAAATCCCTCCTCGGTTGGCCGTTCGAGGCCCGCCTTGAAGGCGCGAACGAGACGCGCCACATCCGCATGGCGCGCCGCGTCCTCCGCCTCGCTCGGCGTGTCATACAAAAACAGGAGATCCACGTCGGAGGAGAAGTTCAGCTCTCGACCTCCGAGCTTTCCGAGGGCAAGGAGGCTCGCGGGGACGATGCCGGATTCGTCCGCCGCGCAGGCCAAGGCCGCGCCAAGGCAGCGGTCGGCCAGGTCGGAAAGCTCCCGCGGGCTCTCGCCAAAGGGCCGACCGAGGAGGTCGCGCGCGGCGATGCGCAGGAGCCCGCGGTACTTGCAGATGCGAATGGCGCTCCAGGATCCGCTCGGCGTCTCCGAGGGCGGTTCGGGAATCGGCCCTTCGAGCTCGCGCAAGAGCGCGGGGCGACGGACGAGCAGCCGCGCGAGGAAGTTGCTGGCGCCAAGAACCGGGAGCAGTCCGGGCGCGCCCGCGAGATCGAGAGGCGCACCGCATGCCTCTCGGTAAGCACCCGCGAGTTCGTGCAAACGCGCTGCAGCGAAGCCCGGTCGTGCCGAGAAAAGGAGCGCCGGCACCCAGTGTGCGATCTGCGGCGCGAGGTCCGGATGCTGTGCGGCCCGGACAAAGGCGAGGGCGGCGCCGGGCGGCTCGGCTTCCCCGGCGATCGCGAGAAGCGTGGGATCGGGGGCACCTCGCTCGAGTCCTTCGACGAACGAGCGTGACAGCGCATCCCTGGCGCCTCCGCCGTTCATGGCGCCTCCGCCTTGCCCGCCGCCTCGACCTTCGGAGACGGCGACGCTGTTGCGCCCTCTAGCAATTCAGCGGCGTGCCGTCGATGCGCGAACCCCAGCGGAGCACGGTCTCGGCTTTAGAACTACTGGCGGCCTCGACGATCGACGCGCCGCGGCTGCGCCCGCGGAGCACACCGGACGCCTAGGGGGCAGCCGAGGCGGGGGTTGGGAGTTCGGCGGGGTGGTAGGGCTCGGTAAGTGCAATCTTCACGGGCTGGCCGTCAGGGAAGACGATCGGTCCAAAAAGACCGTTCGCCACCGCTGTTCTTTCGATGTCCCAAGCATTGCCGGTGCGTCGAGAGAGCGCCTCGATCGTTTCCCCCTTCGTCGCATGGGCGATCCGCAGGCGCGACACCAGGACCGAGGCCCGCTCGTCCCCTGTAAGAGGGCGAAAGCTCCTTGTCGTACTTTGCGCGCGGCCGAAATACCCCGACGCCACGAGAGACCGGGCCGAGACGCTAATGCGATAGATGTGACTGCGGTAGGCAATCCATGTGAGCTGGCCTGCCACGTCACCCTGCGCCGTCGGGACGCGCCCTCGAACCTGGTAGGCGGGCAGTTCCCCGACGAAGATCGATTGAGCCTCCTCCACTTGTGCGTGTATCTTGACCGCTCGCTCACTCAGGAACTTCTCCGCAGCTTTTTTCGGGTCGTCACCCTCCGCCACCATCTCGAGGGCGATGCGTGCGTCGTGCTTCGGGGAGATCGCGCCCACGGCGGAGGCCGTGTTGACCGTGGTCCAGCCTTCCGGGAAGGTGAGCGTAAAGTCGAGGTCGGGATGGACAAATCGGCTCCCCCGGAAGATCCCTTCCGCCGGATTCTCATCCAACACGAGTCCCTCGATCTCGTGCAGGTAGCCTTCGGGGTTTTGCGCAATGGCCGGGGTTCGCGTCCAAGCGATTTCCCGGCCACGTGTCTCCGTCGACGCGATGCGCTCCGTGGTGCCGGGGTGGGTGTCGAAGAAGCCGGGAATGCGCTGTGCTCCGAGCATCAGGCGCTCGTCGCCGCCCAGGCGCTTTAGGAACTCGGCCATCGCCCGCGGGTCGTAGCCTGCCGCCGCCGCCAAGTGCTGGCCGCCCTCGTCCGCAGCCCGCTCTTCATCGCGCTGGTAGGCGGCCATATAGGCTGCGCGGGCGAATCCCAGCGAGAAGGGTCCAAGGCGCATCTCCGTCTGCTGCGCCGCCGCTTGATGGCGCGCCGCCGCGTGGGTGATCTCATGGCCAAGCACACACGCGAGCTCGTCCTCGGAGTTCGCCAGCGCAAGCAAACCCCGCGAGACGAAGATCACCCCGCCGGGCAAGGCGAAGGCGTTCGGGCTCCACTGGTCCACGATCCGGAAGCGGTAGTCGAAGCCGCGGGGTGCGCCACGCGCCACCCGCTGGCCTACGGAGTTCACATAGGCCTGGATGGCATCGTTCTTGTAGATCCCGAGCTGGCTCGCGACCTCAGCCTCTCCCTCCTGGCCCGCCGCGCGGTCGTCGTACTCCGTCTCAAGGATCTTGACCTTCTTGGGCTTAGCGGGCTCATCGAAGTCCTTGGCGGGGGGCGGCGCGCACGCGAAATGCCAGGTCAGGACGCCAAGCAGGAGGGGGAGCCTTGACGAGCGGCGCATTGCCGCCCGTGTCTAGCACCTCGCGAGCGACCGCGCGGCCTCAGCGTGAAGACGGGGCCAGCGCCGACTCCTGGCTCGAGAGCAGCACGGGGCGAAGACGCCCTTTGATCTCGGCGAGCTCGCGCCGCGCCGCTTCGGCGCGCGCTTCGACGCGGATCTCTTGGATTCGCGCGTCGAGACCCTCTGCGTCGAGTTCGCGTTCCAGGTGGCCCTCGCTCACAGTGCGGGCGATGTGCTCCCGCACACCCTCGAGGGCACGCATCTCCGCCTCAATCGAGAAACCCTCGAAGGCCTCCTGGATCCGCCGACGCGCGTTCGCGTTGGCGAGCGTCGCAAGCATCTGGACCTTCTCCCGCTCGAGGCTGCGAATCTCCTCGCGGAAGCGCAAGAGGTTGCGCTTCGCCTCCGCGCCTTCGGCGCGGACGGCCGCGAGCTCGCGCTCGGCACGGTCAAGGTCTTCGATCAGGACCTGCCGCTGTGTGATGAGCGCAAGGGCCGCCCCGTCGTCCGCCCTTCGGATCGCCCGGGAAACGTCGTCGCCGAGCCTCGCCGCCTCCGCCCGGCGCTCCTCGATCTCCGCCTCGAGCTTGTTCCGCATATAGAGGATGCCGGCGACTGCCTTCTTGAGCTCGGCGTATTGCCGCACACGCTCGTCGATCGCCTGCTCGTAGACGGCGCGCGGGTTGCGCTCCTCGCGGTCGCGGACCCATCCGGCGAAACCTCCCCGCACAAGACGACCAAGGCGTGCCAGGAAACCCAGGGGACGAGTGGATGCCACGATGTTCCTCCTGCGCGGGTCGCGCATCACGAGCCCTCGCTCCAGTCCTCGGAGCGGAGACCCAGTTCACGGATCTTTTGTTGAAGGCTCTGGCGCACCATGCCGATGGCCTCGGCCGTGCGGGAGATGTTCCCGCCGTGCTGGCGCAGGGCGCGCAGCAGATAACTGCGCTCGAAGTCCTCGGTGGCCTGGCGTTTCGCATCTGCGAAACCCCCGGCATTTGCGCCGCCGGAGAAGGCCGCGGGGGCGCTCCCTTCTTGGCGACAGGGAAGGCGCAGATCCGCCTCCACGATCGTCTCGCAGGGGGCGAGGACCGCCGCCTGCTCCACGACGTTGCGAAGCTCCCGCACATTGCCCGGCCAGGCGTAGCCGGCGAGGGCGGAGAGGGCCCCGGCGCTCAAGCGCCGGGGCTCGCGACCGAGGCGCTCGGCCAGCTGCGAGAGGAAGCGATCGACGAGCGCGGGCACATCCTCACGCCGCTCGCGCAGCGGGGGGACCGGGATCTGCACGACCTTCAAGCGATAGTAGAGATCCTCACGAAAACGACTGCGCCGAACCTCGGCTTCGAGGTCCCGGTGCGTCGCGGCGATGACGCGCACGTCGACCGCTACCGGCTTGGTACTTCCCACCCGCTCGAGGCTTCGCTCTTCGAGAACGCGGAGGACCTTCGCTTGGGTCTCCGGCGCCATGTCCCCGATCTCATCCAAGAAAATGGTCCCGCCGTCGGCAGCCTCAAAGCGGCCAATCCGCCGCGCATCGGCACCCGTGAAGGCGCCCTTCTCGTGCCCAAAGAGCTCGCTCTCGACGAGCTCGCGGCTGATCGCCGCGCAGTTGACCGCCACGAAGGGGCGCCCGCGGCGTGGGCTTCTCTGATGAAGGGCCTGGGCGACAAGCTCTTTTCCCGTCCCACTCTCGCCGCGCACGAGCACCGTGAGATCGGTCTCTGCCACCTTCTCAATCATCTCGAATACGCGGCGCATCGCGGGGCCGGAGCCCACGAGATTCTCGAAGCGGAGCTCACGATCGATGCGCTCGAGCAGCATGCGATGCTCGCGCTCGAGGCGGGTGTGTTCAAGCGCTCGTTGCACGACGATGCGGATCTCATCGTTATCGAAGGGTTTCGGCACGTAGTCCTGCGCGCCAGCCTTCATCGCCTGAACGGCGACCTTTTCGGAACCGTGTGCGGTGATCATGACGACCGCGGTCTCCGGCCGCGACGCCTTCACCTGCCGCAAGACATCCATCCCGGAGAGCCCCTGCCCGAGGGCCAGATCGGTGAGTACGAGGTCGGCGGGGTCCTCGCGCAGCTGTGCCAAGGCGGCCTCCGCCGAGTCCGCGACGGCGACTTCATAGCCCTCCCGGCGCAGGAGGCCGGAGAGCGCGAGCTGAATTGCGCGCTCATCTTCGACGACGAGGATGCGCGCGCTCACGCCGCCCCTTCCGGTTGCGCCGCCGCGCCGACGTTCGACCCCGGGGAGGCCTCCGGACCCCCCTTCGGAAGCGCCAGCACGAACTCCGTCCCGGCGCCGGGCGCAGACTGCGCCTCGATCGTTCCGCCATGCGCCTCGACGAGCTTCTTGGTGATGGCAAGGCCAAGCCCCGTGCCTTCGGGCTTCGAGGTGTAGAAGGGACGGAAGATCTTGCTGAGTGCGTCACGGTCCATGCCGGGACCGTTGTCGCGAATCCTGACCCAGACCTCTGTGGAGGCGAGGTTCTCCCCGGTCGCAACCTCGAGCGTGGGCGCGCGCGTTCCCCCGTGCTCGAGCGCGTCCAGGGCATTGCCGATCAAATTCAACGCGACCCGCCGCAGTTTCTCCGAATCCCCCCGCAGCGTGCTTTGGCCGTCGAAGGCGCGCTCGACCTTCACGCCTCCACGCGCAATCCGATCGCGGAAGCTCTCGAGGGCGGAGTCGAGGACGTCGGCCATGCGCACATCGGCAAGACGGAGCGCCTCCTCCCTCGCGAATTTCAGCAGATGGGAGATCGACCGCTCGACCCGGTCGAGCTCCTCGAGCGCAACCCGTGCATACTCGACATTCTCGTGGGACGCAGGGTCCTCGCCCATCTGCTGCACGAGGCTCTTGGCCGCCGTGATCGGGTTTCGAATCTCGTGGGCAATGGAGGCGGAGAGCTCTTCCAGGGACCGCGCGTGCTGCCCCTCGAGGACGCGCCGCTCTTTCGACACTGTGCGGTTTAGGCGGTGATGGACTTCCTGCTCGATCCAGCGCTTGCGCAGGGTGGGTGCGAGAACCCCGAACCAATGGCAGGCGACGCCGATTCCCCAAGCCATGGCGACGATCATCGCCGCGCGGGGGCCCGCGACGAACATGAGGAACGTGCAGATCGCAAGATACGGCACGAGGTGCGAGACAAACCCGACCTTTCGGTTTGCAAGGCGATGTGCCTCGGCGTAGGCCTCTTCCTCAGGCGTAAGTTCGCGGTCCTCGCGCGCAGGCTCGCTGCGCCGACGGGACCGCACCCGCATGCGGCGCCCGTCGTGGTCCCATTCGCGTTCCCAGCGTTCCCAGCGGTGGTTTCGCACGGCATGGCCTCCGGCTGATCATGGAGGGCAGCTCCATTATGGAGAGCAAAGCGGGTCGCTCCCAGACATCTCATGAGGCAGGGCTAGAGCAATCCTCGTGCCGTGGAGCTCCATGAGCGATTCCGCGGACTTACGTCGGGGGACCCGCACCGTGAGTGCAGTCCCCTCGCTGCAGCGCAGCGCCTCGGCTGCGGCTTAGGGCGACTCGAGACCGAGCGGAAGGGCCGTCCCATACTTCACTTGCTTAAGCGCGAAGCTTGAGCGAATGCTCGAGACCCCAGGGACCCGGGTCAGGTGGTCCATCAGAAAGCGCTCGTAGGCGGGAATATCGGCCACCACGACGCGCAGCAGGTAGTCCGCATCGCCGGTCATGAGGTAGCACTCCATCACCTCCGGCCGCGCGCGAATCATCTCTTCGAACCGCTCAAGCGCCTGCTCCACCTGCCGCTCGAGGCGCACCTGCACGAAAACCGAGACGCCAAGGCCAAGCGCTGCGGGATCGAGGAGCGTCACGTGGCGACGAATCACGCCCCGTTCCTCCAGCGCGCGCACACGGCGCAAGCACGGAGAAGGGGACAAGGCGACCTTGCGCGAGAGGTCCGCATTCGAGATGCGGGCGTCTTCCTGGAGCTCGCGAAGGATGCTGCGGTCAATGGAGTCAAGAGACGATGTAGCCACGCTTTACCTAAAAACCACGATCCGATAGCAGAATATTGCCCATTCTAGCGTTTTTTAAGCTAGATACGCACTGATTTGCCCTGCCCCGCGCGATATCGTTAGAGGCAGTGGACGCAGACCGCCAGCTCGCCTGCCTGCGCGCCCTCGAGCGCAAGATCCTGTGGCTCTCCTCGTGGACGATCCACCACGCCAACCATCTGCGGGAAAGGCGGGACGGCCTCAAGGTGGGTGGCCACCAGGCTTCGTGCGCCTCGGTGGTGACGCTCATGACCGCGCTCTATCTCGACGTGCTGCGGCCGCAGGACCGGGTTGCCGTGAAGCCGCACGCAAGCCCTGTCTTCCACGCCATCCAGTACCTGCTCGGTCGTCAGACCCGCGATGCGCTCCAGCGGTTCCGTGCGATGGGCGGCGCGCAGTCGTACCCCTCTCGGACAAAGGACGGCGACGATGTCGATTTCTCGACGGGCTCCGTCGGGCTCGGCGTCGCCATGACCCTCTTCGCGGCGCTGGTCCAAGACTATCTGCGCACGAAAAAGCTCGTCCCTACCGACGGAGCGCCCGGACGCATGGTGGCCCTCGTGGGCGATGCCGAACTCGACGAGGGAAACGTCTTTGAGGCTCTCCTCGAGGGCTGGAAGCACGACGTGCGCAACGTGTGGTGGGTGATCGACTACAACCGGCAGAGCCTGGATCGCGTGATGGAGGACCGCCTCTCCCTGCAGATCGACACGCTCTTTCGCGACATGGGCTGGGACGTCATCGTCCTCAAGTACGGAAGGCGCCTCGAGGCAGCGTTCGCACGGCGGGGGGGCGATGCCCTTCGGCAATGGATCGATGAGTGCCCCAACTCCCTCTACTCCGCCCTCGTCTACAAAGGCGGAGCCGGGTGGCGCGAGCACCTCTTGCGTGATCTTCGCGACACCTCGGGCGTGTGCGAGCTCCTCGACGAGCACGACGATCCGGCGCTGCACGCGCTCATGACGAACCTTGGGGGCCACGACCTCGAGACCGTGCTCGAGGCCTTTCACGGGGTGCGCGGCGACCGTCCCACCTGTTTTCTCGCCTACACCATCAAAGGCTATGGACTCCCGTTCGCAGGCCACAAGGACAACCACGCGGGCCTCATGACCCCGGACCAGATGGAGCTCTTCCGCAGGACCCAGGGCGTCGAGACCGCAAGGGAATGGGAGGCGTTCGCAGGACTGGACGTCCCGGAGGACGAGCTGCGGGAGTTCCTCGCCGCGGTGCCCTTCGCAGAGCCCGCTGAGCGCCGGCACCGCCCGCCGCGCCTTTCGGTCCCCGACCCCTTCCCGGTCCCCCGTGGCTCCAAGCTCTCGACCCAGGAGGGCTTTGGTCGCCTGCTTGCGGACCTGGCCCGCGGCGGATCCGCGCTCTCGGAACGCATTGTGACCGCTTCCCCGGACGTCACGGTCTCCACCAACCTCGGTGCCTGGGTGAACCGACGCGGTGTCTTTGATCGCCGGCGCCAAGCCGACGTCTTCCGCCTCGAGGAGGTCATCTCCGCACAGAAGTGGGAGGCGTCTCCCGAGGGCCAGCACATCGAGCTCGGGATCGCCGAGAACAACCTCTTCCTCCTGCTCGCGGCGCTCGGCCTCGCCGGCCCTCTCTTCGGAGTACGCCTTCTTCCCGTGGGTACCCTCTACGATCCCTTCATCGCGCGCGGCCTCGATGCGCTGAACTACGCCTGCTATCAGGACGCGCGCTTTCTCCTCGTGGCCACGCCCTCCGGCATCACGCTCGCGCCCGAGGGCGGCGCACACCAGTCGGTGTCTGCTCCGCTAATCGGCATCGGCCAGCCCGGCTTGGTGGCCTATGAGCCCGCATTTCAAGACGAGCTCGCAGAGATTGTGCGCTTTGCGCTGGAGCACCTGCAGGACGAACACGGTGGATCGGTCTATCTCCGGCTCTCGACGCGCCCGCTCCCGCAGCCCGAGCGTTCCCTCGGGCCGGAGCTGCGACGCCAGATCGTGGAAGGAGGCTATTGGCTGGTGCCCCCCGAGCCGGGGGCTGAGCTGGCACTCGCCTACACCGGAGTCGTGGCCCCCGAAGTCCAGGAAGCGTTCGCCGAGTTGCGGGAGGACTCCCTCGGCGCGGGGCTCCTTGCCGTCACCTCCGCGGACCGCCTCCACGCGGGCTGGCGCGCGGCCCAGAGCGCGCGAGCCTCTGGCGACACCGCGGCGCGCGCGCCGGTCGAAGCCCTGCTCGCTCCCCTCGGCCGCGAAGCCGCCCTGGTGACGATTCTCGACGGGCATCCCGCGGCCCTCTCGTGGCTGGGCGCGGTCTCAGGACACCGTGTCGTGTCGCTCGGTGTCGAACGATTTGGTCAGTCTGG
>DATFYN010000232.1:0-5209 GCA_035315025.1 Myxococcota bacterium
CCCGCCGCTCATCCTACCCCTCCGATCTGAAGGAGCGCGCTCGCGCCGTGACTCTTACAGCCCGATCCGCATGCTCCGCAGGAGCCGCCTCCGGAGCCGGGCCCGCCGCCCGCATCCTCGAGCGCACCGCGATAGGTCTGCTCGCGCACTCCTGTGAGAGTGCAGAGAAAATCGACATTGGCGTGATTGGTCTCTGTCTCCCAGAGTGCGATTCCCGGGCAGTTGTTACAGACCGCGCGGCTCTTGCAGCTTCCGCACTTCGAGCCGTCCTCGCGCTTTAGGGCGAGGATCTTCGGAAACTCATCGAAGTAAATTTCTGCAAGGTCGCGCTCGCGAAGACTGTGTTTGAAGTTCTTCACCATGAGACAGACCTGGACGTTGCCGTAGGGATCGATGTGCAGTGAGTTCTTCCCAGCGCCGCAGGAGAAGAGCGCGGCGGGATCAAGCTCCGGCTGTGGCTCCTCGGCCAGGTATTTGCGCCACGCTCGGTCCTTCTCGATGTCTTTGGCCTCGAAGGCGACGATCTCCTCGGCCGAAAGCCGCAGGGTATGCGGCTTCTGCCCGCCCTCCATCGTGGCAAGAATCACCGGGTCATAGCGGAAGTCGACGCCGAGATCCTTGGCGAACTGCGCGATGCCCGCGATCTCGTGGGCATTGTCGCGCGTCACCGGACACTTGAGTGCCAGGGGGTGACGGCCCGCCAGAACGCGCGAGATGCCGGCCAGACAGCGGTCGTAAGAACCGGGCACGGCCACGACCTTTTCGTAGACGTCCCGTGTGAGTCCGTAGAGCGAGATCTCCACCAGATAGGGCGGGAGCTCCTCCCACAGCTCTGCGATGCGGTCGTCGATCAGCGTACCGTTCGTAAAGACGGTGACAAGCATCCCGCGCTCTTTGGCGTGTCGATAGAGCGCGGCGAAGTCTTTGCGCAGCAGCGGATCGCCCCCGGTCATGAGGAGAAAGAGTGTCCCGAGGTCCGCGAGACGGTCGATGAGCTCTCGAATCTCGTCTCCGGTGAGCTCACGGCTCCGGTCGCCGGGTGGGCAGTAGCAATGGCCGCAGTGGAGATTGCAGCGATAGGTAAGCTCGATCGAGGCGGACACGGGCGTACGATCGGTCGCGATCCGCCGCTTGTAGTCCTTGCTGAGCGAGTCACTCGGGACCCGCTCCAGCCCCGCCGCGACGAGACCTGCACGCGCGAAGTTCATCGCGGCACCTCCGCGCCCACCGTGGCGCAACCCGTGTGTTCAAGGTCGGCAGCGAACGCTGCGACGTCGGCCAAGGCCCGAGCCGGATCCACCTCGAAGGCGCTGGCGACGGCTCCAGCGATTTCTCGCAGCGAGCGCGTGCCATCCAGAGCCTTCCAGACGAAAGTTCCCACGCCGTTCAGCGTAAATAGACCCATCTCTTGGGCTCGCCGTCGCACCGGAACGAGGATCGTCTCACCGGCGATCGTCCGTGCGACGACTCCCGATGCGCGGCGGAGCACGCTCTCTTGAGTCATTAGGATCGCTCTCCTGCCTGCAGCCAAGCGCGCGCGGGCTGCGCAAGGCGGCGGCGAAATCCAGGCTCTTCGCCGCGCGCCGCGTACCACGCCGCGCCGGGAAGCGTTGCCCAAGCCGCGGTGCGTGCGACGTCCCACCAGCTCTCGCCCAGCAGGAGCTTGGCGACCCGTCCGGGGCGGCGGCTCGCCTCGTCGCGCATCGAGGCCGAGAGCGAGCGGTGCAGTAGCCCGCGACGCACGGGCCCGGGTGCGAGTGCGGCGATCACTTCCTTCGGGACCGGCGTTCGGAATAGCTCGCGGGTCGCGAGGAGCCCGGCGTAGAGGGGGCCGCGCACGCGCCACGCGCGAGCGGCTCGAACTACGGACTCCCAGTCGAGTGGGCTGATCGTGAGAAGCTGGTGGAGATCGTGAAGCCAGATCCATCGTTCGTATGCGTGGCGAGCGCCATGGACCGCAGCAAACAGCAGATTTCCAAGCCGCGTGGGCTCGAGTCGGCCGGACCCTTCGTTTCTCACGCACAGCGTGCGCAGAAAGCGCTCTCCGGAAAAGATCATCCCGCGGAGCAAACTCTCTGGACCGGCCGAGGCCCAATGCAACTCCACGAAGAGGTCGATGTCGCCACACCGCTTGTGAAAGGCGACCTCGTGACCGGCGGCGTAGAGACCGGTGCGAACTCGTGGGGAGTGGATCGGCATGAAGCCAACGGTCTCAAGGACCGCCGAGGCAAGTCCGCGCTCATCCGCCGCCACCATGAGGTCAAGGTCGTCCATGGGTCGCGTAGCGGGGTCGGGGTACACCGGAGACGTCTCGCCAAGGCGGGCCGCGGTCGTGAGGAGTGCCCATCCCTTGAGAGGTGCGGCCGCGATGCCATCGGCATCCAGCGCCGCAAGTACCTCCTCGCCCGCGTCCAGGGCCACGACGTTCTTTCGCAGCGTCGCGAAGTAGATCCCGCGGCACGCGTCGGCAAAGGCCCGCGGCAGGGGATCTCCGATGCGCCCATCGCACTGCGCGAGATGCAAGAGGGGCGCTACGCGATGGCGCTGCGCGAGGTGCAGCACGGCCTCGGACTCGAAGACGAGGTCGTCATCAAACGGGTCGCCCGCGCGGATGGCGCCTGCCGCCGCCCGGACGAGGTGCGCGAGCCAGCGACGGGCAGCGGACGCCTTGGGCGGCACAACGATCAATGGCTCCCCTCTCCGAAGCCACGGGCACGCCTTTGCGCGCACGGGCACAGCCGTCTCTTCGGCCAGTCCGGGCTTTCCTTGAGGGGGAATTTCCGTCGTCGACACAGCCCGTTGCGCCGGTCCATGCACGCCCGCGAGCCGGCAGGGGCTAGGTGGAGGAACCAGGGACCGCCCCGATGGGCACGGCGAGCTCTCGGTAGGCCAGGGCGATGCGGTCAAAGACCGCGCGCTCGTCGAACAAAGCCCGGGCACGGATCCTCGCCGCCCGGCCGAGGGTACGGCAGCGGGCTGCATCGCTGAGCAGCGCATCCAGCGCACTCCGCAGCTCTCCCGGACGAGCGGGCGGAACGAGCAACCCCGTCTCGCGTGGCGACACGGCCTCGCGACATCCACGGATCGCGGTCGCGACCACCGGGCGTTCCATCGCCGACGCTTCAAGCAGCGTGCGTGGGAAACCCTCCCGGTAGGACGGCAGAGCCAACACGTCCATCGCCGCGTACAGCGGCGGCATATCCCGCTGCAGGCCCAGCCAGCTCACATTTCCCACGGCCGTAAGAGCCCCAGGTTCGAGTGCGTCCCGCTTGACGCCGCGCTCGTCGGGTCCAATCAACCACAGCTTTAGGCCCCGCCGAGCACCGACCGCGCTCAGCAATTCGAGCACACCCTTCTCTCGTACAAGCCTGCCCACGAAGCCAACGACATGGTCACCAGGTCGAACACCAAGTCGACGCCGGAGCGCGGCGCGGTCCTCAGCGCCGAACCGCTCGGGTGAAAAGCGCGTCAAGTCGACTCCGTTTCCAAGGCGTCGGAGCCGCCCGTCGGGCACGATGCGACGCCAGCGCGCGGTGCGTACATCCTCGGCACTCTGGCAAAGCACGAGATCCGCAAGACGTGCGGACATCGCTTCAAATGCGCGCCACACACTGCGTACGGTCGGCCGCTGGCGTTCGTGGGAGTAGAGACCGTGCACGGTGGACACGATGCGCGGCACCTTGGCAAGCCGTGCGGCCAGCGCCGCCAGCGCGTTCACCTTCGGATTGTGGGTATGCACCACATCGAAGCGCTCGCGTCGGAAAAGACCCACGTAGTCGCGGAGCGTGCGGAGATCTGCGAATGGGTCCATGAGCCTTGAGTTCTCGACGACGTGGACGCCGAAGCCTTCATCGCGAAGCTCTTGCAGGAGGTGTCCGCTGCCGCAAACCACGTCCACGCAGTGGCCCTCGGATCGAGTGGCCCGAAGCTGTCCGCGCAGAAGAAATGCGCAGAAGTAGTCCGTGTTTGCGACGTGTGCGATCCGCATACCATCTCCGGGGCGTCGCGCTCTGCGCGCACCCGCGTAAATCAGGCTGCTACCGACGGTTGAACGTTCGCCGGGCGGGGGGTTGCCCGGGGATCCGCCCAGCGCTCAAGCCAGCGCTGCAGCACGAGCAAGCTCCACACGCGCCAGGCGTGATCCGCGCGTCCGGTCTCGTGATCGAGGATGAGTTCCTGCACGGCCTCGGTCGAAAGCCAGCCCGCGCGCGCCACGGGGCCAGGTGCGAGCGTGTCCCGCACGAGACTGCGCAGCGGACCCCGCAGCCACGCACCGATCGGGGCGTCAAAGCCCGCTTTCGCACGGCGTCTCACCCTCGCGGGCAACTCTGCGCCGAAGACCTCGAGAAGTGCGATCTTCGACCGGGCGCCGCGGAGTTTGAGCCTTGAGGGCAGCGCGGCGGCGTATTCCACGACCCGGTGATCAAGGAACGGGACGCGCACCTCAAGACCGTGCGCCATGCTTGCGCGGTCCACCTTCGTCAGCATGTCGTCGGGGAGGCCGAGCAGGAGATCCACGCGCAGGCGCGTATCGAGCTCATCCCGCCCACAGGCCATCGCGCGCAAATCTCGCATCCGGTGGAGCCCCGCTTCCATGGCGTCTCCCATCCACGGAACGAGACGTCCCTTCTGTTCGGCTGCGAAAAGGCGCGCGAGTGCGAGCGCCTGCGCGTCCGGGCCCAACTCCGCGCACGCCATCAGCTTCCGAGCGCGGCGGACGAGTTCCCCGCGCCGCGTGCCGCGATCCTCGACCATCCACCGCAGCATCGGCTCAGCAACGCAGACGCGCAGCGGAGTCGGCACGCGTCGCCAGCGGGCTAGCCAGCGCGCCGACTGGTAGCGGCGATAGCCAGCGAACAACTCGTCGGCGCCGTCGCCCGAAAGCGCCACCGTGACAAAGCGGCGTGCAACCTGTGACAGCAGGCTCACGGCGAGGAGCGAAGAATCGGCAAATGGCTCGTCGATGGCATCGAGCAGCTCCGGGGCGGCGCCCAACACATCCTGCGCAGCGAGCGGCACCTCGTGATGGCGGGTTCCGAGGCTCCGCGCTACGGCCCGCGCATGCTCGCCCTCGTCGAGAAGCGGCCACTCGGGAAAGCGCGCGGAGAAGGTGTCAAGCGGGCCCGCCTCGCGTACGGCAAGCGCCGTCACGATTGTCGAGTCCACGCCCCCGGACAAAAAGCAGCCCACAGGCACGTCGCTCCGCAGC
>DATFYN010000233.1:0-12158 GCA_035315025.1 Myxococcota bacterium
CGGCGTTCTGCGTGACCGGTCGTTTCCGAAAAGTTGGTTCATACAGGAAACGTTGAGGTTTTCGGTGCACTGGACCTATGCCGCAAGTGCGACACCCGCCTCGATCGGGCGTCGCATTGGATGTAGCGGCCCCCCGCTACCAAACATGCGCGTCGAGTCGCCGTGAGGTCCCCTCCTCCGGCGACTCGTTCTGGTTCTAAGGGGAGCTCCAAGAGACCCTCCACCTGGAATCCCCGATCCGGATGGGGAGCCACGCTCATCCGCCGATCCCCGAGGAGGGCGCGGAAGCCCCGCCGGCAGTCGCGTGTCGGGGCCCCTGACCGCTCCTCCGCTGCTCTCGGCGGGCATCGTCGGCCTCGCCGCCCAGTGCTCCGCCCTACCAAGTACTCTGGATGTGCGGATAAGAACGGATTCTCTCATCCGGCGTGATGATCCGCGCCGCGTTCTCGAGAGCAGTCGCGACAATAATGCGGTCGGCCGGGTCAGGATAGAATTCGCCGGGCAGCTTCGTGCTCCGCACTGCGATGGCCGGCTCGAGCGGCGCGAGCTGGATTCCCGGCAGCGCGAGCGCGATGTTGACCCACTGCTCGACGGGGCGGTCCAGCTGGATGCGTCGCTTCGCGACGAGCATCGCGACCTCCCAGACGCTGATCGCACTCACGAGCGCGCGCTCGGCCTCGTCGATTGCGCGCCGTGCGCTCGTCGTGAGCCGCTTCGGATCGCTGGCGCGCCAGATCCATGTGGCAGTGTCGAGCACGATCACGAAGCGGCCTCCCAGTCCTCGGTCCGGACGACGGGCCGGGTGAGGTCGGGATCCAGGTACGTGACCGATCCGAGCAAGGCCTTGGGATCGACGGTCACCGCGCGGAGCTCCGCGACCGGTACGCCCCGGCGCGTGATCGTGATGGCTTCCTTCGTTTCCTCGACATGGCGAACGAGCTCGGTGGCCCGCTGCCGGAAGTCTCCAACCGGGACCTCACGCTTAGCCATCCTCCTAACCTCCTGGCCATTTGACTTGGCGTCATGGCCATGATTATAGCGTCCTCCCATGAAGTCGGCTAGATTCGACCATCAAGGACGTGTGTCGCATGCGAATGGCCTGGGTGGCGGAGAGAGCTTGGTGGATGTCCAGAACGCTGAGGTTTCCCTCGCACAGGACAGCGTGATCCTAGCCTACGCCGCGAGTGCAACACCGGCCTCGATTGGGCGTCGCAGCGGGTGTAGCGCCCCCTATCGTTTCCAAGAATCTGGTTCACATGAAAAACGTTGAGGTTTCGGTGGGCTGAACATCATGCGTGCCAAGGCCAGAAAACTCGCTGCCATTGTCGACGAAGATCCGCTCGCGCAAAGGTCGGCGTCCGATCAGGCTGACGCGGACTCCGAGTTCGATGTCGAGGACGAGAGGGGCGTCGTCGGGGCGTGGCACGAAGGTTCCCAGGATCGATCCGACGCGCGCCCGCTTCAACGCCGCGCTCCTCCCCCTCCGCGGCGAGGGCGTCGCAGCGCTGCGCTCGTCTCGCTGGAGCTGGGAGCGTGAACGCGTCAAGATGCTCCCGACCGGTCGCCGCGAATCCCACCGGCGCGTGTTCGGGGGTCCCTTCTTGACTGCTTCCTCTCCGGTCCCGGAGCGCCGGCAGGTCGTCGAGTACGCCTTCGCGCTGCTCGCGCTCGCGGTGCTCGTCGCCCTGACCTTCCGGGTCCTTGCGCCGTTCCTCGGGGCGCTCGCCTGGGCGGCGATCCTCGCGGTGCCCACGTGGCCCGTGGCGGAGCGCCTGACCCTCGCACTGGGAGGTCGGCGCCGGCTCGCGGCCCTCTTGGTGGGCTTCGGCTTGTTCGTTGGGCTCGCGCTTCCGGTCTTCTATCTGAGCGGAAGCGTGCGCGAGGCCGCTCCCATCGTCAGCGACGCGGCCCGGGGCCTGATCGAGCGCGGGCTGCCGCCTCCGCCCGCCGAGCTGCAGCGCGTGCCGTTCGTCGGCGCCCAGCTGGAGGATGCGTGGAAGCGGGCCAATCAAGATCTGCCCGCGCTTCTGGAGCACTACAAGAGCACCATGGTCCCGATCGGCGAATGGGCGCTCGAGCACACGAAGGCGCTCCTTGGAGCGATGGTGGAGGTCGTGCTCGGTATCTTGATCGCGGGGGCGCTCCTCGCGACCGGGCCGCCGGTCCGCAGGCTGCTCCGCGATTTCGCGTTCAACATCGGGGGGCGCCAGGGTCTCGACGGCCTGGAGGTCGCGGGTCGCGCGCTGATGGGCGTGGCGCTCGGCGTCGTGGGAACCTCGCTGCTGCAGGCGATCCTCGCGGCGATCGGCTACGCGCTCGCCGGTCTCCCAGCGGCCACGTTTCTCGCGTTCCTGATCTTCGTCTGCGCGTTGCTCCAGGTTGGCTCCCTGGTGGTGTCGGTACCGCTCGTTGGGTGGCTCGTGTGGCAGGGCGAGACGGGGAGAGCGCTCTTCGTGGCGATCTGGTCCATCCTCGTCGTCCAGGGCGCGGACACCTTGGTGAAGCCGATGATCATGGCGCGAACGGCGCGGCTCTCCACGCTGTTGCTCTTCGTGGGCGTGCTCGGCGGGCTGCTCGCGTGGGGCTTCACGGGGATGTTCGTCGGCGCGGCGAGCCTCGCCGTGGCCTGGACGCTGCTGCAGAGCTGGCTCGCAGGCAGTCCCGCGCCAGAGGACGGGCCCGTCAGTCGTCCCCCGGCGGCATCGCCGAGTGGATGAGGCGGGCGATGAAGATCGCGGGGTACAGCTGACCGAACATCTTCTCGCTTTCGAAAACTTGGTTCACGGGGGGGAACGCAGGGGTTTTCGGCGCAGTGGACCTACGCTGCAAGTGCCACGCCCCCCGCCCGCCTCGATCGGGCGTCGCATTGGATGTAGCGGGCCCCCGCTACCACCGATGGGAGACTCCCGGCTCTCGGACCAGGGTCGGGGGGGGCGTGGTTGTGTGCGGCTCGGCGTGGAGCCGAGAGGCTGGACCCTGCCGCACCCCCGCGACGGCGTCGACGCGTCGCGCAGCTGCGGAGACTGCTGCCTCGGTCCTGTCTGCCATTTCGCCTGGCAGAAACCGGTCGGTTTTCGCCAGAGATCAGCCGCCCGAAACGACCCGCGCCGCCGTTGCCGTTTTGGGCTCGCTGACAACGACCCTTTTCGCCACTTCTCCCGAGACGAGCTTGCGCACGGTCGACCGAGCGACGCCGAGGCGCCGACCGACCTCGGAGACGGATGTACCTTCGCGGATTCCCTGGACCAGGGCCACGCGATCGATGGAAACCTCGGGGCGTCCAATCTTCGCGCCCCTTCGCTTCGCAGCCCGCATCCCCGCCGCTGTCCGCTCGCGAATCAGATCGCGCTCGAACTCAGCGATTGATCCGAGCACATGGAAGAGGAGCCGACCGGCGGGCGTGCTGATGTCGATCGACTGATCCAGCACCACAAGATCAATCCCAAGGGCCTCGAGCTCGCGGCCGAGGCCGGGTCGGTAAGACGCAACCGGGTGGTTGTGATGCTGGTTGTGATGCTCGTCGACTCAGACTTTGATGTTCTCCGGCGCATGGCCGACGAGCAAGATCTACCCGTCGGCAGAGTGGCGCATGAGATCCTCTCGAGGGCGCTCCGCCGTCGGCCGTGATCCGTCGGTCAGGCAGAGCGGGGCCGAAGCACTGAGAGGCGGGTGAGGGCTCGGCCGCCACTGGCCAATGACCCACTCGCGAACGTGGACTCGGGGAGAACCGTCGGAAGGGAGAGACCAATGGACACCTCACGCGACGAAGCCTCCGCTATTGGTCGCGCTCGAGTTCTCGGTCCGATTCCTGAACCCGGCCGGAGTCGGCGCGCCGCCTCCGCAGCGATCATGATGAGTGCGGGGCTCTTCATCGCGATCCCGTTGTCTGCGGTCCTTCCTACCGGTGCCGATCTCACGGCATTGATCATGAGGGGCGGATCCTTGATGGGCTTCGTCATCTTGTTGCTATGCGCAGTGGTTCTGGTGGCGGCGATCGCATCGCGCGACGCAACCGCCGTCTCTATCGCGCTGTTGGTGTTTCTTTCTCATTCACGGCAGCGGCGTCTCCCCTGATCGCGCGATTCGTCACCCCAACGCCCTTCACCGTGATCTATATGATCATGCCGGTCGCGTACATAGCAGTCGTCTGGTCTGTCCCGAGTCTGAGCGGCAGTCTCGGATGGTTACGTGTCGGACAGTTCAGCCCATTTCTCTGGACTGCACTGGCGGTTCTCGCGATTCTGTCCGTTATTGGACTCATCCTCTACTTCGTGACCATCCGGCCTGATCTCAGCCATCAGCCCGTGATGGGGTCGCATCGAATGAACCCTGCCGCGCTCTTTGCCGTCGGCATCGGGATCGCCGTGCTCAATGCGGCGGTGGAAGAGTCGATGTACCGCGGAATCTTGATGAACGCACTGGACGCGTGGTTGGGTGGTGGGATACTTCCGATAGTCTTGCAGGCGATCGCCTTCGGGACCCTTCATTTCAATTCGACCGAGCCCGGCGTCTCAGGCGTCCTGATCACTGCGCTCCTAGGCCTGGTCCTCGGATGGCTAAGACGGGCGGGACGCGGAATGCTGCCGCCGTACATCGTGCACGTTCTCGTCGACATCGGCGTCTGGACGCTCGGGCTGCTCCAAACCGCCTAAGCGGTCGCGGGGAAATGGGCGCGAGAGTGAGGTCGTGCAGGTGAGGCGCAGAATCCTCAAGAGGGCGTCGCAAGGAACGGCTCGGGGGGCCGGGTCGAAGGGGGTGGCGTGAGCGACGGGCAAGGTGAAGCGGCTCTCTTGCACGTCAAGAGGGTGAGCGAGGTACACGTCTTTTGCTGTCCAACAGATTGGAGGAAAAGGTCGACCGCTCGTGGCACTTGCTTCTAGCGGCGCGGATCCGGCGGCCCGGAAAGGCTGGGCCGAATGGTTCGGGACTCCCCGGGGTTGAGCTTGACCACCGCGTGGGAGCGTGCGCCAGCTGAGCTCTCGAAGACGAGCGTGTGGGCTCCCGGAGCGAGTTCCCGCTCAGCGCCGTTCTCCAGCGGAGAAGGTGTACCGCCGTCGATGCCGATCGCGATGGGCTCGTCAAGCTGGAAGCGAAGACGAGCCAGAGCGGGGGCGGAGCTCATTATCGAAGTAACCTGCGAAGCCGCAAAGGTCCACATCCGTTCGACGAAGCCGCGGGATTGGTTCTGGAGCAAAGATGTCGCCATGGCCGCGAGAACACAGACGACGGCGGCCGCCAGCGCGGTGCGGCGCCAGCGACGCGCGTGAGCGTCGCTCGGCGTTTCACTCGGCAGCACGACGGTGTCGCCCTCGCGAGGCCGAAATATCCCCTCTCCCCAGAGCTAGCTCGCAAGCTCGAGCTTCGCTTCCGCAGGAAACGCGGCGAGCCGCCGCTCGAGCGTCTGACGCACGCGCTGGGCGGAGGCGGGGCGGGCCCGCGGCTTACCGCGCAGCAGACTACGTACGAGACGCGCGAGCCAGCGCGGCACGTCGGAAGCGACCTTACGGATGGGCTCGTAACGCTCACGCTGGAGGCGCGTGAGGAGCGCCTGCATCTCGCCCGCCCCCGCCTCCCGGTGAGGCGGCGCACCGGCCAGCATTTCGTAGAGGACGACTCCCAGCGCGAAGAGGTCGCTGCGCGCGTCGGCGCGCTCGCCGAGAAGCTGTTCGGGGGCGATGTAGGGCGGCGTGCCGAGGGTCGTACCCGGCCGCGTGAGACCGTCGCTTGCGGCTTCGATGGCGATTCCGAAATCCGCGATCTTCACCTCGCCAGCTCGACCGAGGAGTACGTTCGCGGGCTTGAGATCCCTGTGTACCGTGCCACGCGCGTGGATTGCCTCCAAGCCGCGCGCAAGCTCGAGCAGGACCAACGCGGCCACCCGCCACGGGAAGCGCCCCACCTGCTTAAGGGCCGCGCCCAGATCGACGCCGTCCACGTACTCCTGGGCGATGTAGTGCTCGCCGCGCAGGCCGATCCAGTCGTAGACTGCGACCACGTTCTGATGGTGCACGGCGGCGGCGGCTCGCGCTTCGCGCGCGAAGCGTTCCACCAACTCCTCGCTGGCGGAGAGCTCTGGTCGGAGCCGCTTCAACACGGCCAAGCGGTCAAGAGCACTGTGCCGGCCCAAGAGGACGAGACCCATCCCGCCAGCGCCCAGCTCGCGTTCGATCGCGAAGCTTCCGATCGTGCGAGGCCCGCTCACAGCCATGGCGAGACCGCGGCGCCCGCGGAGGAGCGACCGCTAGCCCTCGCGCACGGAGTGGGTCGGCGGGGTACTCTTTCGCGGCTCGACGACGTAGCAGAATTCGACCGAGCCAAGCACCACGCGGTCCCCGTGCTTGAGCTCCGCAGCTGTCACCTTGGCGCCGTTCAGGCGGATGCCGTTTGTGCTGCCGAGGTCACGAATGCGATATCCCGTCGGTGTGAGCTCGAGATCGGCGTGCTCGTGCGAGACCGAGGCGTCGTCGACTAGGACGTCAACACCCGTGCCGCGCCCCAGGCGGATCCGCTCGCGCTCGAGCGCGATCTCGCTCCCGGCGTGCGGCCCGGACGCGTAGAGGATGGATGCGGTATGCGTCGCGAGGAAGGCATCCCGCCGCTCGCCCCTCTCCTGCGGTACTCGACGCGTTCGCCCGTCCTTCATGAAACCCCCTCGCCGGATGGCCACCCTTGCGAGTTTCGTCCCATTTCCATCGGTGCAGGTGAAAGCGCGACGGGTGATACCGCTCACATCCGCGGTGTGGGTGGCCTCGCGGGGTGTCGTAGCCGTAAATCGCGTCGGAGTCGAAATCATTGATGTTTTTGACGGACCCGGTCAAGCTGCATTGACGATGCCCCCTACCCTCACGGTTCTTCTTGCCCGGTTCCGCTCTCTTCTCTGGCGCGAGTGGCGTTCCATGCTGAGGTCCTCGCTCTTCGCCACCAGATGCGATTGGGCGCATCATCGCATTCCCTGAGGTGGGCGGACTTCATCATCGATACGAGCGGATGGCGGCTTGAACGGTGACCGATGACATTTTCGGAAGCCACAGGTCTCCGTCCTAGAAGTACGTCACCTCCTCGTGCTCGCGGGCGCGCACGGCGGTGACGGGAGGCCGTGATTGCCTCCCGATGGAGCGCCCTGCCGTGGTAGGATCCGCGCGGGGGAGGGGGAGCAGAGAGACACGGAGTCGACGCCTCGCGCCGAACGCCGCGAAGTCGAGCCGATGCAGGAGCAGGAGCCCATGGCGCGCCGCCTCCCAGCCCCCTCGCACGCCGAGAACACCGATACCGCCGACGACGCCGACACCGCGAGCGACTGCCGTCGCGCGCACGTCCTCGACCTCGAGCTCGACCGCCGCGCGCTCCTGCGCGGCCTAAGCACTGGCGCCATGGCCCTCGGGGCGCTGGCGCTCGCCGGGCGTGAGGCACGTGCCGACGACGGCACGCGGGCCGTGCCGGACGCCGTGGCCGTTCCGAGCCGCGACAACCGCGGGCTCGAATCCTTCCGTTACCGCGTCGGCGCCGCGACCCTCGCCGCGGCGCGCCCGGTGTTCACGCACCGCGCGAACGGCGAGGAGGAGGACTACCCCGGCTTCATCGCGAACTACTCGAAGGCGCTGCCGCACGACGCGCTCGGCGAGGTCGATCTGCGGGCCTACCGCTCCCTCCTGAAGGCGCTGCGCACGGGCCAGAACAGCGACTTCGACAAGATCGTGCTCGGCCTCGGACGCCGTCTTACCAGCGCCCAGGCCGGCCTGGCCTTCGACCTCGAGGGCTGCGACTCCCACCACACCGCCTTCCCGCCGGCCCCGCGCATGGACGGCCCCGAGCATTCGGGGGAAGCGGTCGAGCTCTACTGGATGGCGCTCTGCCGGGACGTGCGCTTCTCGGACTTCGGGTCGAGCCCGCTCGTCGCGCAGGCGGCAGACGACCTGAATCAGCTCTCCGACTACCGCGGGCGCAAGGTGGGAGGGCGCGTCTCGCCCGTCACGATCTTCCGCGGCCTCGAAGCCGGCTGCGAGGTCGGGCCGTTCATCTCGCAGTTCCTTTACCGGCGTGCCCTATGGCGCCCAGCGCATTCGCCAGACGAGCGTGACGGCGCTACCGGACATCGATCACATGACCGACTACCCGAGCTGGCTGAACGTGCAGAACGGCGCGGATCCGCGCGGCACGGACGTGCTGGATCCCGTGCCGCGCCATCTCCGGTACTTCCGGGATCTCGCGGCCTGGGTGCACCAGGACGCCCTGTATCAGGCCTACCTGAACGCGTGTCTCATCCTGCTCGGCATGGCCGCGCCCTTCAAGCCGGGCATCCCCTCCGTCGTCTCGAAGAGCTGCGAGGGCTTCGTCGACTGGGGACCGCCCCATCTACTGGCCCTCGTGTGCGAGGTCTCGACGCGCGCGCTCAAGGCGGTTTGGTTCCACAAGTGGTTCGTGCACCGGCGCATGCGGCCCGAGGCCTTCGGTGGGCTCGTCCACAACCAGATGACCGGCGCCGCCCGCTACCCGATCGATCCCGAAGTGCTGAGTTCGGCGGCGCTCGACGCCGTCCGCCGGAAGTACGGGACCTTCCTACTGCCCCAGGCCTTCCCGGAGGGCTCGCCCACGCATCCGTCCTATGGGTCCGGTCACGCCACCGTGGCCGGCGCCTGCGTCACGGTGCTCGGGCCTGGTTCGACGAGCTCTACGTGCTCCCGGACCCCCCGTCGAGCCGAGCGCCGACGGAACGGCGCTGCTGCCGTATGGGGGCCCGGCGCTCACGCTCGGAGGCGAGCTCCAAAAGCTCGCCGCGAACGTGGCAATCGGACGCAACGGCGCAGGCATCCATTGGCTCACGGACTACTACCGGTCGCTGCGCCTCGGCGAGTACGTGGCCAAGACGATCCTCGAGGAGCAGAAGGCGAGCTACAACCAGTCGCCGACCTTCCAGTTCACGAGCTTCGATGGCCACGCCGTCACGATCTGAGCAGGCGGGTTTCGCGTGAATGGTGTGGTTCGCCAATACTCATCGGGCATCGTTCCTGAGCGCCAATGCGAGGCGGGTATCTGTTCTTCCCGTAAATCGCGTCGGTGTCGAAATCGTTGATTACCGGTCAAGCTGCGTCGACGACCTCGCAGCGTCGCACCCTGGCGACCTCGATCCGTCGATGGGAAGGCAACATTGGTTTTCGTCTCGCGAGTCTCTTGGCACGGGCCTGCTCGTGATGGGAGGAGTGCTCGGCTCAGCGGTGACACCAGTCGCGGACCTGGTCCGGGCGTGCAGGCGCGGCGCCTGGATAATGCTTCGCATTCACGCTGGCGACTTAAGTACCTGCCGGCGCTGCTTTCTACGGCGAGATCGGCACGACGGCGTAGGCAACCCTGAAACTACGCCGCCCAGGCCCAAGACGTACGACCGAAGCGGGTCACCACCGAGTCTCCCATCGGACAGATCACCTGGCGTTTCCGAAAACCTGGTTCACATAGAAAACGTTGAGGTTATCGGCGGGGCGGGACATCCGTGCTTGACTTACGCCGCAAGCAAGACACCCGCTTCAGTTGGCCGTCATAATGGGTGTACCGCCCCCTATTTCGACGGCCGAATCCACTTTTGAGGGGTCCGGGATGCCACGTTGCCTGTGTGCACGCCGAACGCGTGGCCGGCAAAGGAGCCCAAGTCGCGTCGATCGCCGACGCCGCCGTCTTCCGGACGGAGGGCCTCGACCAGCGCCGCGCGTACCTGATCCTTTAAGCGGTGGCGGTCCTCGAGCGTGAGGCTGACGGTCGGGATCGGGCGGAGCATCTCGACGACAACGCGGCCGCCGAGGATGGTGAGGTATCCATGAGCCGGCATGACGTGCGCCGTATTGTGGAGCGCGACCGGCACGACCGGGACCTGCTGATGGATCGCGAAGACGAAGGCGCCCCCCTTGAACGGGAGCATCTGCCCGGCGGGGGCGCGGGTGCCCTCCGGAAAGATCACCACCGAGACGGTCTTCCCGAGCTTCGCTGCGGCCTCGTCGAGCGTCCGCTTAGCGAGCGCCGGATCGTCTCGATCGATCGGGATCATGCCGAGTGCCCGCATCGCCCTTCCGAGCACTGGTTCGTCGAACAGCTCGCGCTTGGCCGCGAACCGCACCGCCGGGAGCGCCGCCATCAGCGCGGTGATGTCGAGGTGGCTCCGGTGATTGGGGGTGAAGACGTAGGCCTGGTCCGGGTCGAGCCGGTCGAGCCCGATCACCTCGACCCGCGCGCCGATGAGCCGGTTCGTGAGCCTGGACGACGCGGCGAAGAGCCGACCGCCATAGCCCCGGTTGGGCCGAGCCCTCTCGACCCAAACGACCAGCGCGCCGACGGTGAAGATGTGGGCCCGCCAGATCAACCGGTTCAACGACGCACGCCAGCCCCGGTAGGGTGACCCGCCGGCCGCCTCGAGCTCGTGTCCCGCCTGCGTCTTCATGGAGACCCTCCCACTGCGTCCTCGGGTCGGCCCCTCCCCCGACCGATCGGCCGGCCCTATCTTGACAGTAGTAACTGTAACAGTTATTCGTGCGCACGTGTCGAGAATCCCGCGGTCGGCGTCCCTCGCCAGGACTGAGAGAGCCGTCCGCAAGCCCGTCTCCGAAGCGCTCCGCGGGTACACCGTGGACGAGCTGGCCTTCGCCACCGGCGTACCGAGCCGGACGATCCGCTTCTACCAGTTCAAAGGCGTGCTCCCGCGGCCGGCGCGACGGGGGCGGGTGGCACTCTACGACGATCGGCACATCGAGCGGCTGCGCCTCATCGGCGAGCTGCAGGATCGCGGTCTCAGCCTGCGCGCGGTGCGCCATCTGCTCCGGGAAGATTCCCAGGACGCACGTCTGCTGAGCGGCTGCCTCGGCCTCGGCGACAGTCTGGAGAAGCCGTGGTCCGACGACCGTCCACGGACGGTGGGCCAAGA
Source organism: Myxococcota bacterium (assembly GCA_035315025.1). Classification (GTDB taxonomy): domain Bacteria; phylum Myxococcota_A; class UBA9160; order UBA9160; family UBA9160; genus UBA9160. The sequence goes on from DATFYN010000233.1 coordinate 10,904, forward strand.
CGAGCTGGAGGAACTCGTTGGTAGGCGGCCGCCGGGAACGATCGCGTCGCTCATCGACTTCGGTGTCGTGCAGCGCGCCCAGACGGGCCCGGCGCCGTCGTACCGGATCGCGAGCCCTGGCCTGCTCAGGGTGACGCTCGCGCTTCAAGCGAGCGGCGTCGACATCGAGACCGCGGTTCGCGCCGGCGACATCCTTCGGCGGCGTATAAGGACGGCGGCTCGCGAGCTAGTCGACCACTTTTCGAGGCGAGCGGGCCGAGGCTTCGGGCGAAGCAGCGCCCCTGGCGAGATCAGCGCTGCGCTGGATGCGCTTCGCCCCCTCGCCGGCGAGGCGGCGCGCTTGATCTTCGCCAGGCAGATCGAACACGCCCTCCGGGAACGCAGCAGGTCGAACGGACCACGCGTGTCGCCCCGCCGTCGCCGGCGGAGAGTCCGCGCGAGGTGAAGAAGCCCATGGATCATCTTGCACGGCCACCAGTTCGGCTACCGAGTGAGCGGACGCGGCCCCGGAACTGTCAAACTTCGACTGCCTCCCCGGCAAAGCCGGGGGGACTCCCGATGGGTCTAGGACTCGCGGCGACGGCACTTGCCTGCGCCCACCGTTGGACTCAGCTGAGTCAGAGGTTGTGTGGACCAGCACCGCCGGTTCCGACGAAGCGCAGTTTTATCGTGACACATCCGACTGTCTATCGCGGAGCTTGACAGCGGCGGGGCCGGATCAGGACGTGGTGTTTGTGCTCTGCATGAAGGGAAAGGGCTGGAAGCAGCAGGCGTCGGTGGGGGCACCACAGCCCCCAATACCGAAACGCTCACAGGTCCCACTACGACGAGCACGCGATTCAGATCTTGGACGCGAAGGACATCCCACTCGCGACCGGTATTGACTCCCATGAACCAACCAAAACCGCCCCCGTACAGCTCGCGCGCATCGGCAAGGGCTTCCGCAACCGCCCGCCTAAACTGTAGAGTGGCAGTCCGGCATCGGGCGGTTCGGACAGCGGCTCGTGGGGACGGGCCGGAGGGCACGCAATGAGGCACAAAGATCCGCCGTGGCTTTTCACGAAGGAAGATGAAGCAGCGTATCAAGCCGTACTCGCCGTGGCGTCAAACCTGCGCACGGGAGAACAGCTCCCCTACGAGTGGGCGGAGGTCTGCGAAGAACCCCCCGCACATGTCGCGACCGCACTGGTCTCTCTCGCCAGCACGGGAACCCTAGGGGCTGAGATCGAAGCCCTCCGCGATACCGCCCGAACCG
>DATFYN010000234.1:0-2925 GCA_035315025.1 Myxococcota bacterium
TAAATCGAGAAGATTGAATCTCGATCATGCAGCAGGTATCGATAGGGGCCGCCGAAGCCCATCGTCTCCCGCAGCTGCTGGAGAGTCCAGGCGGCGGTCGGGTAGGTCGCGACGTTCAGATGCAGTCGCCGGCGCGAGCCATGGTGCATTACGACCAACACGTAGACCAGGCGGAAGGTTGCGGTGACCGCGACAAGAAAATCGCAAGCGATGATCGCCTGCGATGATTGTGCAAAAACCTGGACCAGCGTTGGTCGCCGCGCGGTCGTCCCGGCCGGGGCTTCGGCATGTACTTGCGAACGGTACGCGGCGATACCCGCAGGCCGAGCTTGAGCAGAAGCTCATTGGCAATCCGTTCCTGGCCCCACGTTGGATTTTCGTTCGCCATGCGCCGGATCAACTGGCGAAGCTCCACGGGAATGCGCGGGCGCCCTGGTCGGGCCTTGTACCGCCAGAAGAGACGCCAACCTGCCCGCTGCCAGCGGATCACCGTTTCCGGACGAACCAACGTCAGGCAGACGCGCCAATCGCACAGGCGAGACAGTGCCGCCAGGCTGATCCGCGTTGCGGCATCGATGCGCCGCGGTTTGACGCCGCGCTCCTTGAATAGAGCGAGCTGCCGCCGGAGGACCAAGATCTCGGCGGACGTGGCAAGCCGCGGCCGGAACACGAGGGCGGCCAAGGCGACGGCGTCGGCGAGCAACCGCAGGAAGATTTGAACGAGGGCGATCACGGATTCATCATGCCATACGCGATCCGAGCGGCATCAACCGGCCCAGTCGGATAATTGCGGACCACAGGGATGGGAGTGGACGCTCCTCAGTTCTTCATATTGCCCCCCTAGCGTGCAGGCCCGTGAAGGCGACCTTGGAAATCGCGCTGGGAACCGTGCTGATCTGTTTGCTCGTGTGGGCAGGGTCGTTCCAGTTCCACGACGGGATCGACCGCTCTCTTCTCCTCGCTGTGAATGGGAGCTCGCGCACACCGGGGCTCGACGCGTTCATGATCCTAGTGACGGACTTCTCTGTTCCCTACGTAGCCACGGTCCTCTCGCTCTGGGGCCTCGGGGCCGAGGCTCTCGAGCGCGGCTGGGCGTCCGCTCAAACGCTCGAGATCTCGTTGCGAGTCCTAGGGTGCGTGATCGCGCTGGCGCTCGCAGCGTGGCTAGTTCCCACCTACACGCACCGCGCCGCGCCCGTCATCGCCTCGCTCCTCGTGATCGCGGGGCTATGGTGGGCGGGCGGTACGTATGGCCGCCTGCCCGGAGAGACCCTGGCGAGACTTCGCCGCGCGTTTTGGCTGACCGTGGTCTCGATCGTCCTCGTGGAGATATCGCTTCACTTCCTGGGACCGCTCGTCGTCCAGCGGCCGCGGCCTTTAGCGAAACCCAACGCCGCGTGGAACGCAGCGCTGCACATCGTCGAGGACGAATACGTGCGGCACGGGACTTCCTACGTGTCGGGTCATGCGGCAGCGCTTTTCGCGATGCTGACCCCGTTCATGTGGGTGGTGCGGCGACCGACTCTCAAGGTGATCCTCTTCTCGTGGGCGGCGCTCCATGCGCTCTCGCGCGTGTACGTCGCCGCGCACTATCCTTACTGCGCGGTGATGGGGAGCTTCCTCGGCTTCGCGATCGCGACGTTGGTGGTCTGGGCGGCCGCGGGCGACAGGAAGACGGAGGACGCGGGTGCAGGTGGCCCCGCGGAGATGACGTCCCGGCGGCCGGCTTCGCCTGTCACGGATTCGGTCCGACAGGTATCAGAGCACCCACGAACCCCGGAATGACCTCCTGAACCTGTGTTCCGCGCGTTTCGACCAGGGCTCGGAGTTTGGTCTCGCCTCCATGTCGCGCGGGGGCGATCACGAAGACCGGCCTCCTCCGGCTGGCGAGCCAGCTCTCGGCGTCGCTGTCGCGGACGAGAGTCTCCGGCCACTCGTGGCCCTCTTCGAGCGAATACAACAGGTAGTTGCTGGTGAGTTCGCCTCCCCTCTCGCTCACCACGGTGATCGTCCGACCGAGGTAGAAGGGCAGCGCAGTTGGGAAGCACCATACGCAGGCCACGTCGGCATCGGGCGCGAGCGCACCGACGGCGGCTGCGAGCTCCCGCGACGAACGCTCCTCGGCGATGCGGGACCAGGGCCCGAACCACAACGTGGCGAGGACGAGCGGCGAGCCGACGAACGCCGTGAAGGCGAGGCGGCGGCTCTGACTCCGCGCCGCGATAACCACCAGGCCCACCACGAGACAGAGGCCCAGCTCCACGATCCAGATGCGAGGCGCCAGCTCCGGCACCAGAGCGGGGATCAGCTGCCCGACCCGGTTGCGCATCTCACGAAGCGATCCGAGCGCCGCTAGCGCGACGACCAGGGTGGCCGTAACGGCGGCGAGTGCGATGCAGCCACGTCGAATCAGCGCCGCCCCGGATTCGGAGACCGCGTCCTCGTCCGCGGGATCGAACCACTTGGCGACGAGCACTCCGACCGGTACGGCCGCGCTCAGGATGTAGCCGGCTTGTTTCGAATGAGAGAAGGAGAAGAAGACGAGCACGACGAGCAGCCAGGAAAACCAGAGACGATCTACCTCCGCTAGGTGCGCCCGACCCGTCCAGGCACGGGCCGTCGCTTCGATGAGGACGATGCTCCAGGGCAGGAAACCACTCAGCAGGACGCCGATGAAGAAGTACCAGCCCTGCGGGCGGTAGAACGTGTTGGTCGTGTAGCGGAGGATCGACTCGTGGACGACGGCATAGTACGGAAAGTCCGGGTGGAGATAGGAGACCGCGACGAACCAGGGGGCCACCAGTGCGGCGAAGAGGAGGGCATTGCGCCCCGAGTAGATTCTCCGGATCGCTTCGCGCGGGCCTGCCCAGAGGCGGAAGGTGATTAGAACAAGACCGGGGACAACGAAGCCGACCGGGCCCTTCG
>DATFYN010000235.1:0-12483 GCA_035315025.1 Myxococcota bacterium
TCGTTCCCGTCCGCGTAGCCGCAGGCGATCCCGAAGGTCCGCTGGCGCAGCAGCTCCTCGATCTCGTGTCGGATCTTGCCCGGCTGACGCCGGTCGCAAAGGCATGCGGCCAGCCCCTGCGACAGGCCGAGCTGCTCGTCCACGGCCTTGAGCAGCAACGCGCCACCGTCCGAGCTGCTGTGCTCCTGGTCGAACTTCGCGACCACGGTCTGGCGAGAGAAGAGCTGCGGGAACAAGACAGACTGTGTGGTAGAGTCGGTGCTCACGAAGGCCTCTGGGTGTGTGTGAAACTGGTGTCGCAACCCGTTTCTAGCGCATCTGGGGCCTTCGTACTTTCAACCTTCGTGAATAATCCGGGTTAGAGGACTTCGGAGGCGGTTCGAATCCCGTTGGGGACGCCATAACTCTGCAATTTATTTCGACGTTTTCCGGTGTTATCGGAGCACTCCCACAAGCGCCTCTCCCGAGAGCTGGGCATACCGCCCTGTGCTCCGCAGGTCCGCGTGACCGAGGAATGCTTGGACGGATCGCTCGGGCACGCCACGCCGTGTCGCGTCTGTCGACGAACGTGCGACTGTGATCTTGAAGAACTGCCGGGCCGCGATGCCCTCACATGGCGAGCTGCTGATCGTCGAGGGCGTCTACCCAGCGCGAATCGACCAGTCACTCGAGAGCCGCGGCGCCGCGGCCAACGATGTGAACATGCTGGTCGCCGCAGGAGGTCGTCAGCGATCCGAGGCGGAGTTCCGGGATCTGTTCGCGGCGTCCGGTTTCAAGCTGACTCAGGTCTTTGCGACGCCTGCGCGCGTGTGCGTGATCCAGGGCGAGCGCGCATAGGTCAGCGCCCGGTGAGCTTGGGCCTTTGTGTGGAAAGGCGTGCGGGCGCCGACGCGGCTCTTCATGGGCTCCTAGTTCGTCTGGATCGTACGCAGATAATCTGCCAGCGCCCGCGCATCGAGCGTGGCGCCGTACATGGCGAAGGGCTTGCCCACGTGCTGCTCGGCGAAGATGGCTCCCCAGACGGGCATGACGCGCGGACCGTGCTGGGCGACGAGGCGGCGGCCATCGATCGTCATCATCACCGCGGCTTCGTCGAATTTGCCGCCGTTTCGCTTCGCGAGCGTGGTGAGATCAGCCGGCTTCTGGTTGAGCGACGCCGCGAGGGAGCCGTCGCCGTGGCCGTCGACGCCGTGGCACGAGGCGCAGTAGCGGCGGTAGAGTTCGCCGCCGCGGACCTCGTCGGTGCGCGTCTCTACGCAGCCGGGGACGGCCGTGAGGAGGAATGTACCGACGAGACCGAGTAGCGGAGCAGCTCTCATGCCTCGATTCTAGCGCCGGGGCGGAAGCGCACGCGCAAGGGGGCGCTACCCCGTTCGGCGTCGCGGTTAATGGTTGTGCCAGGGCCTGCTACGGGCCTGCTCGTGCTGGCAGGAGTGCCTGCCCCAGGCCCTGGCTCCGTGGGTCCACTGGCTTGTAAGCTGCTTTTGTCCTCCCCGCGGATCGCCGGGCGGTCAGGTTTAGCCGCTGCCGGCGTGAAGGAGCACGTCTCGACGATGCGGTGCATTGCTTCTCAACGCGCGGAGACTGAGCGGAACCTCGAGCAGGCGCTGGCGGAAGGGCGGCATCTGGTAGATGCGCGTCTTCACCTGGCGGATGAGGTGAGCGCGGTCGAAGCGGCCACCAGGGACGGTACTGGATCGAGAATCAGCATACCCAGCGAATGCATGGGCATTAACGGCGTCTCGGCGTGCACGAAGAGGGCGTCCTCTCCGGAGAGACGCCCCGACTCGCTCGGACCGGCTGACTGCGAGCAGGAGCGCGGGGGCATGTCGTTCTCTTCAGGCAGAGGTGGCTTCGTCGGCCGCAGCTTCAGGCGACGGCGCCGCGCCGGAAAGACAGGGCGCGGCCACGAAGCGCGCGTGCCTCGCGTGCGCCGCTGTGGGCGGATCGGACGGTTCGAACGTATGTAGCACCGCCGAAGCCATCGCGGTCTCGAAGCACAGGTGATGGCGTCCGTTCATGAAGTGCCCGGAGCACGCGACCTTCACGTGGTGGGCGCGCGGGAGCAACTCCGCGACCGCCGCGGCGTGCGGCGCTGGGATCAATGCGTCGCGCTCACCCCACACGAACGCAGCGGGGACCGCGAGCCGCTCGAGACGCGTCCACGTGCCATCGGGCCCGAAGGCCGGATCGAGCGCCATCTCGCGCGCCGCCGATACGAAGTGCGCGCGCGTGGCCGGGCACGAGAGGTAGTACCCGACGCGGACGCTCGCGCGCGCGAGCCAATCTTGCTCGAACTCGGGACGGCCTTCGAGCGTCGTCGAGATGCGCTGGAGCAGCGGCCAGAACCACTCGAGCGGAATGCGCTCGGCCGCCTTCGGGCTGATCCATCGCGCGAGCGAGAGCATCGATCCCTTGCTGCGCCACGGCAGGAAGGGCGCTACCAGCACAATGCCGTGGAATGCGGCGGGCTCGCAGAGCGCCGCTTCGAGGGCGACGCGTCCCCCCATCGACATCCCGAGCACGACGGGAGGCGTCGCGAGGGTGCGCGCCAGCTCGATCACAGGGTCCGCCATGCGCGCGGGGGTGAGTGGAGCGTCGGGTCCCGGGGTGCGGCCGAAGCCAGGGAGATCCGCGGCGATCGCGCGCACGTCGCGTCTGGCGAGCAGGCGCGCGACGCCGCCGAAGGCGGTCGACTCGAGCGCCAGGGGGTGCAGCATGATCACCGGCCGCCCCTTGCCCCACTCCTGCGTGAAGAGCGTCACGGGTGGGCCTCTAGGGCGGCGGCTCGCGCGAACGTGGCGATGCGCCCCGACCACGCACGCACCTCGTCGAGCGTCCCGGCTACGTGCAGCTCCGCGCTCGGCAGGAGCTCCGCGAGCCGTGCCGTCGAGACCGGGTGCACGGAATCGCTGCGCCAGACGAGGATCAGGGTTGGAATGCACCGCCCGCGCAGGGCGGCCCGGTCGGGCAGATCGGAGTCCCCCCCCCTGTCTCGCCATTTACAAGATCCCGCGGCTCGGTGCCAAAGGAGACACCGGAGCGCGGCGAGAAGGGTCGAGAGGGCGGACGGCAGCATCGAAAGCACGTTAAACCACCCGGCGAAAAATAAGATGTTCGCGAGCCGATCGAGTTTTCGGAATGGACAGGGTCCGCCTTTCCGCGGATAGAACGCCGGATCGAGCTGATCGCTCCGCATCGCAGCCGGCCCCGGACGCAGGGCGGGCGGACGCTGCGCTGCTCCGTACGGCGCTGGAAGATCGAACGCCTGTTCGCATGGCTGCTCAACTACCGGCGGCACACGAATCGTTGGGACCAACACCACTTCCTCGGCTTCGTTCAACTCGGATGCCTCCGCATCCTGTTGCGGCATTTTTGAGACCGGCTCTAGCCAGAAGAGTGATCGCAACCCACCCGCGATCTACTCGACCCTCCGCCTTCCCATGATCCGTCGCAACACATTGATGGGCCGGAGCTCGTTGAGCCGCGTGAGCACCGGGTGCGGATGCTCGCGCGCCAGCTCGTCGAGGGTGCGTTGCATCACGCCCGTGATCTCCTTGTAGCAGCGTTCGAGCACGCGCGCGTCGCCGGTCGCCTCGGGGCCGTAGCGACTCCAGTCGAGCGGCTTGCCCAGCTGGACGGTGACCTTCGCCGGGAGCTGCAGCGACGGGACGTAGGCGGGCGTCAGGCCGAAGGGAATGTTCCAGATCAGCGGGAAGACCTTGATGCGCAGGCGCTCGAGGCCAAGGCGGTGCGCGAGCTCACGGCCGCGCGTCAGCACGAAGGTCGACTGGTGGGCGCCGTGGATCGTCATCGGGACGACCGGGACGCCCGTCTCGAGCGCGATCTTGATGAAGCCCTTGCGCCCGCCGAACTCGATCCTGTTGCGGTGCGTCCAAGGGCGGAAGACCTCGTAGTCGCCGCCCGGGAAGTCGAGGACAACGGCGCCCTGCGCCAGCGCCTTGCGCGCGTTCTCAGGGCTCGCCGGAAGCATGCCGAGCTTCGGGAGCAGCTTCCCCACGACGGGGAGGCCGAAGAGCAGGTCGTAAGCGAGTCCGTAGATCGGAGCCTCAGACCCCTTCTCCTCGATCCAGCGCGCCATGAAGAAGGCGGCGTCGTTGGTCACGGCGCCACCCGAGTGGTTGCCGATCCCGAGGTACGGCCCCGCGGCCGGCAGGTTCTCCCAGCCCCGCACCTCGGCCCCGAAGTAGAGGGTCCAGGCCCTCAGAGCGGGCAGGAACTCGCGCACGAGCTCGGGATCGCGCTGGAAGGGGTCGCGGTGGATGCTCTCAATGACCGTGCGGTCGAGGGCCTCGATGAGCGGCTGCATCCAGTGGGCGACGGCGGACGGTTCGGGTAGCGGAGCGGCGTACGCGGGCTTCGCGTGGCGCGGAGAGCGCTCCCTTCGCGTCGGCTTGACCTCCGGCATGGGGTGAATCTACTCCCGTCCGCCGCAGTTGGGCAGTCCGGAGTCAGATTTGTGCAGCGCGCGCGGGGATCGTGATCGGCGCGCGAACGCACTCCAGTCCATGCCCAGCCTGCGCCCCTGGTCCAGACCGGTCATCGCGCCGATCTCGCCGACAGCGAAGTAGGGTGCGCGCCCCGCCAGGCCGCGCAGCATCGGACCCTTCGTCTTCCCGATGTCCGTCCACTTGCCGCTGAGCATGGCCTTCCCGGGGTCGGTCACCTCCACCTTGGCGCCGGTTATAGGGGTTCTGGAGCGTGTAGACGGGGGGGGGTCGCGATGTCGAGGATGTTGTTCTGCGACCCGTCGTTGTTCGTTGGCTGCGCCATGATGACGCCGATGTTGATCGGCAGCGACGTCGAGTGGTTCCCAACGTTCGGGTTGTTGTGGCAGATAGCGCATCCCCCGACGATGTCCTGCCCCCCCCTTGACGGGATCGCTCGGATTGTAGAGCGGATCGCTCAGGACGCTGTTCAACCCAGGCACATCATGGATCACAAAGGTAGTATTGTTGAAGATCGCTTCGCCGCGGCCAATCGCCTGCTCGCTCGCTGGCAGGGAAGGGTAGCGAGGGCTCGTCGGCTCCCACGCCGCGAAGAGATCGAAGTTCGCATTGTTGAAGCCAGGCCAGGCGGCAGGGGATCGTTGATCCCGATGAAGAACGCGGGCGCCACCGTATCCTGGAGGTAGTCTGGCCCACCCCGCGCGCCATCGGCGTTCAGCAAAGCGAAGAGGCCTTGCTGCGGCTGGAAGAGCAAGAGCTGCGTGGTGTAGAGGGTCGTCTCGAAGGCGACGATATCCGCCTGCGCGGGCGTGTTGGCGATCGACGCTCCCCATGGCGCGCGCTGGCGGGCGAACCAGTCCGCCACCGGCCCCAGGTTTCCGATCATGCACTTCACGCTGATGCCTGCCTTCGAGATCGCCTCGGGCTGCGCCGGAACGCGGCCCCAGATCAATGGAGCCTTTGATGAGCTCAGTACCGAGATGTTTTCATATGTCCGAAAAAGTACGGCCACTAATGCTTTAATCGTGTTCTTCAAGCCGCGGGCTATGCGGCTATTCACCGATCGCGATAGCATCATGCTGACTGAGTGCGAGCGGCTGGGCGAGGGTAACTACATCGTCATCAATCGAGAGATCGGCGACACAAATCAAGTCGGCCCCGATCGCATAGAGAACTGCAACCCGCTGCTCAAGCTAAAGAAGAGTTTCCAAAACAGACGCTTTACGGCTTATGAAGTACAAACCCAGCCTTCCGAGACGGGAGGGGTTCTGCTCCCATTGTGAGGGTGCGGCGCTCGTAGCGCCAGGTCCCGGCGGGCTGGGCGGCCGGGATGTCTGAGACCCACCGGCATGCGGCGGTCATACTCCTGGCCCGAATCCCACAAGAAATCGGTGTGCTGCCCCCCAGGATTGGCGGACCAGAGTTCTCGCGGAGGCCACGTCCGTCAGGCAATGGGAAGGAAGGAGGAGCTAGATGTCAGACGCCATAGGCGGCTTGTTGCGGGCCCTCACCCTCGCGGTGGGTGTGGGGGCTGCAGGATGGTTTGTGGGTCACGCGCTTACCTCCTTTCGAGCAGCCGATCGATACGTCACGGTGAAAGGCATCTCGGAGCGAGAGGTTCAAGCGGACGTTGCGATCTGGCCGCTCAGAATCAGCACCGCGGATGATGATCTAGCGAAAGCGCATGCACAGCTCGAGGCGAGTGTCGATCAGACGCGCAGCTTCTTGTCGCGCAATGGCATCGATCCCAATCAAGCACAGGTCGCTAGCTTCTCGGTAATAGATGCCCGCGCAAACCAATTTCGATCTGAGAAGATGGCCGGGAGCCGATATGTGATCAACCAGACGCTGATCGTGCGCTCGAGCGAGCCCGATAAGGTTCGAGCAGCGACGGAAAAGATCGGTGAGTTGGTCGCCGCTGGTGTGGTGCTTAGCTCTGGCGGCGAATATCAACCCGGCGGGCCGACGTTCATCTTTACCCAACTCAACAGTCTAAAGCCGCAGATGATTGCAGAAGCTACGGCAAGAGCGCGAGAGGCGGCGGAGCAATTCGCTCGGGATTCAGGCAGCCGGGTCGGTGGCATTCGCCGCGCGAATCAAGGCACCTTCGAGATCCTGGCTCGGGACCAAGCGCCGGGAATCACCGAGGCGGGCCAGCTCTCGAAGACCGTGCGGGTCGTTTCCACAGTCGAGTATTTGTTGGAAAAGTAGCTTCACCGTAGCGCTCCCAGCGCCTCGGCAACCTCGTAGGCCGCCCCGTAGCCGGGCAGGAAGGTGACGCCCGGGCCCGGGTGACACGAGGCGCCGCAGAGATAGAGATCCCGGATAGGGGTGGCGTGTGCCGAGCCGGGAACTAGGAGGCGCCCACCGATCATCTGCTCCGGGTGGATGAGGCCGTGGGTGAAATCGCCGTGGGTCGCGCCCTGCATGGCGGCGAAGTGGTCTGAAGAGAAGACGGCCTGTTCGACGATGCACTCGCGCAAATCGGGCAGGAACTCGCTCAGCCTGTCGAGGATGCGCTCAGCCATCTCGTCGCGCAGCTTGCCGCGTTCCTCTTTCGGTGCCTCACAGGGAAAGAAGAAGCCGTAGGTGGTTGCCGTGTGGAAGCCTTCGGGTGCAAGGCTGGGATCCATGACCGTCGGGATCTGCATGCCCACCGGCGGATGCTCGGGCACCTCGCCCCGCCGACACGCGTCGTAGCTTGCCTGCTGGAGCTCGGGATCGGGCACTAGGGTCGTGTTGAAGCGCGTGTGGGGATCGGCGTTCAGGTGCTCGAAGGGAGGACCGAAGCTCGGGAGGCGTCGCAGCTTGAAGAGCAGGTGCACGAACGCGCCTCGGTGTTCGATGCCTTCGATCCGCTGGATCAGCGCTGCGTCCAAATACTCGCGGCCCACCAGTCCAAAAAAGGTGGCGGGCTTGTCGAGGCTCGAGAGCACCGCGCGCGCGAGGATGCGCTGACCGTCGCGCAGCTCGACACCCACCGCGCGTCCGCCGTCGATCAGCACGCGCCGCACAGACGTCTTGGTGCGCACCTCGCCGCCCTTGTCCGCGATGGAACGACATAGGGCCTCCGAAAGCGAGCCCATGCCTCCCTTCACCCGCCGCATCAGCCCCCCTCCCTCGTTCTGAGCGAAGGTGTAGACGAGGCACAGGGCGCTCCCCGGCGTGAACGGGCCCTTGTAGGTCGACTGCACCGCCGCGAAGGCCACCAGGGCGCGCAGCGTACGGTGCCTCTTCACGTCGGGCAGGAAGCGGTCCACGAGATCCATGGCGCTCCCGGTGAAGGCGAGCTCGATTTGGCGGCGCTTGCGCTCGCTCGGGGCATTCGCGAGCAGCTCGTCCAGCGTCGGCGGTACGCTCCGCGGCGTGAAGCGATCCATCAGGCTCGCCGGATACCTGCAGAAGGCCATGAGGCGCACAAAGCCGATCATGGCGCGCACACCGAAGTGGCGGAGCACATGGAACGCCATCCGCAAAGGGTTCGAGTAGAAGATGGCTGGCGGCGAATCCTTAGAGTTCAGGTTCGATGCCATGATAGGCAGATCGATGAACTCGACGCCGTAGCGCGCCAGCTCGAGCTGGGCCTCCATCCCCTTCGCTAGCGGGAAGAGCAAGCTCGCGCCGACATCGTTGCGGCAGCCCTTCAGGATCTCACGCGTTCCTGCCATGCCGCCCACGTAGCCGTTCTTCTCCAGGCACAGCACCCGCAGGCCGCGACCTGCCAAGAGGGCGGTGGCCGCCAAGCCATTGTGTCCGGCGCCGACCACCAGGACGTCGTAGTCGGGCGTCGCGCTCATACACTCCTCCCGATCAGCCGGTCTCCGCGCGGCTCATCATAGAACAATCGGACTCTCGTACCGTCGCTGTGGCTCGCGCCGGAGCCTCCCGCGCGTAACCCCTTCCGGACCCAGGTGCACGGTCGCCAGAAGCCGGTCCTTTCGTTCGGCTCTTGGACCTAGGACGAAGATGGGATCGCCGTGGTTCGTTCACGCAGACTACCGCGCGGGGCGCTGCTGGACGCAAGCCAGCGAAGTTGGCGTTCCTGGGTGGCCAGATACAAGCCCATCGCAAAGCCAAAGCTGGTGACCAGGCTCATCGTGAAGTAGATCCACGTTCCTCTAAGGCCGCGCCGCGGTCCATCGCTGATCGTCCACAAGGGGAACAGCAGTGCGTTGGTGACGAGCAAGTCCTGGGCCCCGGATCCGGCCGCTGGATTGGTGAACAGCATCTTGGTGAAGTGCAGCCAGCTTGCCTCTGCTGGATAGGTCTCCACGTACTGCACGTTGAAGTACCAGCCGATGCATACCGATCCGATCGCCAGCACGTAGTACAGGGCTTCAAGGAGAGATACGCGGGAGCCCCTCCAGCCGCTCTTGTACAGATAGGCATTCAGGTAGAAGAAAACACCGATCGACAGTGCCCCGAGTGCGGCGTGAATCAGCAGCGATGTCATGACTTGATCTTCCTGGTAGGTTTCTTCTCGATTTTTCGGGGGATGTTGCGGCCAAGGGTGGTGTGGGGTGGATCTCGTCAGGGCCTTCCGAACGATTGCGGTCTTCAACCACGTCACACTCTCGGCGCGCGGTCTTCATTCCATGGCCGGCAGCTTCTCACGAGGTTCATAACCCACGGACGGATTCTAAGGAAGGGGAAGAAGCGAGAGATACCGCACCGCCGCCGTGCGAGAAGATGAAGCGGGTGTTGGGAAGGCGGAGCGTTACGCCGGCGTAGATCAGCGAAGTGACGCTTCCCTTCGTGTCCAAACGGAAACGCGAGCACTCCACGCAGGGATCTTCGCGGCCCCGCACGCCGGATGGACGAACACCACTGTGACCTTCAGGCTGTCAGCCGCGTAGACGAGCTCGAAGAGGCTCGAGGGGAAGGCGTCATCATTCGCGATCGCGGGCCTCGCTCTCCTTCCCTGCGCCTAGCTCTCCTCTCTGGCGCGCTCTTTTGACAACTCAGACCTGGCTCTTCGGTCTCGCGTGGTGCCTGTCACCTCCCAGTCGAGTAGAGCTGAAACTTTTTGTCAGCCTCCAGTGCCTGAGGGTTCAGAATCAAGTGCATGCTTTTTCCGAGAGAGCGGCGCTCCAGTGCCGTCTTGGGTTCCTCTCGGCATCGCGGCATGAAGCCGCAGACGGCGACACTGCGCAGAATCGCGCTGCGGCGTGGGCGACGCGCTATCGGAGCGAGGCGCCTCGCGCGTGGCGGCGTAGGACGGCGATTCCACGACGCTCGCCGTCAAAACGACAACGCCCCGACCAAAGCCGGGGCGTGTCGATCAGGCATTGCTGAAGCCGGAGCTACACGCGCTGGCGACGTGTACCCAAGGCCGCGAGGCCTGCGAGCCCGCTGCCGAGCAGGAGGATCGAGGTCGGTTCGGGAACCACGACCGGGAACCGAAGGTAGGGGTGGCTATTCCCACCCGTGCCGAAGTTGTTCGAGGTGGAGAGCCCCCCAGTGTTGGTGGCGTCCACGACACCTCCGGTGAAGGACCGAAGACCATCCGTTGACTGCGCGATGAAGGCGAACGAAGAGGTGGTCGGGGTGGTGCCCAGGGTAAAGTTGAGCGATCCGAGATTCGCGAGGGTGAAGGAGCCGGCGACGGGATCCGTGTAGGAAAACGCCGTCAGGTCCGCATTTGTGATCACCACCGGCAGCGGCCCGAGAAACGAACTATCGAACGTGAAGGAGCCGGTCCCATAGGTCGTGCCGAGCGGTAACTCACTCGTGAAGTTGTAGGTGATCGGCGTCGCTTGCGCCGATGAAGCGATCCCCAACAGAACCAGAAGCCCGACAACGCCCATCAGGGTGCGCGCAAAACGCAGGACCATTGTGGAATCCCCCTCCCTTTGCGCCGCTTGCAGCCTGCGCGCGAAGATCCGCTGTGTTGAGAAGCAAGCGATGTGCCGAGACCGACCCTGCACCTCGAGCAGGGTCTGCCGGCGCTTAAGCCCTTGGAAAGACGAATAAAAAAAATTCTCGTGGGAACTCGTTCTAGAAGGAACAGAGTCGAGTTGGAAGCAGATTGGGAAAACTTGTTCCGCAGCTTGGGAAAAAATTCCCGCGTGCTCTTCTGGCTCACCCCGCAGCCGTCGCGGGTCTCGTGGAGGACCTCGAGCGGGAACGGACCGAACTCGAGGACGCCGTCGCCGGAGCGCCCGAACCGACCCGGGTGGACCTCGAGCGGCTCTGGCGGATCGCCGAGGCGCGGGTGCGCGACCTCCGCACCGGACTGGCCGCCGGAGGCGGAGGACGCGGGCGGTCTTGCGCGCTCTCGCAGGCGATTCGCCGCTCCAAGTGGCTGCGGACCCCGAGCGAAAGTTCCGGGTGGATGGGTGGTTGTAGCTGTCCCTTGGGGAAGAAGAGTGGCGCCGAACCCCGGCTTTCTCGGAAAAATCAAGTGCATGATCTGATGCCAATCGGAGAGCGTGGAGCGCATACTGCTTTGTGGGGCGGTGCGGGGCTGCAGGCAGCGTTGAAAAGGGGGAGCCATGTCGGTGTCGAACGTGTCTGGTCGGGTCCTCGGCAGCGAGTCGAGGTTTTCTTTCTTTTGGCGGCAGATGGCGATCGCGAGCGCTGCCGCGCTGTTGACGGTGGGGCTGAGTAGCTTGTCAGTGGCGATGGGGAATAATTCGAACGGGCCGAAGGCCAAGGTGTGGACCGTAGGCACGTGGAATGGCAAGGCTGGCCAGTTCCAATCCATCCAGGCGGCCGTGGACGCAGCGTCCCCGGGTGACTGGATTGTGATCGCGCCTGGCGACTACAAGGAACGCGGCGACTACACGACCCACCCCCCAAAGACGCAACCTAGCGCCGGGGTCTACATCGAAAAACCCGACCTGCATCTGCTGGGCCTCGACCGTAACGGTGTCATCGTCGACGGCACTAAGTCTGGCCCACCCTGCTCCAGCAATGCGTCCGACCAGGACCGGGGACCTGTGGGTCCGAGCGGTCCGTGGGGACGTAACGGGATCGAGGTCTTCGAAGTCAGCGGTGTGACCATTCAGAACTTGACCGTATGCAATTTCTTGTCGGGCCAGGGCGGCGCTGGCAATGAGATCTGGTGGAACGGTGGCGATGGCACGGGCCAGATCCATATGCACGACTATTCGGGTTCCTATCTGTCGGCCACGACCTCCTACTATCAGAAAACGGACCCGGCCCAGGGCACGTATGGGATCTTCGTAAGCAATGCGGACGGGCCTGGTGTGATCGACTGGTCGTACGCGAGCAACATGAACGACTCTGGCTATTACATCGGGGCCTGCCCGGACTGCAATGCGGTACTCGAGCACGCCCACGGACAGAACAACGTTCTGGGTTATTCGGGAACCAACTCGGGTGGCCACCTGACCATCCGCGATAGCGAGTGGGATCTGAACGGCGAGGGGATCGACACCAACAGCGCCAGCAGCGGGGATCTTCCCGCGCCGCAGAACGGCGCCTGCCCAGGGGGCAAGAACGCGGACGGCAGCTGTAAAGAGAGTTCCAACTCGTGTTGGATTGTCACGCGCAACTACATCCACGACAACAACAACCGCAATGTGCCGGGTAATGGCTTGGGTTTGGTGGGTGCCGGCGTGGTGGTAGCCGGTGGGATCCACGACACCATCACCAATAACTGGTTCGTGAACAATGGTGCGTGGGCGATTGCCCTTGTGCCCTATATCTCCGGTGTTCAAAACGGCCCGGCCGACTGCACCTCAGGCGGCGGGGTCTGGGACAACGCGTTCGTGGACAGTCTGGCCGGCGGTCCGGCGTGCTTCTTCAACGATTTCGGCTCGAACGTCTACGACAACGTCTTCGTGAACAATGGTTCGTTCCACCAGGCGACCAACGGCGATCTCGCCGATCTGAGCAACTTCAGCCTCGTCGGTCTCCCCGTGGCGGCCCCCGGCCAAGGAAACTGCTGGCACAACAACCATGACCCGGCAGGCGTCAGCTCGTCTCCCGAGAATCTCCAGCAGACGAACGGCGACTGTGAGACCGCGGGCCCCGGTGCCTCAGTAGC
>DATFYN010000236.1:0-6197 GCA_035315025.1 Myxococcota bacterium
GTAACTACGTGATCCAGAGCGTCGATAACGCGCTCTGTTTGCTTGAATCCTTTGAGTCTGAGGAGGAGCTCGGTGTGACCGAGCTCTCGCGTCGCCTCGGTGTCCACAAGAACAACGTCTTCCGATTGCTCGCGACGCTCGAGGAACGCGGCTACATCGAGCAGACACCGACGCGTGACCGCTATCGGCTCTCTGTGGCCTGCCTGGAGCTCGGCCAAGCGTTCGTCCGCGGCCGCCACCTGCTGCGCGAGGCACAACCCATGCTAGGCGGCTTGGCGCACGAGGTTCACGAGACCGCGCATCTGGCAGTGCTGCGCGAGTTTGAGGTGATCTACCTCGCAGGAGAGCAGCCCGACGGGCTCCTCTGCGCAAGCCTGCGTGTGGGCCGTCGCGCACCGGCTCACTGCACTGCCCCGGGGAAGGTCCTGCTCGGCTGCGCCAGCGAGACCCTGCGCGACGCGTACGAGCGCCACATCGCGGACAGAGGCCGTCTTCCGGCCCCGACGCCCGCCACAATCGTCGACTGCCTCAAGCTGCACGAACACCTGCGCGCGGTGGCGAGCCAGGGCTTCGCGATTGACGTCGAGGAGTGCGAAGCTCATGTCTCCTCGGCCGCCGCGCCCGTTTATGACGGGACGATGCGGCTTGTGGCCGCTGTCTCGGTATCCGGCCCTGCGGTGCGGCTCCCCCAGGATTGGCTCCTGCGGAGCGTCGTGCCGAAGGTCGTCGCTTGTGCGGAGCACCTTTCCGCGAGGCTCGGCTACGCGGTCGCCTCGGGCCCTCGGGATAGCTCGAAGGCCACTAAAATAACGAGGGAAAGAGCGGCGGTTTTTTCCCGGTCATAATTGGTGGTGGCGCCACCCAATTGAAATGGAACAAGTCGTAGCGGGGGGCGCCTTGGCCGATGGGAGACTTGGCACGCACGTTGGTCACCTGTCGTGGACCTGGTCGGCGTAACTCAGGGTTCGACCTGGCGCTCCCGAAGCGCATCCGTGATCGAGACCGCACGAGGCGAGCCGGCCCCAGGTCGATCACATCGACTACTCGGTTCATCGCGCGGAAGGCGGTGGCTTTCGTACCCCGTGAACCCCACCCAGCGCGGGCATTTCTAGCGAAACCAGAGGATGTGGGAGTCGTCGAGCGGGACCATTGCGCCCGAATGCGATGGGACGATGCGGGGTGTGTAGTCCGATGCTGGTCGGGAAGCTGGCACGTTGGCTGCAAAGATGCACCAGCGCTCGGAAGGTCCGGCACTGTCACACCGCGTCATTTCCGACACGAACGGTGACCCTCCGTCGAGCGCGTCCGCATAGAGTTCTACGCGTACCAGGTCGGGACGAAGTTCTCCGAGATGCACCGCGATCTTCACCGTGTGGCTCCGTGGAGAACTATCGACATGGAGCTCACCGAACCGCAGCGCCGCCCAGTGCTGCGTCAAGTGCTGTTTCCACTTCACCAACGAGATGCCGAGCGCACCCCCACCCGAGGCTCGCTCATGGTAGGCGGCAGCAGCGGGAAGGTAGTACTTCTCCGTGTATTCTCGGACGGCTCGATTCGCCGAGAATCGAGGCGTCAGGCGCGCCATACTTTCGCGAACGCGCGCGATCCATTTCCTCGGGAGGTCGTTGTCGTCCCGATCATAGAATGCCGGAATGACGTCTTCCTCTAATGTCTCGTAGAGCTTTTCCGCTTCGGAGACGTCCCATGCTGGATCGTCCCCATGCTCCTTGCCATCGCCCAATGCCCAACCGACCTGCGGTGAATATGCTTCGGCCCACCAACCATCCAGCTCCGAAAGATTGAGACCACCATTGACGACTACTTTCATTCCGCTCGTGCCGCACCCCTCCCAAGGCCGGCGGGGAGTGTTGATCCACAAGTCTGCTCCCCGAATGAGCCATTCGGCGAGTGTCAAGTCGTAGTCCTCGAGAAAGACGGCGTGGCGCCGCACCTCGGGCCGCTGAACGAAACGAACCCAGGCCTGCACCAGCGCTTGACCAGCTTCATCCTGCGGATGCGCTTTACCGGCGATCACGAGCTGAACGGGACGATCGGGGTTGGTCAGCACGTGAATCAGTCGCCCGGGATCGTGTAGCAGGAGATTTGGCCGCTTGTACGTCGCAAATCGGCGGGCAAAACCGAGCGTCAGAGCCTCCGGATCGAAGATGGATGCAGCGACCGTGGCGTCCGTGCCTCGGCGAGCAAGCTCAATCCCGACCCGCTCACGCACGAAACGAACGAGCTCGAGCCGGTTCTGCGAACGAAGTTGCCACAGCTCATCGTCCGAGACCCGGTAGACGTCGTCCGTGAGAGTCTGCATCTCACCCCGCCAACGCTCCTGGCCGCAGGCTCGGGTCCACAGAGCGTCTGCAGCCGCGGAATCCCAGGTCGGTGTGTGTACTCCATTCGTGACATGTCCTACGGGCACTTCCGACTCGGGCCATCCGGGAAAGAGGGGTTGGAAGATCCGCCGGCTCACGGCGCCGTGGAGGCGACTGACCGCGTTGACTGCTCCACTGCCCCGGATTGCAAGATAAGCCATGTTGAACGGCTCTCCCTGGTCGTCCGGACGCAGGCGGCCGAGCGCGAGCAAAGCCTGAAGATCGACGCCCAGCTCCTCCTTGGCGTAAGGGCCGAGGTAATGGCAGATCAGACCGGGCGCGAACCGGTCAAAACCGGCCTCGACCGGCGTATGCGTCGTAAAGAGAGTTCCCACGCGCGAAGTTTCCAGTGCGACCTCGAATGGCTGCCCATTGTCCTCCATGTAGCTTCGAGCACGCTCCAAGACCGTGAATGCCGCATGTCCTTCGTTGAGGTGACAGACTTCCGGCTCGATCCCCAGGGCACGCAAGAGCCGCCAGCCACCGATCCCGAGCACCAACTCCTGTGCCAGCCGCAACTCAGGGCCGCCCCCGTAGAGTTCGCTGGTGATACCGCGATGAGCCGGCGTGTTCGCAGGATCGTTGCTGTCGAGCAGATAGAGCTGTTGCAGCCCGACTTGCACCTCCCAAGTACGCAACCACAGCTTGTGCCCCGGCAGACTGATGCTCAGGCGGACCCATTCACCATCGGCGTCGCGGACCGGGGTCACGGGCATCTGGCCAGGGTCATTGTAGGGGTACAGTGCGCGCTGACGTCCATCCGCTTCGAGAATCTGGCGGAAGTAGCCGTGTTGATACAGCAATCCGACCGCAACCAAAGGAACGCCCAGGTCGCTAGCAGCCTTCAGCTGATCACCGGCGACATTGCCGAGTCCGCCCGAGTAGATCGGAAGTGCTTCGCTGAGGCCGAATTCCATGCTGAAGTAGGCGACACGGTTCAGCGGCGAGCTTCCATGCACCCGCTGAAACCAGGTTGGACTCTTCAGCGTTTCTCGTCGGCGTTCCGCGAATTCTCGAACTTGCTTCTGGAATTCGGCGTCACCGTGAAGTGCCTGGAGTTTCGTCCGAGAGGCGGTTTGCAGAACCACCCATGGATTGTGCGTGAGTGCCCAGAGTTCCGGCTCGATCTTGCTCCACAGCGGGTCGGTGGCGTGGTTCCAGGTGTTTCGGAGGTCCAGAGCCAGCTCGACCAAGGCCTTCTCGGTCTCGGATCTCAGTACGATCTCGTCTGTCTCCGGCACGACGATCCTCTTCCCTGACCGTGACGCTTCACGGAGCCACGCTATGTGGGTTGAGCCACTGCTTTACAAACTCTGCAAGAAGCCCACGTGCCGAGCTGTGCTCATCTCCAGGTGCCTCAAGACTGCCAATTTGGCCAGATCGCCCATGAAGAGCCAGACGATACAGTAGGCCCAGAGCGCCCCGACGGCCCTCCAGTGAATGGGGTGATGAGACCTGGGGTAGACCCTTCGTCATGGGGCGCCCTGCTGGACTGGGCCCAGTCGTCCGCTCTGCTTGCTTCGAGCGCTGCGGGGCTCGGGCTTGATGCCCACGACGCCACCGCGAGCATTGCCGCGAGCGCGAACGCTGCGGCTAGGGTGAACGCGAAGAATGCAATCAAGAGTGCCCCTTCTTCACGCTGGCACGGAAGTACATGCTGAGCATGTCGCTCCACTTCTCGAAGAGTGCCACCATGCCAAGCATGTCGTCCTCGCGTAGCTCGGCCAGCTCGGCCTTGAATTGCGCGTGGAGATGAGGGCCGAGCCTCAAGATGTCGGGCGAGAGAAGGTTCAGCGCTTCGCGCGTTGTCGCCTTCGGTATCGCCATCACGCGGTCTCCGCCGCGCTTCTTTTGCGCTCATCGCCCGCAAGTAGTAGGTCGATCTCCGCGTCTGTCAGCACACGCTTGCAATTGCGGCCGCCGTCCGCCGCGAGGACGCGGTCGGCGCGCTCGAGGAGGATCTCCGCGAGATCCGCGTCGAAGGGGGAGCCGCCAACGGTGCGGACGAGATCGGCGAGGCGCAGAGCTTCGGCCATCATGCGGCCCCCTCCGGCCCGTCCTCACGTGCACGAAAGTTGACCATGATCGCGATGGGCCAGATCAGGGCTCGGGTGGGCCACTCAACGGGAGCATGTCGCATCGAGGCCTCGCTGACACGCGAGCATACACCCTCGCGCAAAGCGCTAAACGGAAAGATGGGCGCCTGTGATCTCCCCCCAGACGCTCCGTCCCAGGCGGTTCGCGTACATTCCATCGCGTGGGGAGTCGTGTGGACAGCGCCTATTCCCGCTTCGTGTTCAGCTATGCCCCTTCGAGCAAGGCGGCGTTCGAGAATGAGTGTCGCCAATACCACGACTTCGGGGGTCGCGACGCCTCGATAATGAGCATCACCCTGTATCGTCCCCTGGCAGCCTGTGGCAGTGCGTCATACCGGGCTCTTGCTCGTCGAATCTCGAGACCTTGCACGACTGGCACACGAGATGAAATAGGCGCGCAGTGGGCGAAGCTCGGTATCGGCATGAAGTTCCCCGTGTTAGCCCGTCGACGGCAGTTCACCGCGGGACTGAGCAATCCCATCACCACGAGCACAGCCGTGCCGGGCTCGGAGATCTCCCCGCCCCAAGCGCACCCATCAGACTGGCCGCCAGTCCTCGCCCAGGGTAGGGCGATATGCCGCCGAAGCGAATACGAACGAAAGTACACATAGCGAGAGACAGGATGATCGAACAGAAGGGAATAGAGTGATGCGGTGCGATTCAGCATAACCCCGGAACACGAACTGTGCCTCGATGGTGAAACGATTCCAGGACAGACTTTCCTCCTCGTTAGTCGCGACAGGAAGTCGCCAGGCCGCAAACTGCTGGTTGAGGTGCGCTTCGACGATTCAGTAGACCAAGCTCGCCGATGCCGAGTGTTTGCCGAGCAAGGGAAAGCCTACTCGATGAAAGGCGAGCGCATACCTCACCTCGCGGATGCGCTGACCGAAGGCGAAGATACATACGCAGGAACGCTGCGGCACACGCTCTGGCTGCGCATACCGGCGTCGCGAACGACTCTTCCACCGCCAGTACAGACGAAACCCACGGCGGTGCCAGCGGATCACGGTCTCCGGCCGGACGACGACGAGCGCTTGGCGCCATCCCGGCCAAAAGCGCGATAGCCGAGACCAGAGCACCCGATCCAAGGCCCGAAAGCCAACGCGTCTTGCTCCGCGCTGGCGGTTGAGGACGAGGAGCTGATGGCGAAGGGCAAGGACCTCTGCGTGAAGTGCGGCTCGCACCCAAAAGAGAGATCGAAGAGCGGTGAGCAGGGCGGAGAGGGCAGGGGGCATCGTGGAGGCAGCTTGACGGGGTCCGCTGAAAACATCAATGATTTCGGCGCGGACGAGATTCTCGGAAAGGACAGGTGTGGTAACTCCTTCTCGCACACCGTCGGAGCCACTTTCAATTTCTTTCTGTCACCGTGCTCAAGATTGTCCGGTCGGGGTTAGGTCTCCCATTGGGAGACGCGCCGGAAACTCTCAAAGATTCGTGCGGTAACCGCCCCAAAGATGAAGCCGCCAACGTGAGCCGCGTAAGCGATGCCGCCCGTCTGTACATCTGCCACGGCCCCAAACTGGCTGAAGAACTGAATGAGAAACCAGAGTCCTATTAGGAGCACCGCGGGAATAAAAGTATGTGCTTATCCGGTTACCTCAGCCGTCAGTCGGGCGTAGGGGAGCGGCTCGCCACGGACGGCTCGGCGCAGGACGAAGAAGAAGAGCTCGCTCTCGCGTGCGCGGCGATCGAACCGGTAGCTGAACTCTTGGAGGTAGCG
>DATFYN010000237.1:0-8314 GCA_035315025.1 Myxococcota bacterium
TTGTAGAAGATGGCCCAGCTCCGGTTGATCGGATAGCGCGTGTTGAAGCTGATCTGGTTGATGCTGTTGAAGTCGGGAATGAAGGACGAGGCGATTGGGGAGCCGGCGGGGAATCCCCCGAAGAACAGAGGAATTTGGCGGAGGTAGCGGTAGCTGATCGACAGGTCCATGCCGAGCGGAGTCGAATAGGAGAGGTCCAGCAACCCCTCGTCGATTCTCGTCTTGTCGAGGTTGTAGCCGAAGATGATGCGACTCGAGAGGTAGGGGATCGGATTCAGCGTGCCCTGGAGGTAGAAGTCTCCGGGGTGGCGATGGGCGATGTCGTAGAGCATCGAAAGCGTCACATCGGCCAGCAAGCGCCCCGCCTCGGTGTCGGAGCCGCGTGAGTAAAAGCGGTTGGCGAGCCCCACTGTGACTTGGTTGGCGCGATCGACTCGGTCGGCGGGATCGAGCGTCACGAGATCGAGATCGTCTTGACGGATACGCACCTGCGGCGTGGCGGTCGGCGGGATAAAGAGAGGCGCCGCGGACTGGTCTGCGGACTGGACCATGGCCCAGCCGATCTTTGGTTCCAAGATATGGAGGATCGAGCCACCCGCCACAGGCGCGTCGTAGCGCCGGAGAAGCCGCGTGCGCAGGTCGAACCTCCCGGTCACCATTCCGACGCCCACAGCGCCCGCTTCTTGCGCATCGTAGGCCACCGTTCGGTAGCCGATCTCGGGATAGAACTCGAGCACATCGGCGATGCGGATCGGAGAGGCAAGCCGCGGCGTGAGGAACATCCGGTGGCCCTGGTCGTTTTCGAGCTCACCCTCTTCGAACTTGTGGTCGCCCTCAGTGCCGTTCGGAATGAGTGGCGAGGAGTTGTCCTGGTCTGGGTCGCCCACGCCCTGCTGGCCCAGGGAGTTCACTTCCAGGTTATTGGGAACACCATCCACCCCAGTGTCGACGAACGACTTGTTCCCGACAAGACGCAGCGTCCCGACGATTTTGGACGCCTGGTTCCAGCCGCGGAAGTAGGTGTACTCGGCGCCCAGCGTCCCCAAGAAAGGCTCACTGTCCGTGAGCTGCGTGGAGCGAATCTCAAGGTTTAAGTCGGGTAGGCGCTGCATCATGTAAGGCGTCCGGGACACGTTCTGCGGGTTCTGCAAGTCCTGCGCGGTCCAGAGCGAGCCCGTGAAGGTCGCCATGCCGCTCGGGCCGAAGCTGCGCGCCAGGAAAGCTCGCGACTCGAGGAAGGGCTCAACCCTCCAGCGGGCCTCGTCGTAGAAATCAAACGAGTATTGGTTGTCCGAGACCTGGTTGAAGTCGATCTTGAGGCGCCAGTCGTCCTCGAGCGGTTGGTCGTGCTGCCAGGAAACGGCCCAGCGGTACTTGCTGAAGGGCGTCGAGAGGCTGTTGGGAGTGATGCCGATGTCGTCGATGAACGAAGCGTGGAGGCGTCCCCCGCCGTCGTCACCGATCAGGTAGACGCTGTCCACGCTCGGCTTGAAGCCGCGCTTGGTGAGGTACTCCGGGGTCAGAAGAAGGTTGACATTGTCTGCCACCGCCCAAAAGAAGGGCAACGCGAAGGACGTGCCGTCGATGGCGCTCTGGTGCCACGTGGGGAAAAGGAAGCCGGTTTGCCGTTCCCTGTTCAGCGGGTAGATCATCCAGGGGAACCAGAGTACGGGGACCCCCAGCACTTCGAACGTGCTGTTGCGGGCCACGGCATAGCCGTCGGTATCGACATCAGCGTGGTCCGCACGGATGCGCCAGGGAGCGCGGCTTTCTGCCTCCGGGCAGCGGCAGGTGGTGAAGGCCCCCTTCTGGAACACGTAGTTGGTATCTCCAACCTTCTGGACCTCCTCGCCTTGCATCCGGAAGCGGCTGCTCTCGCTGTCGAGATTGCCCGTAAAGACCACTCCGTGCATCGTATCGATGTTGAACTGCAGGAAATCGGTCGTGAGCGTGTCCTTGCCTTCCACCACAACCACGTTGCCGCTGGCAACGCCAAGCCGCGTGGTGTTGTTGAGCGTCACCCAATCCGCGGTCAGCGTGCGGCCGGGCTGGGACATGTGAACATTGCCGCGCGCGGTGTAGAGGTCACGCGCCTTGTCGTACTCGACGGTGTCGGCCGTGAGTTCGAAGGGCTGCTGGCCCGCACCTTGGCCGGGATGCTTTACGTCCGCAGGAGAGCCGAACGGCACAAGGAACAGCCAGGCGACGAACGCCACCCCGCTGCACCTCCGCACGGCTCCGCGCAACCCGCCCCTCCGGCATGCGTCGGCCACCGACGCGAGGCGCGGCCACGCTATCAGAACGGATCAGGAGGGGTCAACGAAAGAGGCGCGTCAGAACAGGTTTGCGGTCAATCCGCGCCATCCAGGCATGCGGAGAGTGCGTCGAGGTCGGGCGAGACCAGCACATCTTCTGAGAACCGCACAAGCTTGCGCTCGAGTAGCTGCTGCAGTGCGCGGTGGGCGTCGAGAAGCGAGAGCCCTGCATCGCTCGCGAGGTGGCGCAGTGTGGTCGGAATCCGCACTCCTTCCGGACCCTCCTCGGCGCGACGGACGAGCACGCGTACCACCGGCCGCAGCAAGTCGTCGATGCCCAGTGCGGAGAGCCGCCCCTCGAGCTCGATCACGCGCGCGGCGAGACGCCGGATTATGCGAATCGCAATTTCGGGCCTCTCGAGGCACATCTCCTGAAGAACCGAGGCGTCGAGCTCGAGCAGTCGTGCCTCGCACGCCGCGGTTGCGCGCACCGTGCGGGCCCCGCCCAACACGACGCTCATCTCGCCGAAAAATTCACCGGGCCCGAGCCGACCCACGAGACGGGGGCCGGAGGCACCGCGCCGCGTGAGTTCGATTTCGCCCGCCTGGATCACATAGAGCACTGCGCCGGGATCGCCCTCGTCGAACACGACCTCGCCGGGGCGAAACACGCGTTCGAAGGCGCGGCGGACGCGGATTCCCGTGTCCTCGGCGCCACGTACCTGGCTGTCGCTTGAAGCAGTGGCCACGCCCGGGCTTTCGACCAGACGCGCGCTGCGCTTGAGGCAGTTCGGACCTGGGCGCAGCGGTGCTGTTATCCCGCCTTGCCTGCGCGCGCTTCCGCCAACACCTGGAGAAGCTCGGGCTGTTCGACAAGGCCGACATGCATGGAGCGGATGAAACCGTCCGGTCCCACCACGACGAGCGAGGGGAAGCCCGGAGCCCCGAACTCCCGCGCCAGGGATTCGCTGCCCAGCAGGATCTGGTATCGGACCTGATGCTTCTCGGCATAGGTGCGGATGGCTTCCGGGCCATCGGTGTCCACCGACACGCCGAGGATCACGACATCGCGATCTCGGTGGGAGTCGTAGAGCGAGTTCAGCACGGGGATCTCAAACTCGCAGGGCGGGCACCAAGTGGCCCAGAAGTCGATCACGACGAGCTTGCCGCGGAAATCGGAGAGCTTGACTTGCCGACCGTTCAGATCAGGCAGCGTGAAATCCGGTGCCGTCCGCGGGGCGGGCGTACCCTCGGCTGTGCTCGCGGCGTCCCGACCCTTTCCCGAAGGACAACCACCCAGCGCGCAAGAAGCCGCGAGCATCCACGCAGCGGCCATTCGAGCTCTCATCTCGCCCTCCGCCCCGTCCCGTCACTGGAGCAGGCGTTCAGTCTGTGTGACGAAGCGGCTCATGAACATGAAATATCCGTTGAAGCGCGCAAGCTGATCGGTCATCACAAGAAGGCCTACTCCGACGAGAAGGGCCCCGGACACGAGCTCGAGCATCCGGAAATGAGTCTTCACGCGCTGGAAGGCGCGAAAGAATAGGTCGATGCTCCACGCCGCGACGAGAAAGGGGACAGCGAGCCCCGCGGAATATACCGCGAGGAGGCCCACGCCTTGGAGCACGGTTTCACGGCTGCCTGCGATGGTGAGGATGCCGCCCAGGATCGGCCCGACGCACGGCGACCAACCAAAGGCGAAGGCTGCCCCGACGAGATAGGTGCCGATGGGGGTCATGCGGCGGACCTGCAGGTGCAGCCGGCGCTCACGGTAGAGCATGTGCACCGGGAGTACGCCCGCGATGTGCAATCCCATGACGATGATCACGACTCCGGCGAGCTGGGGCACCCCAAGCTCCACGCCCAAGACTTGCACGCTCCAAGTGCGCAGCACGTGGCCGAGCGCCGTCGCCGAGGCACCCAGCAGGATGAAGACGGTCGAGAATCCGGCGACGAAGCCGAAGCTTCCCGCCAATACACGACGGCGGATAAACGGTTCGTTGCCGCCTTCTTGCATCTCCTCCACGGAGAGGCCGGAGACGAGAGAGAGATAGGCCGGCATGAGCGGCATCACGCAGGGCGAAAAGACCGACAGCAACCCGGCCGCGAATGCGGTGCCAAGCGAGACAATAGACGTGGCGTCGGCCATAAGGGCACACCCGGGCGGTCAGTCCGGATCGCGGCCGAGGAAAAGCCCCCGTGCCGCGACCGCACCTTCCCCCCAAGGCGTAGAGGATGCCCCCCTCGCCCTCGCGTGCCAATGGGTCAGGCCCTAGCTGCTAGGGCGTGCCGTTGTCCTCAGCCGGCTTCGCGCTGCCGCTCGCCGTGGCGGTGGTCGCAGGCTCCTCGCGTCCGACGAACTCGAGAGGCTTCTGGCCCCTCAGGTGGTCGGGTGTGACCACGTAGTCCCCGTAGGCAGCGCTGACGAAGATCGGCCACGCCACCTCCGAGTTCCCGGCGGTCACCCCCCAAGCCAAGCCGCTCACGACGGAGCCCAAAACCGCGTAGCAGACCTTGGCCGGGCCATACAGCAACGTCGTGAACAGCGCGCCGGCTTGGAGGCCGGCGTTGGCTCCGGCATCGTCGGCACGAGCCGGTGCACTGGCAAACAGCATGCAAGCAGCAAGTCCAATGGCAGCCGTAAACGAGCGAATCGAGCTAGGGTTGCGCACGTATTACCTCTCCTTTTTTTGACAGCAGATGCCGTCATCCCCCCGTGAAGAGTGTTCCGCCCTGCGAGAGCGCGGTCAAGTGGACGAGCCGGCGTGCGTGCGGTTCCGCCCTAGAAGCGCCGCTCGGTGTCGAGCAGGAGGGTGACCGGACCCTCGTTTCGCAGCACGATTTGCATCTGGGCCCCGAAACGCCCTGTCACGACGGGAGCACCGAGCCCGCGTGCGGCGTTCGCGAGGGCTTCGACGAGGGGCTCGGCTTGCGGGCCGGGGGCAGCCGCGGTGAAGGCGGGACGGCGCCCCTTGCGCGCATCGCCCATCAGGGTGAACTGCGAGACCACGCCGAGCGTGCCACCTGTCTCGAGCAGCGAGCGGTTCATGCGTCCCTGTGCGTCGGGGAATACGCGCAGACGAACGAGCCTTTCGGCCAGTTCGCACGCCTGTCTCGGTCCATCCTCGCGCGCGACCCCGACCAGCGCAAGCAGACCCACCCCCATTTCGGCGACCAGCGTGCCCTCGACGTGGATCGAGGCATGGGAGACCCGCTGCACCACAGCCCGCACGGGTCAGCGCCCAGCCACCGCGGCTAGGGCCGCTCCTGCACGGCGAAGCGCCCGCGGTACGTAGCGCGCCCCTCGGTGCGCATCAGAACGATCTGGCACAGGCGCACCCCGGCGTGGATCACAAGGGGTTGACCCGAGACATTGCTCATCTCGAGCACCTGTCGATTCGAGACGCCGGGCTGAACGAAGGCTGAGGTGACGTGGATCATGAGTCCGAGCCTCGCGAATTGACTCCGCCCTTCGAGGAATCCGCAAAGGTCGTCGGGCAGCGTAACGCGCTCGCGTGTGATGCCGTGGATCGTGACGCCCGGGGCGAGGACGAAAGGGACGTCCAGGCGCTGCTCCCGGGTGTGCTCACGGTAGTCGGTTCCGTCTCGCACGTTGATGGGCTCGGCGTCCGTCACGATCACCCGAATCTCGTCGCCGAGCGTGAGGTCGATCGATGCGGGCCCGATCTGCGCGGGGTCGAGCGGCTCGATCACGAGGCGACCCGATGCGAGCTCGCGCTCGATGCTCTCTCGGGTCAGGACGGCCATCGGCGAGCACGATACCGTACGCCGCATGCCGCACCCCTATTTCGAACTGCCCCGGCCGATCGTGATCGGGCACCGGGGTGCGGCGGGCAAGCGACCGGAGAACACGCTGGCCGCTTTTGCGCGCGGCCTTGAAGCCGGCGCTGCGATCCTTGAAAGCGATCTTCATCTGACGTGCGACGGCGTCGTCGTCATGGCCCACGACGAAACTGTCGATCGCACGACCGACGGCGCCGGCCGGCTGCGCGGGTTCTCGTTCGCGGAGCTCTCGAAACTCGACGCTGGGTACCGTTTCTCGCCCGACGGCGGGAGAAGCTTTCCCTTTCGTGGACAAGGACTTCGGATCCCGACTCTTGAGGAAGGGTTCAAAGCCTTTCCAGGCGTCCGATTCAACCTCGAGCTCAAGGTCGATGAGCCCGCTCTGGTCGAGCGCACGGTCGCTCTCGTCAAACGCGAGGGCCGAGCGGCGATCACGCTGCTCACGGCGGAGGGCGACGCGCTGATGGCTCGGCTGCGGGCACACCTAAGGGCCACCGCTGTCCCCGTGGCCGTCGGTGCGGCGGCAGGTGACGTGCTGCGCTTTGTGCGGGCGGCGCTTGACGGACGTGCGCCCCCGCCCGAACCCATGGCACTCCAGGTCCCCGCGAACTTCGCCGGCCGCCCGCTGGTGACCCGGGAGCTCGTTGCCCACGCCCATGCCCACGGCGTGCAGGTCCACGTCTGGACCATCAACGACCCACCGGAAATGGAGCGCCTCCTAGAGCTCGGTGTGGACGGCCTGGTGACCGACTTCCCCGAGCGGATGAAGGCTTTGCTTCGCCGGCGCACGGTGCCTTGAGCGGGATGGGGGCGCCGGCGCCGTGGTTCGTACGCCACGCGCGATTGCTGCGCGAGGCGGCGCAGCTTGGTCCGGTCGTGGACCTCGCGTGCGGTCGGGGCCGACACACGCTCGCGGCGGCGGCCCTCGGCGCGCGCACCGTGGGAATCGACCGCGATCCTGCAGCGCTCGAGGCGCTCCTTTGCGATGCACGAAGCCGGGCCCTGCCTTTCCTCGTGATGGGCGTGCGCGCGGATCTCGAGACTGCGCGGGGCCTTCCGCTTCGACCAGACAGCTGTGGCGCGATCCTCGTCTTCCGCTACCTCCATCGACCCCTTGCCGCCTCGATTTGCGCGCTTCTTCGTCCCGGCGGGCTGCTGCTCTATGAGACCTTTACGAAAGATCAGAGGAATCTCGGGCACGGCCCAACCAATCCAGCGTTTTTGCTCGCACCGGGTGAGCTCCGGGAGCTCTTTTCCGGGCTTGCGATCCTGGCCTACGAAGAGGGGCTGAGCCCGGGGGAGCGGCCCGAGGCGCTGGCCCGCTTGGCGGCCCGGCGAGGCGCGTCGCACTAGCCCCGAGCCGAGGCTTTCCGAGGTCCGCCTCTACCGTGCATCGGGTGGTGGAAGGCGGGCGAGCGCCCAACGCGCATGTTCTGCGAGGAGTGGATCGGAGCCCGCCGCGTGCCGCTCGAGCAGGGGGCGCAGTGTCGGGTCGCCGGAGTTGCCCGCCGCAATCAGCGCGTTGCGAAGGAGGAAGCGGTGCTTCGCGCGGCGCAGGGCGGTCCGGCGCGTGACCGCGCGCCAAGCCGCTTCGTCTAGCGAGAGAAGCCACGCAAGGCTCGGTCCCACCCACTCCGGCCGCGCTCCGAGCCGCGCCCGCAGGCCATGGGGATCCTCCGGCACACGCCGACGCTCGCGCTGGTTAAACGGGCAGACCTCCTGGCAGATGTCGCAGCCAAACACAAGGTCGCCCTGTGCCTCGCGCAGCGCCTCTGGAATCGCGCTGCGCGACTCGATGGTCGTGTACGAGAGACAGCGCGTGGCGTCGAGCACGTGCGGTTCTACAAGGGCTTGTGTGGGACAGGCGTCGAGGCATGCACGGCAGGTCCCGCAATGGTCTGGCTCAGGAGCGTCAGGGACGAGGTCAAGGTCGGTGAGGAGCGCTCCCAGGAACAGGTACGACCCGAGCTCGCGATGGATCAGGCACGTATTCTTCCCAACCCAGCCGACGCCAGCTTGTGCGGCCAGCGCGCGCTCGAGCACCGGGCCCGTGTCGACGTACGCCCGCCAGCGCACCGCACGCTCCGCCAAGGCCTCGAGGCCCGCGCCTAGGGCACGGAGCCGTTCGCCGAGGACGTCGTGGTAATCCTCTCCACCTGCGTAGCGGGCGACTCCACCCCGGCCGGGGCCCGCGGGCAGGCGCCGTCCGGGGTCGTAGACGAGAGCGACGGCGACGACGCTGCGCGCTCCCTCAA
>DATFYN010000238.1:0-15308 GCA_035315025.1 Myxococcota bacterium
CCCTTCGTTCGCGCGGCCACACAGCAGCGCGGCGTCTTACGTGGGTCCCAGAACATTTCGCTCTGGCTCCATCCGAGCCGTCTCGCGTCTTTCCCTCCGAGGCGCGATGCGCAGGTTTGGGAATTTTCGCGCCCACCACACGGCGAAAAGTCGGGAACCTGCGCAGGGGAGGGGCTCCCCGTGCCTTGGAGGCCACCGCTGTCCTACTCGACGTAGGTGATGGTCCACTCCCGCAGCTCGCCACCGATCCGCGTCTCGAAGCTCTCGCCCACGCGCCTCCCAAGAACGGCGCGTCCGATAGGCGATGCGGGCGTCACGACCGAGAGAAATCCGTCGCCGCCGGGGCCCGACAGCTCTTCGCCAGCGCCGACGGGCGCGAGGAAGATCGTGAAACCGCCGTTCCCATGCTCCAGCTCGACCACCGCGCCAAGGGCGACAGGCTCGTCGTGTTCCAGCGGGCGAGGACGGAAACCGTCGAGGGTCGCGAGTTCCGTGCGTGCTCGGGTCGCGCGCTGCGCTTGCCCTTTGGCAAGACTCTGGAACTCAAGCGCCGTGCGCGCATCCTCGCGCTTTTCGGCAGGCGTAGCACCCTCCCGAGCCTCTTCCTCCGCGGCGTCGCGGGCCTGCTCCGCCACACGGAGAGTCTCACGCAGGCGCTCGACAAGCTGAGCGACAAGGGCGTGCTTGTCCATCTTGAAGCCACGGTAGAGCGAGACGACTGCCGTCGACAAGGCCGGGAGGGCGGTCGGCGCCCCGTGGCACATGGCCCCGGGGCTCCGGAGACGGGCGACACCCGGCTGCCCCAGCGATCCTGCCAAGTGATAGGCTGCCCGCACCCGCCACCCCTTTTCGGGAGATCGAGAACGTGCTGAAGGAGCGGAGCACCCCGCAGGCGAGGCACTGACATGCCCCAGCTTCTCGAGGGCAAGCGAGCAATCGTGACCGGCGGCGCATCGGGGATCGGGCTCGCGGTGTGCCGGCGCTTTTCCGCCGAGGGCGCACGACTTGCCGTCTTTGACGTAAACGCCGAAGCGGCTGAACGCGCCGCGAAGGAACTCGGTGGCTTGGCCTACGCGATCGACGTCGCCGACGGCCTCGCGGTGGAAAGTGCGGTGCGCAATGCCGCCGAACGGCTGGGTGGCCTCGACATCCTCGTGAACAATGCCGGCTGCGGTCATGTCGGCCTTCTCCATGAGACCCCTCCCGAGGCCTGGGAGCGTGTGCTCGCTGTGAACCTCACGGGTGTCTACCATGGCATGCGTGCCGCCCTCCCCATCATGCTCGCAGGGGGCGGGGGATCTGTCGTGAGCAACGCGTCCGGAAGCGGTCCACGGCCGACGCGCGGGGAGCTCGCCTACTCGGCGGCGAAGGCGGGCGTGGTCGCCCTCACCATGGGGGCAGCACAGGAATATGGTCCTACGGTCCGGGTCAACTGCGTTTCGCCGGGGATGATCCGAACTCCCCTTTCTGAACTCCTCTTTCAGATTCCGAAGGCCCTCGATCCCGTTCTCGCCGCAACCCCGCTTGCGCGCACGGGGACTCCCGAGGACGTAGCGAGTGTCATCCTTTTTCTGGCAAGCGACCTCTCCGGGTTCATGACCGGCCAGAATCTCCTGGTCGACGGTGGGCTTGGGCTTCCCCAGGCGGGAATCGACGTCGTGCTAAAGCGCATGCTCGCCCATCGTCGCGCGGGACCGGCGGACGGCTAGCGAAAGGCCTGCGACGGCTGCGTTTGCTCTTCGGTGCCTCGTCGGTCGAGAGCTGACCCGCCGAAACGGGTGCGAGCGGTGACGAGGGGCAAAGGAGCCGCCGCTGAGGTGTGGACCCGGGCGGCCGAGGGAGGTCGTCGAGAACCTCACCGCACGGGCCCTATCGGCGGCGGGGAAAGTCCCGGTCCATCACGGTCTTGCGCCCGTCGCCCTGCGCGCTGCGAATGGCCTCGTCGCACAGTGCGCGAACCGAATCGGAGAGTACGTCGAGCACGCCCTCGGAGGTATTCATTCCCGAGCGCGCACGCACATAGCTCTTGAGCTTGGAGGCCACGATTAGGATCTCGCGCGGCGCTTCGCGGCCCGGCGCCGGCGTGGGCGGGGCCGAAGAAAGAGGAAGGGGACCAGAAGATCGGGGACCCGCGGGGGATCGGGGGGACGACGGCGAGGCAGTCGGCGCGGGCGCGGGTCTGGAAGAAGCCGGCGGCGCTGCCGCTTCCGCGCGCGCCCACTCCTCCCGTGTGGGTGCCAACCTCTCGAGCGCCCAAGACTCCCGATGACGCATGACCGGCACGTGCGCTTCCCAACACGACACGCTGCAGAACAAGAGTCCCGTCCGTGGGCGGTTGCAAGTCGAGACGTTGCAGATCCAGTGGCGCGCCCCAAAGCCGATCGCGCCCTTGCAGCTGCTACAGCGCCTCCACAGTTCCGCCTCCATCTGCCCTCCCGCCGGAAAACTTTAACTGTAGCCCCCTCTCGGCTTGAGCGCGCTGTGTTCCCGCAGCCAATGGATCTCACTCGTCGCCTCCGCGCGCTCTCGTTTGAGGTAATCCTCGATCGCCGCGGCAAGCCGTGGCTCCACCACGAAGTGGGCGCTGAAGGTCGGGGTCGCGTCGAAGCCCCGCATTTGCTTGTAGTCGCCGCCGGCTCCGGGCTCAAAGCGCTCGAGGCCGCTGCGGATGCAGTGGTCGACGGCGGCGTAGTAGCACACGTTGTAGTGTAGATTGCGGAGCTCGCAGAAGGCGCCCCAGTACCGGCCGTAAAGCGCATTCCCCTTCTGCACATTCACGGTTCCCGCCAAGAGCGCACCGTCCCTGCGCGCCAGCACCACGCACAAGCGGTGCCGGAACCGATCGCGGAGGAGCTCGAAGAAGCGGGCATTGAGGTACTGCCGGCCCCAGGGATTCTTGTCGACCGTGGAGCGATAGATCCGAAAGAGGTCCGGGAAGACCGCCTCCGGGATCTCGTGGCCCATTGCGATCTCCAGGGTGACTCCCTCGCTCGCAAGGCTCCTTCTCTCTCGCGCGATTTGATTGCGCCGCTTGCTCCGGAAACGAGCCGTGAAGTCGTCAAAGGAGGCGTAACCGTCGTTTCGCCAGTGATACTGAAAGCCAATCCGGGGAAGAAAGCCCAGCGAGACGAGGTCTTGCATCTCGTCTTCGAGGCAGAAGTTCACATGAACGCTAGAGAGCCCATTCGAAACGCAGAGCTCGCGCAGCGCGTTCCCGAGGAGCCGCGCATAGCGGCCACGATCGATCCCGCGGCGCACAAGGAACCGTGCGCCGGTCACCGGCGTGAAGGGCACCCCGACCAGGAGCTTCGGGTAGTATCGTAGCCCTGCCCGGTGCGCCGCCTCGGCCCACGCGAAGTCGAAGACAAACTCGCCTTCGCTGTTCCCCTTCACGTAGAGGGGGCATGCCGCAACAAGCGCTCCGCCCTGGCGCACGAGAAGAGGCCGCGGTTCCCAACCGGAAGCTGCACCCACACAACCCGCCTGCTCAAGGGAGACCAGGAAGTCCCACTCGAGAAAGGGCGAGCCGTCCCCGACCAGGCCGTCCCACTCGTCGCGACCGACGGCGCTGACGCTCTCCGCGAGCTCGATCTCCGACATCTAGGAACGATTCTGACAGGGGGTCGGGCGCGGCGCCTCCCCAGCTTCTATCTTGCCCCTATGGCGAGCGACCCGCAGCGACCCGGGGGTGGCGGAGAGACGAGGCCCCGGATCGAGCGCGAGCGAGAGGGCACGGTTGCCACGCAGACGCGCCGCAAGGCGGTCGTGCCTCCCCGCTTCAAGGTCGTCCTCTACAACGACGACTACACGCCCATGGAGTTCGTGGTGGCGATTCTCGAACAGATCTTCTCCAAGGGGCCGGCGGAGGCGACGCAGATCATGCTGCACGTCCACCGCAACGGAGCGGGCATCGCGGGCGTGTATGTCCTCGAAGTGGCGGAGACAAAGGTCGCCCTTGTCCACAAGCAAGCCGAGGAACGCGGGTACCCCTTGCGCGCTGGCGTGGAGGCGGAGTGAGCGGAATCTCACGGGACCTCCAGATGACGCTCCAGGCGGCGGTGCGTGAAGCGATGGTCCGCCGTCACGCCTATCTCACGATCGAACACCTCCTGTATGCGCTGCTCCATGACGAGCGCGGCGTGCAAATCGTGCGTGCCTGTGGGGGGCAGGTGGAAGCCCTGAAAGCCCAACTTCGGCGCTTCTTCGCCGAGGACCTGGAAGCCGTCGCTGGAGACGGGCCGGTGGAGACGCGTCAGACGCTGGCGTTCCATCGCGTGGTGCAGCACGCGCTCCAGCAGGTCGAGAATGCAGAAAAAGAGGAAGCCGATGCGGGCGACCTGCTCGCGGCCCTCTTCCAAGAGCCGGATGCGCACGCGGTGGCGCTGCTGCGCGCACAGGGAATGACTCGGCTCGACCTCCTCAAATTCATCTCGCACGGGATCACAAAGGTGCCGGGCGAAACCGTTGCAGGGAGCGATCCAGCGAGCGACAGCGCGGTTGGAGCGGGCGAGCTCGACGAGGATCTGCCCGCGGATCCCCTGGTCGCCTTTGCGAGCAACCTCACCGAACGCGCGGCGCAGGGGCAGCTCGACCCCTTGGTCGGCCGTGAAGCGGAACTCGAGCGCACGGTTCATATCCTCGCGCGCCGGCGCAAGAATAACCCGATCTTCGTGGGCGAGACGGGTGTAGGAAAAACTGCGATCGCCGAAGGTCTCGCCCTCCGTATCCACTCTGGTCACGTGCCGGAAGATCTCAAGGGAGCCGAGATCTTCGCCCTCGACCTCGGTGCGCTGCTCGCGGGGACAAAGTACCGGGGCGACTTCGAGGCCCGCTTTAAGGCGCTCGTGGCCGCCATCCAGCGCCGGGCTTGCCCGATCCTGTTTATTGACGAGATCCACACCATCCTTGGCGCGGGCTCCGCGCAGGGTGGCACCATCGACGCGTCCAATCTGCTAAAGCCCCTGCTCCAATCAGGCGAGCTTCGCTGCATGGGCTCGACCACGTACCAAGAGTACCGCCACTTCGAGAAGGACCGGGCACTCTCTCGGCGCTTCCAGCGCGTGGATATCCACGAACCCTCCAGCGAGGAAGCTGTCCGTATCTTGCAGGGACTCGCGCCACGCTACGAAAAACACCACGGCGTACGCTACACGGCCCCAGCCTTGCGGGCGGCAGTCGAGCTCTCGGTGAAACATCTCCACGACCGCTTCCTCCCGGACAAGGCGATCGATGTGATGGATGAGGCCGGCGCGGCCGAGCGGCTGCGGCCGGCTGCGCAGCGCCGCAAGACCGTCGGCGTCCGCGAGGTGGAGGGCGTCGTGGCGCGCATGGCCCGCATTCCCCTCGTCCAGGCCTCCGTTTCGGATCGCAAGCGCCTCGAAAACCTCGAACCCGAGCTGCGCTCGGTGGTGTTCGGCCAGGACGCGGCCGTCGCGACCGTGGTGCGCGCCGTGCGGCGCGCCCGTGCTGGGCTTGGAGGTGAGAACCGACCGATCGGCTCATTCCTCTTTACCGGCCCAACGGGGGTGGGGAAGACGGAGCTCGCGAAGCAGCTCGCCCAGTGTCTCGCTGTGCCCTTCCTGCGGTTCGACATGAGCGAGTACATGGAGAAGCACGCCGTGGCGCGGCTCATCGGCGCGCCGCCGGGCTACGTGGGTTACGACCAGGGAGGCCAGCTCGTCGAAAAGGTGCGCAAGCACCCCTACGCCGTCGTCCTCTTGGACGAGATCGAAAAGGCGCACCCCGATCTGTTTGACATCCTGCTTCAGGTGATGGACCACGCGACCCTGACCGACAACGCGGGCCGCGAGGCCAACTTCCGCCATGTGACGCTCATCATGACTTCGAATCTTGGCGCCCGGGAGATGACGAGCCGCACGATCGGCTTCTCGGGCGAGCCCAAAGGCGATGCCTCGCGGGCGGTGGAGAGGCTATTCAGCCCCGAGTTCCGCAATCGGCTTGACGAAGTCGTGAGCTTCGAACGGCTTGGGCCTGAGGTGATGGCCCGGGTGGTGGACAAGTTCGTGGCCGAAGTGGATCGCGAACTGAAGGGTCGGAAGGTCAAGCTCGTACTCGCCCCTGCCGCCCGCAGCTTTCTGGCGGAGAAGGGTTTCAGCCCGCTCTTCGGCGCGCGGCCTCTCGGGCGCGTGATCCAGGCAGAGCTCAAGGACCGGCTCGCCGAGGAGCTGCTCTTCGGCAAGCTCACGCGGGGCGGCACCGTCCGGGTCGACGTGGCGGGGGACGCGGAGAAGCGGCTCGTCTTCGAGATCGAGGCGACCCCGTGAGCCTCGACGCCACTCGCGAGCGCTATGTGTCGCTCGCCACCTTTCGCCGTGACGGCCGCGAGGTACAGACACCAGTCTGGATCGCCGAAGACCGGAGCAGAGGACAGAAGGGCACACGCTTGCTCGTGTATACCAACAGGACGTCTGGAAAAGTAAAGCGGGTGCGTGCCACGAAGCGAGTGCGCCTTGCGGCGTGCGACTTCCGTGGCAAGGTGCAGGGCGAGTGGGTGGATGGCGAAGCCCGCCTCGTCGAGGACCCGCAGGACATGGAGCACGCATTTTCGGTGCTCACCCAGAAGTACGGCTGGCAGATGCGTGCCGGGCTTCTGTTCTCACGCCTCTCGGGCCGCTACCCACAGCGGGGCATCATCGAGATCCGGCTGACTCCTCGCTAACGCAGCCCTTCCTCGCGTGGCGATGGCGCGAGGCAGCCTAGTCTCCGCGGTTTTGCCACTTCCCGCCGCGAAAAGAGATCGTCAGCCAGACCGCGCGTGCAAAGTGATCCGCGATGAGCGCCGCCCACACCCAGACCACATCCAGCTGCAACCCCGCCGAGGCCACGAGGGCGATCGGCACACGGAAGCCCCAGTTGCCGAGTGTCGCCGCGACGAGCACGGTCCATG
The DNA here is from genome assembly GCA_035315025.1 of Myxococcota bacterium. Taxonomy (GTDB): domain Bacteria; phylum Myxococcota_A; class UBA9160; order UBA9160; family UBA9160; genus UBA9160. Next base: position 6,908 of record DATFYN010000238.1, read on the forward strand.
TATCCCCTGCGCCGCGGAGCGCGCCACCCAGCGTGAAGTGGACCCCCATCGGCGGCTGCGCCAGAGCCAGCAGCAACATGAACGGCCCGAGCGCCTCGACGACGCCTTGGTCGCTCGTAAAGAGCCGCGCGATGGGTCCGCGCGCGAGGCCAAAGGCAAGGCCGAGGATGATGGACACGATGAGCGCAAAGCGCGCCGCCCGCCAGCCCGCCCGCGCCGCCTCCTCGGGTTGGCGTGCGCCGAGGGCCTGGCCGACCAGGGTTGCCGCGGCGACCGAGAATCCGGTGCCGGGGATCCACGAGAAGGACATGAGGCGGGTGCCGATTCCATAGGCGGCGACGTCTGCCGTCCCGTAATGCCCAAGCACAGTCACGTAGGTCATGATGGCGATCTGCAAGATCACGCGTTCGCCGATCGCGGGGAGCGCAATCCGGGTAATCGGACCGAGCATGGGGCGCGCACTCACGAAATCGGCCGTGGACAAACGCAGGGGCGCGCCTTCGCCAGACCGCTGAGACGTTGCGGCGAAGAGGACGACCGCAACAATCTGTGAGATGAGGGTCGCGAGCCCCGCGCCCACGAGCTCGAGCCGCGGAAAGCCAAGCGTGCCGAACATGAGCAAGAGGTTGAGGATGATCTTTGCGACGGTCACCACCAGGGCGATCAGCAGAGCCAGCTCAGTGCGCCGCGTCGCACGGAACGCGCTCTCGATGATGATCGATACGGCGAGGAAGAGGGTTGAGCCAAGCGTCAACCGGAAGTAGGGGATCGCGGTATTCACCACGTGGGGCGCCGCGTCGAGCAGGACGAGAAGGGGGCGCGGTAGCGCGAGCACGAGGGCCGTGAATCCGCCGGCGATGCCTGCCGAAAGGACGAGGGAACCCGCCAGGGCCGTGCGCGCACGCCTGGGCTCGCGTGCCCCGACGGCCCGGGCGATCAGTGCCACGCAGGCGGTGCCCACCGCAAAAAGAATGGACTGCGCGAGGTTCTGAAACTGGCTCGTGTAGGTCACTGCCGCCTGGGCGTCGCGTCCGAGACGGCCCACCATGCCCATGTCGACGAGACTTACGATGCTCGCGAGCACCTGCGACAAGATGACGGGCCACGCAAGAGCCCAGATTTCGCGCTCGGTCTGGGGGCGGGTCGTGGTCCGGGCGGGAGCCGCGGCGCGGGCAGCGCGCGAGGCGAGTGCGGCCGAGGGTAGGGCAGGCCCGGCTTCGGGATCGTCCGGCGGGTCCCCGCCGGAGAGTGCGGCCTCATCGGATTCGGCGCTCGGATCCTCGGCTTCTGGACGCACCGGCACTAGCGGAGCTCGGCGGGAAGCTGGAAAACCACGCCTTCGTCGACGGTGGGCATGGAATCGACGCGCAGCTCGCCCCCGGCGAGGCCGCGCAGCCGCTCGATCACTTGCTCCACGAGGACTTCCGGCGCCGAGGCTCCGGCGGTCACCCCGATGCAAGCCGCGCCTTCGAGCCAGGCGGGATCAATCTCGTCGGCAGTTTGCACGAGCTGGGCACGCGCTCCGGACTTGGCCGCAATTTCGACCAGGCGGTTGCTGTTCGAGGAGGAGGGCGCACCCACCACGAGCACCACGTCTGCGGAGCGCACCAGTTGCTTCACCGCATTCTGGCGGTTCTGCGTCGCGTAACAGATGTCGTCCTTTCGCGGAAGCTGTACCTGGGGGAAGCGGCGGCGCAGGGCCTCCAGCACATCCCGGGTGTCATCGACGGAGAGCGTGGTTTGGGTCAGCACCGCAAGGTGTTCGGGGTCGCGGACCTCAAGCTTCTCCACGTCCGCGACATCCTGCACGAGGTGCATGCGCTCCGGGGCCTGGCCCATCGTGCCCTCGACTTCGACGTGGCCGGCGTGGCCGACGAGGACGATCTCGTGGTCCGCCCGCGCGAAGCGCAACGCCTCGACGTGGACCTTGGTGACGAGGGGGCAGGTGGCGTCGACGATGCGAAGCCCCCGGTCCGCGGCGGCCTGGCGGACGGCCGGCGAGACGCCGTGGGCACTAAACACAAGGAGCGCGCCCTTGGGGACCTCGGCCGGATCTTCCACGAACACGGCACCCTTGGTCCGCAACGATTCCACGACGTGACGGTTGTGGACAATCTCGTGGCGCACATACACGGGGGCGCCAAAGCGCTCGAGGGCCTGTTCGACGATCTCAATCGCCCGGTCCACACCCGCGCAGAAGCCGCGGGGGCTCGCAAGGAGGATGCGCACGGCGCGCAGAGTAGCCGCGCAGGCCCCCCCGAGCGAGGGTGAGGCCACGCCGCGCGGGTGGAGTTAGACTGTCCTCCGCACCACACGCTGCAGGAGACCCCCATGGCAGAGCTTGAGACCTTCCGCCGCGAGACCCGCGACTGGCTAACGAAGAACGCGCCGCCCGACATCGTCGGTCTTCCCGCGAATGATCTCGAAGGCAACTGGGGCGGGCGCAAAGCAACCTATGCCGTTCCGGGGATGAAGACCTGGCTTCTGCGCATGGCGGAACGGGGCTGGACCGCGCCCACCTGGCCCAAGGAGTACGGCGGAGGCGGCCTCTCGCCGGCCGAGGGGAAGGTACTCTCGCAGGAGATGGCGAAGCTCCGCCTCCCGCCGCCCCTCATCGGCTTTGGGCTCACCATGATCGGGCCGACCCTCCTCCAGTATGGGAACGAAGAGCAGAAGCGGGAGCACCTCGGGCGGATTTGTCGCGGCGAGATTCGCTGGTGTCAGGGCTACTCCGAGCCCGGTGCGGGGTCCGATCTCGCTTCCCTGCAGACCAAAGCCGTTCGGGAGGGCGACGACTTCCTCATTACCGGTACGAAGATTTGGACTTCATACGCCGACAAATCGGACTGGATCTTCGCTCTCGTGCGCACCGACCCGGCCGGGAAGAAACAGGACGGGATTACTTTCCTTCTGATCGACATGCAGACGCCCGGTGTCTCGGTGCGTCCCATCCTCCTGATCAGTGGAAAGTCGCCTTTCTGCGAGACCCACTTCGAAAACGTCAGCGTGCCGGTTCGCAACGTGATTCATAAGATCAATGCGGGCTGGACCGTGGCGAAGGCGCTCCTCGGCCACGAACGCAGCATGATTGCCGATGCCTTTGGCGGGGGTGGGGGAGGGCAGCGCACGGCGCGCATGAGCGCGCTCGCAAGCCTTGCCTGCGCGCAGCTAGGCGGCGCAGACGGCCGGATCGCCGACGCAGTGTTGCGCGACCGGGTCGCGCTCGAGGACATGGATACGCGGGCCTTCAGCTTCACGGTGCAGCGCGCCAAGGACGGCGCCAAGGCCGGACACCGACCCGGGCCCGAGAGCTCGATCTTCAAGGTCTACGCAACCGAGCTCAACATGCGACGCCACGAGCTCATGATCCAAACGCTCGGGCCTTCGGGCATCGGCTGGGAGGGCCCGGGATTCGCCGAGTCAGATCTTGAGACGACGCGCGACTGGCTGCGCTCGCGCGGCAACTCAATCGAGGGCGGAACGTCTGAAGTCCAGCTCAACATCATCGCCAAGCGGGTCCTGGGCCTCCCGGACTAGCGGAGAATCGAACGTGGAACTGATCCTCACGGAAGACCAGGAGCTGCTTGCGAAGACCGCCGCCGACTTCGTGTCGGAGCACTCTCCGGTGTCGCGTGTCCGAAAGCTGCGCGACACCAAGGATCCCGTCGGGTTCTCGCGAGAGTTGTGGAAGCAGATGGCGGAGCTTGGGTGGCTCGGCATCCCGTTTCCCGAGTCGGTGGGTGGCGCGGGGCTGGGATTTGCCGAGCTCGCCGTCGTCCTCGAGGCGCTTGGCCGGACGCTCGCTCCCGAGCCCTTCCTGTCCACCGTACTGCTGGGGGGCCAGGCGTTGCGGCTTGGCGGCAGCGAGGCGCAGCAAAAGGAGTGGTTGTCGCCGCTTGTGAACGGCGATTGCATCCTCACGGTCGCATACCAGGAACCGCAGAGCCGCTACGACCTGCACAGGGTGGCCACCCGCGCAGAGAAGAGCGGCGACGGCTGGCGCCTCTCGGGCGAGAAGATCCAGGTGCTCGACGGCCACGCGGCCGACGCCCTCGTCGTCGTAGCGCGCACGTCCGGTGGCGAGCGCGATCCTCAGGGCATCACCCTCTTCTTGGTTCGAAAGGGAACGCCCGGTCTTGAGATCACCCGGCAATGGCGGGTGGACTCCCGCAACGCGGGGCTCGTGAAGCTCTCCGGTGTGGCGGTCGGGCCTTCGGATGTGATCGGCGCGGTGGACTATGGGGGAGAGCTCTTCGAGAAGGTCGTGGACCGCGCGACCGTTGGGCTGTGTGCGGAGATGCTGGGCTCGATGGAAGAGGCCGCCGCAACCACCTTCAAGTACCTGAAAACGCGGGTTCAGTTTGGCGTCCCGATCGGCTCGTTCCAGGCGCTAAAGCACCGCGCTGCGCGCATCTATATCGAACTCGAACTCTCGCGCTCGACCGTCATGGCCGCAGCCCGCGCGGTCGACGAGGAGAATCCCGAGCTCCCGAAACTCGCTTCCCTCGTCAAAGCGCGCTGCTCCGATGCCGGCATTCTCATCGCCAACGAGGCCGTCCAGATGCACGGTGGCGTGGGGATGACAGACGAGTACGACGTCGGCTTCTACCTAAAGCGCGCGCGCGTGGCGGAAATCACGTTCGGCGACGCCTCTCACCACCGGGAGCGTTGGGCGCGGCTGTCCGGGTACTAGGCGCCGCCAGCCTGGGGCGGAACCGATGAATCCCACCGAGCGCATGCTGCGCGCCTGCCGCGGGGAGCCTGTCGACCGCCCCCCGGTCTGGCTGATGCGCCAAGCCGGGCGGTACCTGCCCGAGTACCGCCGCGCACGGGAAGGTGTTCCATTTCTCGAAATGTGCCGCCGAGTGGACAAAGCGGTCGAAGTTTCGCTCCAGCCGCTCCATCTCCTCGGTGTGGAGGCAGTGATCTTCTTCTCCGACATCTTTGTGCCAGTGACGGGACTCGGCGTCGAGCTCGATTTCGAGCCCGGTCCGGTGGTGCGCGACCCGATCCGCTCGCTCGACCAAGTGGCTGCGCTGCGCACGCCCGACCCGCGTGAATCGGTGCCCTACGTGATGGAGATTCTCCGCGTCCTGCGCCGTGAGCTCGAGGGCACGAAGGTGCCGCTCCTCGGCTTTGCGGGTGCGCCCTTCACGCTCGCGGCCTATCTGATCGAGGGGAGGGGCTCGAAGGACTTCGCGACGCTAAAGCGCATGATGTATTGCGCCCCTGAAGTCCTGCGCGCACTGCTCGCGCGGCTCACCGAAATGACCGTGGCTTATCTGAACGCTCAGATCGAGGCCGGCGCGCAGGTGGTTCAGCTCTTTGATACCTGGGCGGGCCTGCTTTCTCCTGCCGACTACGCGCTGTGGGTGCAGCCCTGTCACCGCGAGATCGCTTCCAAAGTGGAGCGCACGCGCGCGCCACTCATCCTCTACGTGAATAACGGCGCCCATGTGCTGGATGCGATGTTGGCGTCGGGTGCCGATGTCCTGTCGCTGGACTGGCGGGTGGACATGGCCGTCGCCGCACGGCGCGCCGGCGGGCGGGCAAGCCTCCAGGGCAATCTCGACCCCTGCGCGCTCGCCGCGCCGGCGGAGCGGATTGGGCAGCTCGTGCGCGAGATCGCGGACGCTGCGGCTTCCGCGCGAGGGCACGTACTGAACCTCGGCCATGGCGTTTTACCCGAAACTCCGGTCGCAGGAGTGCGAGCCTTCGTGGAGGCCGCAAAGGCGCTCCCCGTCCGCGAGCCGTCGTGAGTCACGAAGAGTTCGAACTCGACCTCACGCACGCGGAGGCGGTCCTTACACGCTACGAAGGACCGAGCCCCCGCTATACCAGCTATCCCACGACGCCGGTCTGGACAGAGGCTTACGAGCGCGCGCAATTCGCAGCGGATCTCACACAAAATGACGGCGCGGGATCGTCGCCGCTCTCGCTCTATGTGCATGTGCCGTTCTGCCGGAGTCTTTGCCACTTCTGCGCGTGCAACCGCGTGATCACACGCGATCCCGCTCTTCCCGAGCGCTACCTCGACGTCCTCGCGCACGAGATCGCAGCGGTGCGGGATCGGATGCCGCGCGGGCGCACGGCAACCCAGCTCCACTGGGGCGGCGGGACACCCACCCATCTTTCCCCGGGCCAACTCCGCCACCTCTTCTGGGCGCTCCGCGAGGCCTTCCCGCTCCAGCCGGGTGCCGAGGTTTCGATCGAGGTCGATCCGCGTGTGACGACGCCGGAACACGTCGAGACGCTTCGAGAGCTCGGCTTTCGGCGCATTTCGATGGGGGTACAAGATTTCGATCCGCGGGTGCAGCAGGCGATCCATCGCCTCCAGCCCGCGAGCGAGACGGCACGCCTCGTCGAGCGATCGCGCCGGCTCGGCTTCGAGAGCGTGAACTTTGATCTCCTCTACGGTCTTCCGTATCAGAACGAGGCCAGCTTCGCGCACACGCTCGACACCGTCCTCGCCATCCAGCCCGAGCGGATCGCGCTCTATTCCTACGCTCACGTCACCTGGGTCGCGAAGCAGCAACGCGGCTTCGAGCGTCATGACCTGCCCGATGCAAGCACGAAACTCCGGGTTCTCCTGATGGCGGTTCGCCGCTTCCTCGCGGCTGGTTACGTGTACATCGGGATGGACCACTTCGCGCGGCCGGACGACGAGCTCGCACGCGCCCAGCGGGAGCGTACGCTGCGTCGCAACTTCATGGGCTATACGACACAAGCTGGCGTAGACGTTGTGGGGTTTGGCCCAAGTGCGATCAGCGCGCTTCGAGGAGGCTATGCGCAAAGTGAGCGCGACCTCGGTGCGTGGGAGACCGCGGTGCGAAACCACGGTCTCGCGACGATGCGAGGGCACCGCCTTACCCAGGAGGATTTCCGACGGCGCTGGATCATCGAGAGCATCATGTGCCAGGGAGAACTGCGCGCGGACGAGTACGCTGCGCAATTCGGCACCCATTTCGCGGCCGACTATGTCCCTGAGCTCCGTGCGCTCGAACCGCTCGCGGCCGACGGGCTCGTGGAGCTGGACGCGGACGGAAGTCTTCGCGCGACTGCGCTCGGTCGTCTCCTCGTGCGAAACCTAGCGATGCGCTTTGACGCCTACCTCGGCGGGCCGCAGCGGGTGGGAACGCCGCTGTTTAGCAAGGCGGTCTAGCGGCGTGTCGGGAGCCGAAGTCGAGACCGCGGTGGTCGGGGCGGGTGCCGCCGGGCTGGCCGCCGCGCTCGCGCTCCGGCGTGCGGGAGTCGAGGTCGTCCTCGTCGAAGCAAGTCGCCGGCCCGGTGGTGTGATGCAGACGGAAGAGATCCGCGGCCATCGCGTCGAGCGTGGTCCGAATACCTGCCTCGTGAGGGCGCCGGCTCTCGCCTTTCTTCGCGAACAGGGCTTCGAGAAGGAGCTCGTTGCGGCGTCGCCGGCGCGTCGGCTGCGCTTCGTGTTTCACGAGGGCCGGCTCGAGCCGGTGCCGATGGGTCCGCTCGCCTTCATCCGTTCCCCGCTGCTCACGACCCGCGGGAAGCTTCGCCTCTTGGGCGAGCCCTGGGTAAAGCGGGGCGACGCAAAGACCGAGTCGGCTGCGGAGTTCATTGCCCGGCGCTTTGGGCCCGAAGTGGCCGAGAAGCTCCTGGCGCCGGCGCTCACGGGAATCTACGCCGGCGACGAGCGAGAGCTGGGTGCGCACGCCGTGCTCGGCTTCGCGACCGAGCTCGAGCGGACCCACGGAAGCGTGACGCGCGGCGTGCTGGCTCGGGCGGTAGGGCGGGGCGCTGGGGCCCGCGGACTGCGCGGGACTTTCTCCGCACGGGAGGGCTTCGGGGGACTCGCGGCGCGCCTCGCCGGGGTCCTGGGGGAGCGTCTCCTGGTTGGCGCCCGCGTCGCCGCCCTCGACTGGGACGGCGGCGCCCTGCGTCTTGAAGTCGCCGGCGGATCCTCTGCGGTCTTGCGCGCCCGCGCCGTCGTGCTGGCCCTTCCCGCTGCGGAAGCGGCCGCGCTGCTTCGCCCTCTCGCCCCCGCCGCAGCGGAGACGGCGGCAAAGGTGTCGTACGCTCCCGTCGTGAGCGTCTCGGTCTCTGTCCGGCCCGAGGAGGTGCGGGATCCCATCGAAGGGTTTGGCTTTCTCGTGCCTCGCACGTCCGGGCTCAAGCTCCTCGGCTGTCTTTTCATGAGCAGCCTCTTTCCCGACCGGGCGCCTCAGGGACGGGCTCTGCTTACGTGTTTGCTCGGAGGGGTGCGCTGGCCCGAGGCGGTGAACGAGCCGGACGACGTCCTGGTTTCGCGCCTTGGAAAGGACCTCGAGGCTACGCTCGGCCTGCGCGGCGGTTTCGACCTCTTGGCGCTCTCCCGCTGGCCCCGCGCCGTCGCGCAGCCGAGCCGGCGTCACGGGGAGCTCGTGGCCGA
>DATFYN010000239.1:0-13323 GCA_035315025.1 Myxococcota bacterium
GCTCTCGGCGCCCGGTAGCCTCGAATTCCCCATGGAACTGCTCGATGCCATCGACTTCGAAAAGGGCAATGGCCTTGTCACGGCGATCGCCCAGGACGCCTCCTCTGGCGAGATCCTGATGGTCGCCCACATGAATCCGGAGTCCCTTCGCAAGACTCTCGAGACCGGAGAGGCGTTCTACTGGAGCCGGACTCGCGGCCTTTGGCACAAGGGCGAGGAGAGCGGAAACACCCAGCTGGTGCGCGAGTTGCGGATTGATTGCGACGGCGACGCCGTTCTGCTCCGGGTCGAGCAACGGGGAGGTGCGGCCTGCCACACCGGAAAGCGGAGCTGCTTTTTCCGGTGCCGGGAGGGTGCGGGCTGGACCGACGACGGTGTGCGGGTCTTCGACCCCGAGAAGGTGTACGGGAAGCGCCAATGACAGCCCGCATGACCCCCAAGCTGCGCCTCGGCTTGCCGAAGGGCAGCCTTCAAGACACCACGGGCAAGCTGCTCGCCCTCGCCGGATACCGGGTCAATTTCTCAGGCCGTTCTTACTACCCCGAGATCGACGACGCCGAGATCGACTGCATCTTGATCCGTGCGCAAGAGATGGCGCGCTACGTCGAGCAAGGTGTGATGGACTGCGGAATCACGGGACTGGACTGGGTGCTCGAGAACCGCGCGAAGGTGAAAGAGCTGGCCGATCTCAAGGCGCCCTGGCCGAACTACCGGCCCGTGCGCTGGGTGCTCGCGGTCAAGGACAGCTCTGCCTTCGAGAGTGTGAAGGATCTCCACGGGAAACGCATCGCAACCGAAGGCGTTGGGCTCACCCAGCGCTACCTGGCGGAACACGGGGTGAAGGCTGAGGTCGAGTTCTCCTGGGGCGCCACCGAGGTGAAGCCGCCGATTCTCGCAGACGCCATCGTCGACATCACGGAGACCGGACACGGCTTGCGCGCGAACGAGCTGCGGGTACTCGACACCGTGCTTGTCACGACCCCGCGCTTCATCGCCAACCTGGATGCCTACGACGACGAGTGGAAGCGCCGCAAGATGGAACGGCTCGTGCTGCTTCTCAAGGGTGCGATCAACGCCGCCGACCGCGTGGGCCTCATGATGAACGTGCCCCGGGAGCAATTGCAAAAAGTGATCGAGCTGCTCCCCGCCCTCGCGACGCCGACCATCTCGGCCCTGGCCGACGACCGTTGGGTCGCCGTGAACACGATCGTCCAGGAGCGGCTCGTGCGCGAGCTTCTCCCCCGGCTCTCCGAAGCCGGGGCACAGGGCATCGTCGAGTATCCCCTGAATAAGATCGTGGAGTAGGGGTCTGCGCGCCGGCCTGCGCGCGCTCGGGCGTCTCTCCCGTGCCCCGGTGGTGTATGCAAAGCTCGCCTGGTGGGGGCTTGCGGCGCCGCGTGTCGTTGAGCGCGCCCCGCTGGTCGTGGTGCAGGGCATCGTGCGCTCGGAGCGGGGGGAGATCTTGCTCGCGGTGCGCAGCGACCTACAGGGCTGGGAGCTGCCCGGTGGGACACCAAAACGTGCCGAGGCCCTGGAGGATGCGCTCTGCCGAGAGCTCCGGGAAGAGACCGGCCTCCAGGTGATCGTCGAGCGCGTGGTCGGTGACTACGTCCGTACCGGCTTCCGGCCCCACACGGCACGGGTGTATGTGTGCCGGGCGGCGGGTGGCCGCCTCCGGTCGAGCCATGAGACCCTCGCGCTGCGCTGGTTCGATCCCCAGACACTTCCGGACACGCTGTTCCCGTGGTACCGCATGCCGATCCTGGACGCGCTCGGTGCGCCGAGCGCTCCTGTGACGCGATACGAACACCAAGGGCTCTCCGCGATCCTCGCGGGCATGACCATCGATCTAAAGACCCGGGCGCGCGGAGTCGAAGGCGAGCGGAACCCGCACCGAGGGCGGGAAGGCCGCGATTAGAGATGCAGGGCGTGCAGGGCGAGGGGAGGGGGAGACCCTCCCGGGAGCGCACTCGGCGGTCTAGCGGGGGGCCTCGCGCAGGCCGCTCGCTTCCCACTCCTTGGAAAGCTGCTGGAGCTTGCGCGTGAACTCATCCATCGGGTCGTCGAACGACAGGATGATCTCTGTCGTTCGCGGAATGTCATCCCCGTTTAGCAGACCACGGTATCGGTTCAGATTGGCGAGGATCGCTTCTGCGACCTTGAGCGCGCGCTTTTCGGTCTTGATGAGCGGGGACTGGAGCGTATAGACGTTGTTCCGACCCCAAAGACTCTCATCGCGCACGATCGCGATCTCGCGGTACACGCTGTGGATCGGGTCGAAATTGTACTCGACCCGGACCTCCTTGAAGATGTCGGAGTTCCCCGTGTAGAAGCCCCGTTCCTTTTCCACCTTGCCGAGCTGACGGCAGCGGGGGCAGTAGAACGTGTCGCCGTGGTTCAAGAGGAAAACGCCCTTGGCGTAGTCCTCACAATCCGTGTTCTCGCAGTACCCGACGCCTCGCTTCATGCTTGCCATCCTCTCCGGACCGCCTCCGAGGCCCTCGTTGCTCTGCATCTGAGGCCTTCGCTCCCTTCGCGGCTGTACCCGCGGCTTGCCCCGAAGTCTTCCCGGGCCACAGCGGAAGACCAAGCAAGCCCCGCGCCAAGCGGTGGGGGGGGACCACCGCGAAAGGATTTTCCGCTTGTTGGGTTGGACCGTTGCCGCCCGCTTGCCGCTTGCTGATGCGGCGGGAAGGCCTCACGCCCAATCCGTTCCGACTCCTTTTGAGAACGGAACTACTCCTGCCTCCGCTCTCACTGGAATTCCCGCAACTTTCGTCGCAGCTCAAAATCATCGGCCAAAGCCTGCGAGGCCCCGGATCGCTGACTCCCGAAGCGCCCCGCGCGGGCACACCCATCCAGCTGAGGGGTGGGGCGGAGAGCGCGTCCATTCAACAAAGTTAGGCGAAAAAGACCAACGAGAGCCGTAGCTTACAGGCTGATGCCCTTATACTCCCTGGGCCGCTCGGCTGTCAACCTCCATTTTACTGCGAGTGTGAGCGTCCGCTCGTGTGGCGCCGCCGCTCGCGTTCGAGGAGGAACCCATAGAGCGTGAGGGTCGTCACGACGAGCCCGTAGGCCGCGATCACGTAGGCCACGAGCCCTCCGCTCGCGCGGGACCGCTGCGCGCCTGAGGCTCTGGGAAGCCGTCGCGGGCGCGCAGGCTCTCCAGCTCCAGTCGGCGGGCGAGCAAGTGCAAAAACGCCAGGAGCAGCGTCGCCATGCCCAAGGCAAAGGGCAGGCCCATGCCCGCTCCGAGGCTACCGCGCCCCAGGTTTTCGGGATGGATTGCGCGGCCTCCGAAAAGATCGATGGCGAAGTAGTTGAGGGGGATCGCCAGCACTCCGGTGATGCCGTAGACCGCCGCAAAGCGCGCTGCCCGCGTGCTTCCTTCGGTGAAGCTGCGCAGGAGCAGGTAGGCCAGGTAGACGAACCAGAGCAAGAGTGTGACCGTGAGCCGCGGGTCCCACGACCACCAGCGCCCCCAGGTGCCGCGCGCCCAGATCGGGCCGGTCAGGATGACAAGGGTACAGAACACGACCCCCACCTCGGCGGAGGCGAGTGCGAGCCGGTCGTACTGTTCGTCTTCCCGCCAGAGATAGAGCGCACCCCCAAGCGCCGTGAGGCCGAACCCAAGGTAGGCGGCGAACGCGCAGGCGGGATGCACGTAGAGGATTTTTTGAATCACGCCTTGGACGGCATCTTCGGGCGCGCTGATGACCGCGATGGCGTACACCGCCGAGAATGCCAGCAGGGCCAGGAGGCTTGGTAAGCGGAGGTGCGCCGCGGCGCGATCGAGAACACCGGCTTGCATAAGCGCCCGTTTTCACTCGTCGAGGACGTATTCGAACAGCACGAACGAGACTATCAAAAACGCGACGTCCACGACGACTAGCAGACGCAGCTCGGGCGAGGGTAGCGCGCCGCGCTCGAGCAGCGCCGAGCTCGCCCGCACGGCGCCGAGCAAGATGGGAATCATGACGGGCAATAGGAGAAGGGGCAGCATGACCTCGCGGTAGCGCGTGCGCACGGCAACCGCCGCGAAAAGCGTCCCGACGGAGGACAGGCCAAGCGCGCCCAAGGCCATCAGCACGGCGAATCGCAACGCGACGGCGCCAAGGCGGACGTCGAAGGCGAGAGCAAAGGCGAGCGCCGTCACGGCCTGCACGAGGAAGAGCAGCAGCGTATTGGCCGCCGCTTTGCCGAGGAAAATCCAGCCTCGGTCGGCTGGGGCCAAGGCGAGACCCGAGAGCGCCTCGTTTTCGAGCTCGAGCGCGAAGGCTCGGTTCAGGCCCAAAACGGATGCGAACACGTAGGCGATCCAGAGCAGCCCAGCGGCGCCTGTCTGGAGCAGCTGGCTCGCGTCCGCGGGCAGGGCGAAGTGGAAGACGATCACCACCAGGACCGAGAAGAGCAGCATCGAAACGATGCGATCGCCGGTCCGCCACTCCGAGACGAGATCCTTCCACAGCACCGCGAGCAGCACGTTCACGCGGCGGACTCGACGCTCGCGAGGTACGCCTGCTCGAGCGCAGCGAGCCCGAGGGCTGGACCTTCCGCTGCGTGTACGATGCGCCCTCGCGCCAGCACCACCGCCCGGTCGGCGAGCTCGCACGCGCGCGAAAGCTCGTGGGTCACCAGCACGAGCGTGCGGCCCGCCGCGCGCAGCTCGCGCAGCCGTTCCGTGAGCGCATGGGCCGCGGCCCGATCGAGTCCGGTGTAGGGCTCGTCGAGCAGCACGATCGAGGGGTCGTGGACCAGGCCACGGGCGATGGCCAGACGCTGGGCCATGCCGCGGGAGAAGCCGCCTGCGGGGCGATCGGCGACGGCCGCAAGCCCTTGCGCTTCGAGCAGCTCCGCCGCCCGGCGCCGGGGGTCGAGGACGCCGTAGAGGCGCGCGGCAAAAATTAGATTCTCCCGCGCCGTGAGGGCGGGATACAGAAAGCTCGCGTGGGCGAGGTAGCCTACACGTCCCCGCGTTCGCCTGCGATCGTCGCCGGGGTTGCCTACCCGCAGGCTGCCTGCGGTCGGGCGCGCGAGGCCCGCCACCAAACGCAGCAGTGTCGACTTGCCAGCGCCGTTCGGTCCGAGCACCGCCAGCGTGGTGGCGGCCGGCACGTCGAGATCGATGCCGCGCAGCGCCGCTACGGGACCGAAGCGCTTTTCAAGCCCGCGCGCCGCAATCGCGGCGTTGGTCACGCCGAAGCCTCGAGCTCCGCGGGCGGGGCAAGGGGCGCACCGCAGCGCCCGCAGAAGCGGTCTTCCGGGCGCGGTACAGCGCCGCATGCGCGACACAGGGCGGGGGACGATGGCCCACTCGGCGCTTGGGGTGCGCGCGCTCGTTCGCTGGCTGTGCGCTCGGCGTCGCGCTCGACTTGCAGCAGCGCGAGGGCGCGGCCGCGGAGCTCCTCGCGGAGCGTCCGGTAGTCGGGCTCCGCGACCTTTCCGGTTTCGAAATCGTCCTCAAGGTCGCGCAGGGCGCTGTAGAGCGAGTCGCGTTCGCGGTGGTCGGGCGTCGCCTGCATCGCCTCGAGGGCGACGCTGCGAGGCCGAAGGACGGGCCGCGCAAGGATCGCCACCGCTGCGGCGGCGAGCAGCGCCACCAAGAGCATCTCGGCGACGGCCGGGACTCCCGCGGCTGGCGGCAGCGCCGCGAGACGCAGCGGCACGGTCTCTCCCGGCGCAATCTCGAAGGCCTCGAGATGAAGGTAGGCTCGGTCCTCCGTCCGCACGGGCCGCCGCCGGTGGAGGCGTTCTGAATCGGCAGTGATCCCGGAGTCGGCGACGAAGACCGAGAGCAGGGGGAACGCCGCTCCGAAGGGGCGATCAAGCGCGACCGCGCCCTCCTGCACGGGCACCCGGTATTGGATGCGCAGGCTCGACTCCCCAGCGGGGAGCGGCCCGATGACGTCCAGCCCCCCACGCGAGTCGGGGACCAGGCCGACGGCCGAGGTCTCCGCCGCAAAGCGCACATCCTGGGCACCGGCAGGGAGCGGAATCCACAACAGGGGCTGCGCGGAGGAACCCAGCAGTGGCGGGCCCTCGGAAACTTGCAAGGCGTGCTCCTCTTGCACGGTCACGGCGGCGTCGTCGACGTCGAGCACGAGGCGCACTTCTGTGACGCTGAGCGCGCTGGGCTCGGCGCGCATCGGAGGGAGGTCGAGAGCGAGGTCCAAGGTCGCTCCTTCCGGCACCCGTTTGGCTTCGAGCGCACGGTAGGACTTGTCTTCGTCTTTCACGCTCTCGGTGGGCACGAACCCCGGTGCGTGCAGCGCGCCGACGGCCTCGCTCGCGAGGACGAGGACCCGCTTCGCTGCGCTCGGGAACCGCTTCTCGAGCACGCGCGCGCCGGCAGCGTCGAGTGGCACGTCGTAGGAGAAGGTGAGCTCCTGCTCGCCCGGATAGATCGGTCCGAAGAACGCGAGACCGCCGGGACGATCGACCAGGCCGTCCGGCTTCATGCCGAGGGGATGCGTCAGGTCCTTCGCACCCGGCAGGAGGTCTGCGGCAAAGGCGGGCTTCGCCTTCGAGCGCGCTGGCGCGGGCACGAATACGACTTGCTTGCCCGCATTCCGTAGTTCGTGGGTCTCCACCACGGCGAGCCCTGCCGCGCTGCGGTCAAGTCGCAGCTTCGACTCGACCACCGAAACCGCCGAAGGGTCCGTCGTGGGATCAGCGATCCGCACTTCGGTCGCGCGGTCCGTCTCCCCCTGGGCGAACGCGATCCGGCTGCCGGGGAAGGGGATGTTGGCGAAGCGCGCTCCGACGAGATACGCGACCTCGGGGCTGTTCGAGATTCCCTCGAATGCAAACGCGCCGCTCGCGTCGGTCTGCGTGCGCCGCAATCCCGGCACACCCGAACTCGGGAGCGCGTAGAGCACCACCTCCACACCGGCCGCCGCCTCTGGGCGCTCGGAATGCACGACCTTCCCGTGGATGGAAGCCGGGCCCGCCGGCACATCCGTGGCCGTGAACCCGGTGTGCTGCGCGTGTGCCGACGCGGCCGCGAGCGCGATGAGCAGCGTGGCAGCGCGTCCGAGGCGACCCGCCGCTGCGCCGCGCCGCCGCGGCGCGGCGCGTTCCCTAGGCTCCGTCATGCCCCGCTCGACTCCCCGGTTCTCGGGGGATGCGGCCACAGGATGGCAAGCGTGCCGAGCACGAACGTATAGCCCCCGATCCAGATCCAGTTCACGAGCGGATTGCGGTAGACCTTGACCGTGGCGGACCCGTCGGGCTCCACGGCGGTCAGGATCACGTAGAGATCCTCGCTGAGCGTCGAGTGAATGCTCGGGATCGAAGCGGGCTGCTGCTCCAGCCAGTACATGCGACGCTCCGGCGCCATCACCGCCAGGGGGCGGTCGTCTTGATAGAGCGCGAGGCGGGCGACCGCGCCGCCATAGTGCTGCTTCGGAAGCGCTTTCGCGGTGAGATAGCGCAGGCGGTAGTCGTGGAGTCGGATCTCTCCGCCGGGAGCGATGGTCTCCAGGCGCTCCTCGTTGAAGGCCGCGCCGGCAATGCCGAGGAAGATGAAGACCACGCCGAGGTGCACGATGTAGCCGCCGTAGCGACGCTGGTTTTTGCGAAGAAGACTCGCGAACGCGGCGACGGGACCCTCTCCGTTTCGCATCCGGGCGCGGATGGCGCGCACGTACTCCTGGAGAACCGTCCCTGTGACGAACGCCCCGAACGTCCAGGCCAGGAAAGAGTAGGGATGGATCGAGCCTCGGAACGCGACGCCCAGGGCTGCGGCCGCCGTGAGTCCCGCGGTTGCCGGCCAGAGGAACTGGCGGCGCACGCTCGCGAGGGAAGCCTTTCTCCAGGCGATGAGCGGGCCGACACCCGTGAGAAACAGGAGCCCAAGGGCCAGCGGGCCGATGAGGGAGTTGAAAAAAGCCGGCCCGACGGACATTTTGACACCGCTAACGGCTTCTGAGACCACAGGAAACAGCGTGCCGCAGAACACGAACGTGAGGATCCCGAGGAAGAGCCAGTTGTTCAACAAGAAGCTCGCTTCTCGGGAGACCACCGACTCGAGGCGGTTGGTACTGCGCAGCGCGTCGCGCCGGTAGAAGACCGTGCCGAAGTAGGCGGCGGCGATCGCCAGCACGTAGCCGAGAAAGATGTACCCAAACCATCCCGCAGCGGTAAACGAGTGGACGGACGACACGACGCCGCTTCGAGTGAGGAACGTCCCGAACAGGCAGAGGGAATAGGTCAGGCCGATCAGCACGAGATTCCAGAGCTTCAGCATGTCGCGCTTTTCTTGGATCATCACGGAGTGCAGGTACGCCGTGCCCGCGAGCCAGGGCATGAGGGAGGCGTTTTCCACAGGATCCCAAGCCCAGTAGCCGCCCCAGCCGAGCACCTCGTAGGCCCAGCGGCCACCGAGCAGAATCCCGATCGAAAGGAAAAACCACGGGAAGAGCGTCCAGCGCCGTGTGGTGCGAAACCACGCCGTCCCGAGTTCGCCGGTCACGAGGGCGGCGAAGGCGAAGGCAAAGGGCACCGCAAACCCGGTGAAGCCGGTGTAGAGCATCAGCGGATGGATCATCATCACCGGGTGCTGCAGCAGGGGATTGAGCCCAGCGCCGTCAGAAAGCACCTCGCCCGGAGCCAGCCTCGTAAACGGGTTCGTGACGAAATTCACCAACACCAAAAAGAAGGAAGCGTTGGCCATGAGCGCCGCGACGACCCACGGCATGAGACTGCGGCTCGCACGGCGCTGGAACCACACGCACGCGGACGCGTACGCCGTGAGCATCCACAGCCAAAGCAGGAGCGAACCCGCTTGCCCGCCCCAGAGCGCGGCAAGGCGGTAGTGGAGGGCCATGCTGCGCGCGGTGTGCTCCGCCACATACCGAAGTTGGAACTCGAAGGTGGCAAGCGCGTGGAACAGCGAGAGCATTGCGAGAGAGACGAACGCGAAACACAGCCACACCGAACGTTCGGCGACTCGGCCCCATGCGGCGGCCTCGGTCGGCAGGACCCCACCGATTCGGCGCTGGCGCTGGGCGATCACACCCGCATAGACGCCGCTCGCAATCCCGAGGATCGCGACCATGAGCGCGAGGCGAAGGGCGTGGGATCCGAGATCGGACACGGGGGCTCCTGTTATGACCCATCACCGGTCTGGCCGCCGCGCAATGCACACAGGAGGTGCTGCGCGCTAGAACGGCGCCGACTCGGTCTGCTTGGCCTGAAACTTCGACGGGCACTTCGCCAGAACGTTGCTGGCGTAAAAGACGGCGTCAGATCCCTCGCCCTCGACTTTGCCTTCGACCACGACCTCAGCGCCGTCCTTAAAGAGGTCTGGGAGCTCTAGGCTCGCGAACCGCACCGCGAGACCGTCCGCTTCGGTACCCTCCTTGTGAGGCGGATCATTCTGCACCGCGAAGCGCACGCTCTTGCTGTCGACGTCCCGCGCAATCGAGCCCGGTGCCACGTAGCCGTGTACGCGGACCCGCCCCTGCGTCGGACCCGCCGCGCGGAACTCCGAGAGCGTTTGGTAGTAGCGAAAAGTCGCGCCCTCGCGCAGGCTCGTCGATGCGTACCACCCCAGGAGGACTGCGACCACGATCGCACCGAGCGCGATCTGGAGGCCCTTTGACATGCACGACCCTCGGGTTTGAGCGGCCGCGAAGGTATCAGCCGAGGTCGGGGGTGTCAAAGTGACGGACAAGGCGAATCTCTCCGAAATCCGCTGAGTTGCAGCCTCTCTTCGCTTGACACGCGAGGCCCACACGGCTACTCCGCGGCGATGCCGTTGCGCCTGGCCGACCGCACCCGCGAGATCAAGCCCTTCCTCGCGATGGAGGTCATGGAGCGGGCTCTCGCGCTCGAGCGCGCGGGTGCGCACATCGTGCACCTCGGCGTCGGCGAGCCCGATTTTGCAGCCCCGGCCGAGGCGGTCGCGGCTGCGATCCGCGCACTCAGCGCCGGTGAGACGCGCTACACCGACAGCCGGGGTCTTCTCGAGTTGCGCGAGGCGATCGCCGCGGATCACGCGCGCCGCTTCGGCTTGCGCGTCGAGCCCGACTCCATCGTCGTGACCAACGGCACCTCGTCGGCCATGCAGCTCGTGTTCGCGCTTTTGGTCGCCCCTGGTGACGAGGTCATCCTCGGGACACCCCACTACCCTTGCTATCCGAACTTCATCCATGTGTTTGGCGGTCGTCCGGTCCTGGTGCCGACGCGCGCCGAAGCGGGCTACCCGCTCGATCCCGAGGCGGTGCGGCGCGCGCTCGGACCGCGGACGCGAGCCATCGTCGTCGCCTCACCGGCGAACCCGACGGGTGCCATCCAATCCCGGGAGACGCTCTCTGCGCTGGCCGAGCTCGGCGTTCCGCTCATCTCGGACGAGATCTACGACGGCCTCGTCTACGACGATGCCCGCACCACCTCGGCCCTTGAGCTCTCGGACCAGGCCTTTGTGCTCGACGGTTTCTCCAAGCGTTACGCGATGACGGGATTCCGCCTTGGGTACGTGATCGCCCCACGTGCGGCCGCGCGTCCACTCCAGGTGCTCCAGCAGAACCTATTCATCTCCGCGAATCGATTCGTGCAACATGCGGGAATCGCCGCGCTCGAGCACGGGGCGACGACCGTTGCGCGCATGCGCGAAGCGTATGCCAGCCGGCGCACCCTTCTCGTCGACGGTTTGCGGAAGCTGGGATTCGGCGTCCCCGCCATTCCGCAAGGCGCGTTCTACGTATTCGCTGACGCCCGCGCCTTTGACACCGACTCGCGTCGGCTTGCGTTCGACCTCTTGGAGCGCGCAGGCGTCGCGACCGCCCCGGGAATCGACTTCGGTGCGGCCGGTGAAGGCTTTCTTCGATTCTGCTACGCGGCGTCCGAGGCAGACCTCGAGGAAGGGCTATCGCGCCTCGCGAAAACGCTCTCCGCGCGATGAAGGTGCTGCGCGCGGAGCTCGCCGTCACGGCGGCGTCGCCCAAGGCTTTCCCGACCGACGGACTGCCGGAGATCGCCTTCGTCGGTCGTTCCAACGTCGGCAAGTCAAGCCTGCTCAACCGCCTGGCGGAACGGCGACAGCTCGCGCGCACCAGCCGCACGCCTGGCAAGACGCGACTTGTCCACTTCTACCGTCTCGATTTGCGCTTCGAGTCGGAAGCGAAGACCCCCGGCGAATCGCCCATGCAGGTACAAAGCGTGCTGTTGGTCGATCTGCCGGGATACGGCTACGCCAAAGTGTCGAAGGCCGAAAGAATCGCCTGGCGGCGACTGGTCGAAAGCTACCTCGAGGCCCGGCCTGTGCTGCGCGCTGCAGCGCTGCTCCAGGACATTCGTCGCGATCCCGCAGACGACGAGCAGCTCCTGCTCGCCTGGCTCGACGAACGCCGAATCCCCGCGCTCGTGGTACTCACCAAGGCGGACAAGCTGGCGCCAATGCAGCGCGCCCGACGGGTGCGCGAGCTGGGCCGCGTGGTCGCGCTTCCCGCCGATCGCCTGATCACCACGTCGGCGGAGAGTGGCCTCGGCGTCGCCGAGCTTTGGCGCGCGCTCGCCGGGTATCTCTAGGTCGCGCCACTGGCTCAGCGGAACAGATCGTGGGCGGGGTCGCGCAGCAGCTCGCGCGCCTGGCCGTCGCCCCGCAGATCGACGCCATCGATCCAGACCGCGGGAATCCCGGCGTCTTTCACCATCAAAAGTCCTGCTGCGGCGGCCAGCTGGTCCGCGGTCGCCGTCGCCGTGACCTCGAGGGTGCGGCCGACAAGGTCGGGCTGTCCACGCAGATCTTCAATGGGTGCGAGTCCCGCACAGCCGAGCGCAACGTCCACCAAACCCTCGCGCCAAGGGCGGCCGAACGTGTCAGACACGATGACACCGAGTGGCCCGCCGCCGCGCGCCATCAGAGCCTGGCGCAGGCGACGTGCCGAGGCGTCGGGATCCCTGGGAAGCAGCACAGCATGACCCGAACAGGGAGCATTCGAGAGATCCACGCCCGCGTTCGCGCACACGAAGCCTTGGTGGGTCTCGCAGATCAGGATCCCCCGGCCGTGCTTCACGATTCGGGCGCTCTCCCGCAGGATCACTTCGACGTGCCGGGGATCGCGATGGTCCTCCGCCGCGATGCGCTGTGCCTCCTCTGACGGCTCGATCGTGGCGAGGTCGACGATGCGGCCCTCGGCCTTCGAGACGGTCTTCTGGCAGACGATGAGCACGCCGTTCGAGAGCGATACGTCGGCGTGGCGCGCGGCCACGATGATGAGCGCCGCAAGGTCGTCGCCGGGTCGCACGAGCGGGATGCCCTGGAGAGGCACGATACGAATTTCGGTGGGCGGGCCGCTCAGCACGTGCCGGCCCAACCGAGTTCGTGGAGGGCGCGCCGCGTATGTGCCGCACCGTGGGGGCCGCGCAGCAGCTCCTCCACATCCTCGGCGCGATCCAGATCGACGGCCAAGGAAGGCAGGGCAAGCTCGCGGTAGGGGACCCCCGCACGGAGCGCGCTTTCCCGGTGGGCCGCCGCGCTGGCCGGCCCGAAGCGGGAGGGGATTGCGTCGTGCGGCGCCCGCAACAGGGCGGAGGTGCCGCCGTCGCGTGAGGGCGCAAGCACGACCCCGCGGCCGCCCAAGGCGTCGAGCGCCCGAAGCAGCTCCGAGATGTCAACGGAGGTGACCCCGGCGACGTCGCCCAGCACGATCAGCACGGCGTGCGCGCCCTCGCTTGCGAGCTCCGCGGCGGCAGCGTCGAGCGCCGCGTTCAAACCCGGGTCGGGCCGCACGAGCGCCCTCGCTCCGGCCGCTCGCGCGGCGCGACCCGCGCTTTCATCTTCGGTGACCACCACCACGGTCCCGAGCGCGCGAACCTCCAGCAGCGCCGCGAGCACGTCCTCTAGCATCGCGACTGTGAGTCGCTCCACACTCGCCCGCGGAAGCTGTGGCCAGAGCCGCGACTTTGCGGCGTCGAGGCGTTTCACGGGGATGACCGCAGCAATCATGCGAGTCTCTTGGCAAGCTGCAGCGCTGCATTGGCAACCCCAACGGCGGCGCGCTGGTCGCGCATGATGGTGTCCACCACCGCGGTCTGCATGCCGAGAGCCGCGATGTCTCGTTCCTGTGCCGCGTCGCGTTCATCGAGTACGAAGCCGTGCGCGAGACCGCGATAGAGGCCGGCCACGCCGCGCGCGGAAACCTCGACGCCAATTCCACGCAAGAGACGATCCGCCGGGCCCTTGATGGGCGCACCCGCCACGATCGGCGTCACGGCGATGACGGGGGCGCCGGAGGCCGCGATCGCCTGCCGGACACCGGGGACCGCCAGGATCGGCCCGATCGACACGACAGGATTGCTGGGGCACAGAAGGAC
>DATFYN010000240.1:0-4226 GCA_035315025.1 Myxococcota bacterium
TCATCCGGGAACTGTTCGTAGAAGTCGTGCAGCGTCTTCGGGACCTGCATGAGTCTGTCCTCCCTCGAGAATTCGGAGAACAGCGTCGCACTCACGCGTGTCGGATGCGGTCACAGGCTGAGGTACATGGATAAGCACAAAGAGCGATTCCTGCTCGTAGGAGAAATCAGCGGCGGCAGGATCAACGCTTGGGAGGTGGTGGAGAAGGCCGGTCTCGACGCGGCGCTCGGGATCGAGGACGTTCCGGGAAAGCTTGAACGGATGGCGAGCGGCGGCGTCGAACCTGCAGAGTACTTTTCGGTGTTCCGCAACTGGATCCTCGACGATCAGGCACTGCATCGCTGGTATCGGAATAAAGTCGTGACACTGGTTGATGATCACGACCAGGTTCGGAAAGGGAACAGCAAGTCGAGACTCTGCGGCGACCGCGGATTGCGCGCTCTGGCTTTCAACGTGGTGGCGATTCAGCTGACCACGATGGGAATCCCCTGCATTTATTACGGCACCGAGCAAGAGTTCGATAGCGGCGGCCGTCCGAACGACTCCGACGTGGTGCTCCGCGAGAACATGTTTGGCGGCAATTTCGGAGGAAAGTGCACGCGAGGTCGTCATTTCTTCAACGAGGACGGGCCGCTCTACAAGGCTCTCGCCAGCCTGGCGGAGCTCCGGAAGAGGCTCCTCCCGCTCCGTCGCGGACGGCAGATGCTGCATGAGATCTCGGGGGATGGAATCAGCTTCGGCCCGCCCCGCCTCCTGGGCGAGCGGCTGCGTTCGATCATCTCCTGGTCGCGGCTCTTCGTGGATCAGGAAATCTTGGTGGCATTCACCACGGATCAGGGGCAACCGACGACGGCATACTCGACGGTTGCGCCGCTCTTTCGGGCCGAAGGCGATCTTCTTCGACTGATTTTCTGGCATGCCCCGGCTGCATCGCCACCACCGCCGTCGGAGCTCAAAGTGGAGCGGCACGGCGAGGTTCTCGCCATCAAACTTACGCTGCCGCCCGCTGGATTTGTGATCTACCAAGCCGGTCCTGGGCTAGATCGGCCGGACTCGACTTCGTCAACGCTCTTGCAGCCTTTCGCAGCAATCCACCGTCCGTGAGCAGCTGCCTGGGGAAGGGCAATAGATCCGCGGCGGCGACCGATCTCGAATCTTGGCGGCATGGAACTATTCGGCGACAAGCGGGTCGGCCTCCCGATGGCGGAGAGTTCTGATGACTTCTCGAATCATATGCTGCCTTAATAGCGGCTCCTCGTCGCTGAAATTCGCTCTCTACCGCATCAGTAGGAGCGAAGAGAGCCTGCTCGCTCAGGGTGCCCTCGAGCGCAGAGATTCGCACAGCGCTCGTCTGTGGATCCAGAGCGCGCAAGAGATGATCGAAACCACTGCGGGGAGTTTCTCTCCTCCCACCGCAGCCCTACAGGCCATTTTTGGGCAGCTGGACGGACTGGCGCTTCCGCGTCCTGATGCCTTCGGTCACCGAGTGGTGCACGGCGGCCCGGAGCACTCGGCCCCGGAGCGGATCACGGATGCGCTCCTCGAGGAGCTACGAGCTTTCGTGCTCTTCGCCCCGCTCCATCTGCCTGATGAAATCGCCGGCATCGAAGCGGTAGCCTCCGACTTCTCCAGCTTGCCCCAGGTCGCCTGCTTCGACACCGCTTTTCACCGCTCGATGCCTGAAGTGGCGCAGCGTTTCCCGTTGCCGCGTGCTCTCTGGGACGAAGGCATTCGGCGCTACGGCTTTCACGGCATTTCCTACGAATACATCATGCGGACGCTTAAGCCTCCGCCATCTCGGATCATCATTGCTCACCTCGGAAACGGCGCAAGCATGGCGGCAGTGAAAGCTGGGAATCCCATGGATACCACGATGGGATTTGCGCCTACCGGTGGATTTATGATGGGGACCCGCAGCGGTGACCTTGACCCGCAAATACTCCTGCACCTGCTGATTCAAAAGCATTTCGACGCGCAACGAGTCGCCGAGCTCGTGAACCATGAATCCGGACTGCTGGGTGTATCCGGCATCAGCTCGGACATGAAGACCCTACTCGAACAAAGGGATGACTCCCCACCGGCTCGCCTGGCCGTAGAGATGTTTTGCTACCAGCTGCGCAAGCAAATCGGCGCCTATACCGCAGCGCTGGGCGGACTCGATCTCCTTATTTTTACGGGCGGGATCGGCGAACGGGCCACCCCGGTACGGTGGGAGGTCTGCCGCGGCCTGGAATACCTCGGCCTTCGGCTCGATTGGAAAAGGAACGAAGAGAACGCGGATACGATCAGCACGGATGACAGCACGAGCGCGGTGCGCGTCATCCCGACCAACGAGGACCTGATGATCGCCCGCCATACGCATGAACTGGTCTTCTCGACTCTGTGAGGGGGACACGGAATCGAAGAAGCCGGTCTGGATTCCCCGTGGTTATGGCAAGTGGCTGTCACCTTCCACCCAGCAATACGATGGAGCGGGGACCCACGAGGTAGTGATTCTGATCGGCGAGCGCTTCTTCGGCACCCGGCTCGGCAATGTCCTTGGGGGAGGACTGACTCGTATCGACAAAGCGACACCATCGGCGGCCGGAGAGGTGGGGTAGCTCGAAATCATGACCCTGCCAGTACGCATTCGCGATCAGATAGATGTCATCTTGGCCCGCGTCGCCAGATTGCTGAAGATGCATCGCCAGAGAGCGGGATTCCCAAGAAAAGTCTGGCTTTTCGAGCTCGAAGCCATGCCACGCGATGCGAACAGAGCGAGGACCCTCAGCAAGGGCGAAGGACGCTCGGTTCAGTACCGGATGAGCGAGCCTAAACCGAATCAGGAGTTGGAAGAATCGGAACAGATCTGCATTGGTCTCGCGAAGCCTCCAATCGAGCCAGCTGGTCTCATTGTCCTGACAGTACGCGTTGTTGTTTCCGAGTTGCGTTCGCCCGATCTCATCTTCCGCGAGAATCATCGGGCTCCCAGCGGAGACGAGAAGAAGCGTGGCGAAGTTTCGCGCTTGGCGCCTGCGTAGCCCGTTCACTTCTTCAGAGTTGGTGGGCCCTTCGGATCCGCAGTTCCAGCTTAGGTTGTCGTTGTGACCGTCGGCATTGCCCTCGCCGTTGCTGTCATTGTGCTTGCAATTGTAAGTGGTGAGATCGGCGAGTGTAAATCCGTCATGACAGGTGACGAAGTTCACGCTCTGGTAGGGTTGTCGACCGCTGGTCTGGTAGAGATCAGGACTCCCGACGAGGCGCGTCGCCAACGCGGAGACCATTCCGGGATCGCTTTTCACAAAGCGGCGCACATCATCACGGAATCGGCCATTCCATTCCGCCCAGCGGCCCCTAAACGTAAAGTGGCCCAGTTGATAGGTCCCAGCTGCATCCCAGGCTTCCGCGATGAGCAGGGTCTGCCGGAGGATCGGGTCCTCCGTGATTCGTTCGATAATCGGCGGGTTAGCGAGCAGCGCACCATCCTCTCCACGGTAGAGTATGGAAGCGAGATCGAAACGGAATCCGTCCACGTGCATCTCCACTACCCAGTAGCGGAGAGCGTCGATAATCAAGTCTCCTACGCGGGGGTGATTGGAGTTGAGAGTGTTGCCGCAGCCCGTGTAGTCGCGGTAGGCGCCAGTGTCCGGATCCAAAAGATAAAAGATAGTAAATCGAATTATCGATGCCGCGAAATGAGTAGGTAGGATCGTACCCATTTCCCTCTGCGGTGTGATTCAAGACGACATCCAGCAGGACCCCGATGCCAGCCGCGTGAAGGTTCTTCACCATTTCCTTGAATTCACGGACCTGCCCGCACTCTCTAGGCGCGCGGGAGTACGCCGCGTTGGGTGCGAAGAATGAGATCGGCCCGTAGCCCCAGCAATTGAGGAGGCGTTCGCCAGTGGCAGGATTTATGCGATCGCAGGCGGTTTCCTCGAATTCCCAGACCGGTAGGAGCTCGACCACGTTCACGCCAAGCTCCCTGAGATACGGAATCTTCTCTACGAGCCCGGCGAAGGTACCCGGTTGTAGGACGCCCGAGGACGGATGCTGCGTGAAGCCACGGACATGCAATTCGTAGACGATTGCGCCTGCATAAGAAATGCGAAAGGGCTCGTCGCTGACCCAGTCGAAATCATCCTGCGCGATCCGGCAACGCCGCTGCTTAGGGCCGTGGATGGACGGAGTACCCCAAGCGTGTTCGCGCCTCAATGCCTTGGCATAGGGGTCAAGGAGCTGTTGGC
>DATFYN010000241.1:0-3245 GCA_035315025.1 Myxococcota bacterium
ACACGAGCTCCCCCACCGTCAACGTCCCGAGCTCACCTCCCTCCGTTGGCCGGCTTTGAAGCGATCTTCGTTGGCCGGTTTTGACCGATCACCGAGGGTCGGGAACACGAGAGGTTCCACCCTCGGAGCTCGAGCCCTATCTCTTGACCCAAACCCGGCCGCGGTGGCAGCCGTGGGCGTCGCGGCCACTCTTCGATCCGGCCGCGCTAGAGACGGATATTCCGGGGAAGCTATCGCCTGCAAGGACGCATGTTCCAAGTCGAGCAGGGTCATGCGGTCTTCAGCGGGCGCACGAGTCTCGACCCCAGTGTTGATGTCCTCGCAACGACGCGGGTGGGCGGCGTAAAAATTCTTGCCACGATCGGCGGAACTGCTTCGGCCCCACACTCCGTCTCGAGAGCGATCCGGCATACCCCCAGAATGACGTTCTGGCGCTGCTCCTGTTCGGGCACACCTCCGGCTCGCTCGCGCAGCCCGAGGCGGGGGCGCTGCGATCCTTCTCGGCGGGAGCGGCGGGAGGCGTCCTCCTGAACCAGATTGGGGAAGCGATCGGCCCAGGGCTTCCCATCGACTTCAACGTGAGCACTGCAGAGACCGGCTCCGGGACCACGCTTGGAGCCAGCCGCTACGTCACGCCAGA
Organism: Myxococcota bacterium; assembly: GCA_035315025.1. GTDB lineage: Bacteria > Myxococcota_A > UBA9160 > UBA9160 > UBA9160 > UBA9160. Next base: position 641 of record DATFYN010000241.1, read on the forward strand.
CATCTACCTGCACTACGACGACGACGTCGGAGCGTCACAGATGAGGCGCGTCCGAGTGGACTGGCGGTTGACCAAGCAGTTCACCCTGGAGAGCAGGGTATCGAGCGACGGGAACTCCTCTGCGGATCTGATCTGGACCTACGATTACTGATCGGAGCTTCTTGTACGGCGAGCTCGCACGCAACCCGCAAGGCACGGTGAGGCCGGAGTCAGAGGTCGCGAAGGCGAGCTTCTTGAAGAATTGTGAGTCCGAAAAGACCGAATGGAGAGATGGCGTCGACTAGGACGCATTGGAGGACTCCTGCGGGGCTCGCATCCGGAGCCCAAGGGAGCCGGCCTTCGGGTTAAGCGTCAGCGGACAGCGACGTGCGACGGTGCGTTCGAGATTTGCATGGCGCGCTTGTCGAACCTGGCGCCCATGGAGCGGAAATAGTCCAAAAGATCATCGGGAACGGGCCGACATTCAAAACTCCGCGGGCGCGCAGTGCCGACATACTGGTTGAATTTGATGTGCAGCAGGCAGGCCGGCGCCATGAAGCGCGTGAGATCCTTCAGGAAGAACTCCCACTCCTTCGGTCCCCACTGACCCTCCTCTCCCGCGCGGTCGAAGCACGTGGCGAACGCAGTAATCAAGTCGAAGGGGCCGGCAGGGATTTCCGGCAGCGGCTTGTACGGCGCAATGGTTTGTATGACTTTTCTGAGGCCGAGCAAGTGGGTCACTTCATTGAAGTACGGATCATCCTGATCGAGACCGACCGGATGATGCCCGAACTGCTGAGCCGCGTACATGAAATAACCAAAACCGCAGCCGATATCGAGAATGCGCAGGCCGGTGGACTTGTCTAGCCCGAGAGCAAAAATCCGTTCGGCATTTCGAATGAGAGAGTGCTCGAACTTGTCGTGATACTTTGTAAACGGGTGAGCGTCGTACCTTTTGCGAATGGCCGTCATCGCCTCAAAGTCGATCCCCCGAAAGAGCCCGGCCCGAACCGCCCGCTTGGCGCGGAAGCGCGCGATGCCCCTGAGAGAGACGCTTTTCAGCCTTTCGAGGAACCTTTGAAACATGGGAGCATTCTCTCCTTAGACCGGAACACTCTGTAACTATATCAGGCCGCGCTCTCGTTAGGGTCGGGGTGCAGGGTTCGCACTCACTTCGGTCGTTCGCCGCCGCAGGACGGGGACCAGCCGCTCGGTGATTGCAGCAGCGATGACGGCATTGGCCTGCTCGGTGACATGTCCAAAGTGATCGAGGAACTGATCACCCGGGACATCGTCAAACACCGCATTCAGCGGGAAATAGTCGATGCCACGCCGCTTGGCGAGGCGCGCTTCCACATCGGGCAGACAAGCTTTGGTGAGCCTCACAAGCGGGTCGCGATCGTCCGCCATGAGATGTGCTTCCCATGGGCCGAGTGGCTTGCCGCTCGTTGCAAGAGCGGGCTGCCAGAAGAAAAGAGGCGTAAAGTCGAACTCCCGGCCCAGCGCCTCGCCGATTCGGACGAGATTCACGTAGTTGTCCGCAATCTTCTCGCACGCCGCGGGCACGTCGAGCTCCGGCGGCTTGGGCTCGGGTCTCAAGCCCTGCAGCGCCCGTACGACGTGAAGGTTCGAAGCAAGCGCCAGGAGGAGCTCATTCGTGCTCCCATGTCCAAGAGCAAAACGCCTGCGGGCGTCGGCCTGCCCATAGACATCGCCGGGCTGCTCGCCCTCTGCGACCGGGCCGACCTCGTTGATCCCGTCCAGAAAGACGACGGCGGTCGGGCGAGCACCGCGCCGTAACTCCTGCTCGAGCGTGGCAACGTTCTGGGTGAGGTTGAACGCACACTGAGCCTTGTTGTCAACCTCGACGTCCTCGATGCCTTGGGCGGCAAGTTGGCGCGCGACCCAAGACGGAATCGTGGCTCGATCGCGCGCGGTAAAGCCCCACATGGCAGAGCCGCCGAAGAGAAAGACGTGGCGCAGCGTGGTTTCGTCGCCGCGGGGCGACTGCTCGGTATGCCGATAGCCTGAAGGCTCCACGTAGAGGTCTTCGTGACGGCCAGGTCGCACCCACCAGCCCCGGTAAGGATCGTAGTCCACGTAAAATGAGTCCGGGCGACCCATGTGGTAGTGGCTCGCCGCTCGAAACTTCGGGAACCATGCCTCAGAGGCGTACGGGTCCTGCGGGGTAGTCTCGGTGGCCTGCGACTTAGGCCGAGGAAGTCCCTCGTACAGCCGGTAACCACCCTCAATGGCAAAGAGCAGCGCGAACGAAAGGCCGGCGATCACCCAAGCGTCGCGTACCTGACGGCCGATTTTCGCGAGCAGCTGCCCGATCTTTGCGCTTGTCCATCCGATCTTCATGTCTAGTGGCCTACCTCCTTCGCCACACTGACCTCGGGCGGTCGCTTCTGGCTCAGGTATACAGAAACGCTTCTTGCCTCGGTGGATCTCTGTGGACCACCGTGCCACAAGCATCCGCGTTCACAAGGCCCGAGCTACCCGGGCTTTCTTGCTCGGCCCGCAGACGCTGATCGTGGGAGCGGGAAAAGCGGGGGGCGGCCGTCGTGATAGCCTGCGCCGCGGGGCGCCGGGGCGGAGGATGGCGTGGACGCGATTGGCGGAG
>DATFYN010000242.1:0-6176 GCA_035315025.1 Myxococcota bacterium
GACGGCACTGCGAAGAGTGAGGTCGGCAGACCCCGCCGACGTCTTCTGATGGCCAAACCGAACCCGATCGAGCTGGAGCACGTTGAGCACTTCTTCGGCGAAGGGGCGCTGCGCCGCCAGATCCTCTTCGACGTGACACTCCGCGTGCGCGCTGGAGAGGTCGTGATCGTGAACGGCCCGTCGGGCTCTGGCAAGACGACGCTCCTGACGCTGATCGGAGCGCTGCGGTCCGCGCAAAAGGGGAGCGTCCGGATCCTCGGCGAGGAGCTGAAGGACGCCGGTCGGCGCATCCTGCGAAGCGTGCGCCGGCAGATCGGCTATGTCTTCCAATCGCACAACCTGCTCGGCGCGTTGACGGCGTCGCAGAACGTGCAGGCCTCCCTCCTTCTCGAGCGGGGCTGCACGCTCGCGGCGTCGCGGCAGCGGGCGCGGGAAATGCTCACGGCGGTCGGCCTGGGCGCTCGGGTGGAGGACTATCCAGAGCAGCTCTCCGGAGGACAACGCCAGCGCGTAGCGATCGCACGGGCGCTTGCGCGTCGGCCCACGCTCATCCTTGCCGACGAGCCGACCGCATCCCTCGACCGCGAGTCCGGGCGGGAAGTGGTCGACCTGATGCATCGGCTCGTCAAGCAGCAGGGTGCGAGCGTCGTGCTTGTGACACACGATCATCGCATCCTCGACATCGCTGATCGCGTCATCCACCTGGAAGACGGGCGGCTCACATCGTTTACCGAAGGTGTTGCGGCGAGTACGCGCTTGCTCATGGGCATGCTCGCACAGAGCCACCGGAAGGGAGACCTCCAGCGTCGCCTCATGGAACTGCCGGCGGAGCGCTTCCGCGCGCTTCTCGAGCAGGCCACGCAGGAGTCGCGTCAGTTCCTCGAAGTGACAACCCTGGCGGAGAGCGACGCCTTCGAGAGCATGCTCGAGGAGGCGCTCGCCGCGTTCACGTTCCGCTTCGGTCAGTTGATGGACGTGGAGCGGGCCTCGCTCTTCCTCGTCGACGCGGAGCGGAAGGAGCTCTGGTTGAAGGTCGCGCAGGAGGAAGGCGGGAAGCCACTGCATGTACGGATGCCGCTCGGTCGCGGGATCGCGAGCGAAGTCGCCACGACCCGCAAGCCGCTTCGGGTCTCCGACGCCTACTCCCATCCGCTCTTCAACGCGGAGATAGACCGCGGGAGCGGGTTTCGCACCCGCAGCATCTTGTGCGTGCCCGTTCTTGATCGCCAGGGGGCCGTGTTCGCTGTGGCACAGCTCCTAAACCGCCGCGACGGAGAGCCCTTCGACGAGGAGGACGAACGACGATTTGTCGAGTTTACGAGCTCAATCGGCGTCATCCTTGAGAGCTGGGTGGAAATGGAGCGACGGCGTCGACGCTGAGGCTGTCGTTTGCGAAAACCTGGTCGGCACCTTAGTGATTGTGTTCCCTTGTCGTTTCCGAAAACCTGCTTCACATGGAAAACGTTGAGGTTTTCGGCGACCTGGACATCGCGCGCCCTAGGCCGCAAGCGAGACACTCGCTTCAATCGGCCCGTGGGCCGCGGGAGGCGCTCAGGAATGGGCCTTGTAGAGGCCCGCGATTGCCCCTCGCTCCCCTTGGCAGAATGGCTATGCGGAGCGGCTCGTTGGGTCCTTGCGCCGCGAGTGCTTGGATCACTTGATCGCTCTCAATGAGCGGCAGGTCTGCCGAATCGTCTCGGAGTACGCCCGCTACTACAATCGTGCACGGACCCATCCCGTCCTTGCGAAGGATGCTCCCGAAGCGCGGTGTGTCCAATCTCGAGATCTTGGGCGCGTCGTCGCGTTCCCGGAGGTGCGGGGACTTCATCATCGATACGAGCGGATGGCAGATTGAACAGTGACTGATGATATTGTCGGAAGGGACAGCCCCACCTTCGAGCACGCGGGACAGCGTTCCAGGTTGGAACTCCTCGTTGCACTACGACTTTCGGCTCAAGGCCATGAGGCCGTACGTACAAGCGCGTCAGGGCACATGCAAAGGAGGGAGTTCCCGCCATTACGAGTCCGGCGTTCCCAGCCGCTTCGCGAGTCAGCGATGGGAGCGCACTCTAGCGGAGGGCGTCGGACCCGTGCGGCGAGGTTGATTCTTGAGTCGGCGCCATCTCCTGCAGAGTCCTCTTCCACGTCTGCTGGGTGAACGCCGTGCGGTAGTGCGCCTGCATCTCAGGGTCGAGGACCTCGATGCGGCAGATGCCGTCGACCCACACCTCGACCAACTGGAAGAAACCTCTGCGGTCGCAGATCTGCGCCGGCCACCCGGCTTCCTCCGCGATGCGCAGCACCGCCGGTGCCGCCACGGTCGTGCCGATCGCCAGATGCCAGCCCGTCGCCGACCGATCCTGATCCGTCGCGACCCAGTCGGGCTCGGGCATCGCGTCGGCGTAGCGGAAGCCAAGACCGCGAGGCACCACCTCTATTTCCGTCACGCCATCACCCGACCATGCCATCCATGCGCGGGGAATGGGAGGGAACGGCATCGCTTCGCCGTCGAGAATCGTTGCCAGCACCTCGGCAGTCTGCTGCGGATCATCCGCGGGCAGCGCTACGTGATAGATCATGATTTCGCCTCCTCGCGCTTTCTGGAGCTCGACCGATCGGGCGGGTTTGCCTGCGCCCGTCGCTTCGCTCTTCCGTTCTCGCGGTTCATCGCGTTGCGCCGCGCCTCCAACCGCGCCGCGTTCAGGACCGACTCGATCGCCCAGGCGCCGGCCTCGCTCGCCTCTTCCCCGCTCAACTCCCCCCGAGCGCGGAGCAGCTGCCAGAACGGAGCGCTGTAGATCGCCAGGCAGACGGCGACCAGTCGGCGTTGCTGCGCAGGGGTCAAGCCCTGACTGAGCGCCGCCAGGCTGCGCCGGAATGCCGGCCGTCCTTCCAGCGAGCCGCGGTCCCGCAACTCTATGCCGGCGGAGAACGTCAGCGTGGCCCGCACCAGTGCTTCGTGACGGTCGAACTCTTCGAACTGCTGTTGCAGGACCGGCACGATCTCCTCTTCGGCCGCGGGGAAGCGCGTCTTCGTCTCCTCGCGTACGCGAACCCACAGCGCCTGCATGAGGTCGGAGCGGTGCGGGAAGTAGCGGTAGACCGTGCGCGCGCCAACTCCCGCGCGCTTGGCGATCGTCTCGTGCGAGAAGGTCTCATCGCCCCTTCCCGTCAACATCTCCATCGCCACGCCCATGATCTGTTGGCGCGTCGCCGCCGCTTGCCGCTCCCGCAACCTGATCGGTTCAACTGCGGACACGACAGATGACTGCCATAGCGGCAGTTCGCTGTCAATATTTTTTGGGCGGCCCCCTCGCCCGCGACCCGGTGGCGACCTTCTAAAGGGCTGGCGGCTCGAGACCGACTGTGTGAACATATGTGTGGGAGTTAACACATGGCGACCAATCTCGATCTCGATCCGGAACTCGTCGAGCGAGCTCTCGCACTGAGCGGGGAGTCGACGAAGCGAGCCGCTGTAACCTCCGCGCTGCGAGAGTTCATTGCGCGACGCGAGCAGAGGCGACTGCTCGAGCTCTTCGGGCAGCTCGAGTGGGACACAAGCTTCGACTACAAGCAGGAGCGCTCGCGCGATTGAGCCTTTTCGTTGACACAAGCGTCTGGTCGCTCGCGCTTCGCCGCGACCCACCGGCCGGCCTTGTCGAGGTGCGTGCCTTGGAGCGAGCGCTGGCGGACGGCGAACTCGTTGTTACAACGGGGCTCGTGTATCAGGAGATCCTGCAAGGCTTCCAAGGGCCTCGCGCGCAGGAGGCGATCGTCGCCCGGTTCGCTGCTCTTCCGTTCGTCACACCCGACCGTCACGACCACTTTGAAGCCGCGCAGATTCGCAATCGCGCCCGGCGGCGAGGCATCCAGGTAGGCACGATCGACGCGATCCTCGCCCAGCTCTGCATTCGCCATGAACTGCAGCTCCTCACGACCGATGCCGATTTCGCGCGCATCGCGGAGCAGGAACCGCTCCGGCGTTGGAGCCCGTAGGTGCCTTGGTGCGTAGCGACCTCGCCAAACGGGAACTTCTTGAAAGGTTGGGATGTCGTTTGCAGCCGCACCTTCCTCGCTGACACAGGCGTCCTGTTGGCGGATCATGCGGCCCACGGGAGTGGTGCGTACTCGTCCAACAGGACCGGCTCGTCCCGGACGTAGCGCCCCCCCGCTACCTGACGCGAGACCGGCCCGGAGACATCTTGGGCCGCGTCTCCTTCCAGCCGATGATCGGCACCTTCGGCGCGATCTGCACCTTGCCCCGGTACACGGAATTGAGGCGCAGCGCGTCCTCCGCCGGCTTCTTCGCACGCGCGAGCAGCTCGTCGCGATCCATCGTGTCCTCCCCGGCGCGGCGCGCCGCCTTCGAAGCGGGTCGGAGTATTCTGGCGGCAGGAGGCCCATCATGTCGCTTCGCACCCCGATCTGCGATCTCTTCGGCATCGAGCACCCGGTCTTTCTGGCGGGCATGGGCGGCGTCGCCTTCGCCGACGTGTGCGCGGCGGTCTCGGAGGCTGGCGGCTTTGGCACGCTGGGCCTCGTCGGCTTCCCGCCGGAGCGCATCCGCAAGGAGATGCGAGGGGTGCGCGCGCGGACGAACAAGCCCTTCGGCGTGGACCTCCTTGCGGCGTTGCCCGAGCAGATCCACGCGTCGATCGAAGTCATCGTCGAGGAGGGCGCGGCGGCATTCGTCGCAGGGCTCGGCGTGCCCGAGTCCGTGATCGAGAAGTGTCACCGGGCCGGCGTCAAGGTGATGGCGGTCTGCGGCAAGGTGAGCCACGCGGTCCACGCGGAGGCCGCGGGCTGCGACGCCGTTGTAGCCCAGGGCACCGAGGCCGGTGGTCACACCGGCCAGGTCGCCGCCATGGCACTCGTCCCGCAGACCGTGGACGCCGTGAAGATCCCGGTGCTCGCGGCGGGCTCGATCGTCGACGGCCGCGGACTCGCCGCGGCGCTCGCCCTCGGCGCCCAGGGCGCGTGGATCGGGACGCGCTTCATCGCGTCCCACGAGGCGCATGCGGCCTCCGGCTTCAAGCAGCGCCTCGTCGAGGCGGGGAGCGCCGACACCGTCGTGACGCGCTGCTACTCCGGCAAGCCCATGCGCGTCCTGCGCAACGCCTACGTCGAGGGCTGGGAGAAGCGCAGCAGCGAGATCCGGCCCTTTCCGCTCCAGTTCTTCGAGAGCGGGCGCGAGGGGGTGCTCTCCTTCGGCGTTGACCCCGTCGATCCCGCGCGGACGTGCATGCCGGCGGGACAGGGCGTCGGCGCGATCGACGAGATCCTTCCGGTGGCGGAGATCATGCGCCGGCTCGTGGAGGGCGCGCGCGGAGAGATCGAGCGGCTCGCGGCGCTGCGCTGAGGACGACGGTGATGGCGTGCTGGCGAGGCCACTATTTCGGACTCGCGCATCGCTTCGGACGTACGGTGGAGGCGATGTCGAGTTTTCTTGGAGTTGAACCCATTCAAGTAGAACCTCCGCCAGTCAAGCAGAACACTCAGCCGGATCGCTCGCTATTGCTGAACTACGAGCACTTGGAAGCCACTTTCGGTCAACTCGCTCTTGGCTGGTTCTTCTCGGATGCCGGCTCGCTCGCGCCCGCTCGACCGGGTCGGTGTGCTGAAGGTCGGCTCCCCCCTTGCCAGGAACGTGCTCGTCTTGAACCCCGGCACCTCGGCGGGAGCCGGATACTTCGAACCGCGCGGATACCTATGCGCACAACGACCCCAGCGCGGCGAGCCCGGAAAACGAATTCCTGGAGAACCTGATCCCGTTCCTCGGCGAGGTCGAGTTCTCGCCGAGGCTGAGATAGGCGCACGGGATCCTGATCGAGACTCGCGTCCGCTCCGAGCGCGCGATGCGATCTACGGAACAGAGTTTCGGCGGCGGGTCGCGGGGGGCCTAGTAGAGGTTCCGTTGCCCCTCGCTCTCCCTGGCAGAATGGTCACGTGGAGCGGTTCGTTGGGTCCTTGCGCCGCGAGTGCTTGGGATCACGTGATCGCTCTAAATGAGCGGCATGTCTGCCGGATCTTCTCGGACTATGCCCGCTATTACACAACCGTGAACGGACCCATCTGGCCCTTGCGAAGGATGCTCCTGAGCCCCGGAGTGTCCAAGTTCGAGCGATTGGGCGCATCGTTGCATTCCCTGAAGTGGGCGGACTTCATCATCGATACGA
>DATFYN010000243.1:0-4251 GCA_035315025.1 Myxococcota bacterium
GGACGGCCCGTCCTTGGGCACAGCGCCGGCGGGTACGTGGAGGTGCAGGTCCGATTGCTGGAACAGCTCCTCGGATACGCCGAGCTCGCCGGCATGGGTACGCAGCCACGACCGGGCCGCTTCCGCGGACTCCCGCATCACGTCTCCGAGTGAGCCTGTGAGCTTCAGGCCGCCCTTGCCGCGCATGCGCGTCGATTCGATGAAAAGGATATCGCCGCCCGCAGGCGTCCACGCGAGTCCCACCGCGACACCCGGGCGGCCTGCCCGTTCTGCGAGTTCCGGCTCGAAGCGGACCGGGCCCAGCAGTTCCTGGACCTCTGCGGCGTGCACGTTCACCGGCCCCTGGAGGCCTTCCTCGGCGACACGCCGCGCCGTCTTCCGCGCGACGCGCCCGATCTCGCGCTCGAGGTTCCGCACACCCGCCTCGCGCGTGTAACTGCGGATGATGGTCCTCAGGGCATCGTCATCGAGCGTAAAGCCCACGGCTTCCACGCCGTTTGCCGCGCGCTGCCGAGGCAGGAGGTAGCGCTTCGCGATCTCGAGCTTGTCCTCCTCTGTGTAGCCGGGGAGCTCGATCACCTCCATCCGGTCACGCAGCGCGGGCGGCACGGGGTCCATCAAGTTGGCCGTCGCGATGAACAGGACCTGCGAGAGATCGAAGGGTACTTCGATGTAGTGGTCGCTGAAGGTCGAGTTCTGCTCGGGGTCGAGCACTTCGAGCAGGGCCGAGGACGGGTCGCCGCGGAAGTCGGTGCCGACCTTGTCGACCTCATCGAGCAGGAATACGGGGTTGCGGCTCTTTGCGCGGCGCAGGCCTTGCAGGATGCGGCCAGGCAGCGCTCCCACGTACGTCCGGCGGTGACCTCGAATCTCGGCCTCGTCGCGCACGCCGCCGAGGGATACGCGCACGAACTCGCGTCCCAGGGTGCGCGCGATCGAGCGGCCAAGGGACGTTTTGCCCGTTCCCGGCGGACCGGCAAAGCAGAGAATCGGCCCCTTGAGGTCGCGCTTTAGGGAGAGGACCGCGATGTATTCGACGATGCGGTCCTTCACTTTCTCGAGGTCGTAGTGGTCCTCGTCGAGGATCCGCCGCGCTTCCACGACGTCGAGGCGATCCTCCGTTTGCTTCGACCAGGGCAGCTCGACCATCCACTCGAGGTAGGTCCGGATAACGCCGTGCTCGGCGGCAGCGGCCGGCATCTGGGCGAGCCGGTCCAGTTCACGCAGCGCCTGCTTCTGCGCCTCCTCGGGCATCCCCGCCGCCTCGATCCGCTCGCGCAGGCGGCTGAGCTCCGCGTCGGACTCCTCGCTCTCGCCGAGCTCCCGGCGGATCGCATCGAGCTGCTGGCGCAGCATATAGTCGCGTTGGGTGCGGCCCATCTCGCTCTGGACTTTCTCGCGAATCTCGCTCTCGATCTTCAGCGCCTCGCGCGCGCGAGCAATCTCGGCCAGCACACGGCGCAGGCGTGTGGGGACGTCGTGCTCCTCGAGCATCTCCTGCTTTGCCGCGACCGAGATATCGAGATTCGAGGCCACGAGGTCCGCGAGCTTCGAGGGGTCATCGATGTTCGCGGCCAGGGTCTGGAGCTCATCCGCGAGCTTCGGGCTCTCGGTTACAAGGGCGCCGAACTGCTGCGCCACGCTGCGCGAGAGCGCGGTCACCTCGACCGAGCGAACGTCGCCTGTCTCCTCAACGCGGCGCACGCGCGCGCGCAGGAAGGACTTGTCCTCAAGGAAGCTCTCGATCTGCGCCCGCGTCACGCCTTGCACAAGGAGGCGATAGGAGTCGTCTGGAAATTTCAGCATCTTCACGATGCGCAGCACGCAGCCCGTCCGGTGCACGTCATCAGGACCCGGGCTGCCCTCGAGCTCGCGGCTCACGGCGACTGCGAGCATGAGACGCTCGGGAGTCAGGAGCACGTGCTCGATCAGACGCTTGGACCGAGCCGAATTCACGAGCAGCGGCGAAAGCAGAAACGGAAAGAGGACCGTGTTCTTGAGCGGAAGGACCGGCAGCGCCTCGGGCAAATCGATGCGCTCGGGCTCGTGATCGCCGCCGTCGGTACGGACGACGACCTCGGTGCCCCCTTCCCCGCCGCTGCGCAAGGTCGCGACGGGTGTCGGCCGCTCGGAATCCGGGGCGTCGGGTTCCGTCACCGCTCGACCTCAATTCGCCGTCGCTGGGGAAGACGCTTCGGAAGGCTCACGGTCAAAAAGCCCTCTTCGAGATGGGCGGAAACCGCGTCGCGATCGAACGGAACGGACAGCCGCACGACGCGCTCGAAGGGGCCGAACGCGATCTCCATCTGGTGAAGGCGCAGCACGTCGCTGTCAGGGGGCGGATTTCTTACCCCCGCCACGCGCAGCACGTCTCCATCGACCGTGACGCGTACCTCCGAGCTTCGGACGCCCGCGAGCTCGAATCGCACGCAGATCGACTTCTCCGATTCGAACACATCGATCGCTGGCTGCCAGCGGTCTCCGCGCAGCCGCTCCGCAAACTCACCAAAGAGCTCCGCGAAGGGGTCGGTCCTGGACTTGGGATCCACGCGCTCCTCTCGGGGTTAGTCCCCGCGCTTATCCTCGGTGTACTCGGCATCGATCACATCGCCTTCCTGCTTGCCGCCCTGCGAGGCACCGGGTGCGGTACCCCCGCTCGAGGCCCCTGCGGCGTCGCTGCCTGCTTGGGTCTTGTAGAGCAGCTCCGCCACCTTGTGCAGGCCCTGCTCCACGCGCTGACGCGCGGCCTCGAGCTGTGCGGCGTCGTCGCTTTCGAGGTCCTTCTTGGCGTCAGCGAGCACGCCCTCGAGCTGGGCCTTCTCGTCGGCCCCGATCTTGTCCGCGTTGTCGCGAAGCGTCTTCTCCGCCTGGTAGATCAGCGAGTCGAGCGTATTTTTCTTCTCGATCCGCTCGCGCCGAGCGTGGTCTTCGCTCGCGTGCGCCTCGGCGTCCTTGACCATACGCTCGATCTCATCCTTCTTAAGACCGCCCGAGCCCTCGATGCGAATCGACTGTTCCTTCCCCGAAGCACGGTCTTTGGCCGATACCGCCAAGATCCCATTCGCGTCGATGTCGAAGGTCACTTCGATCTGCGGAACCCCCCGAGGGGCGGGCGGAATGCCGTCGAGGATGAAGCGCCCGAGCTCGCGGTTGTCGCGGGCCATCTCGCGCTCGCCCTGGAGCACCCGGATCTCGACCTGGGGCTGGCTGTCGGCCGCCGTCGAGAAGGTTTGGCTCCGGCGGGTCGGGATCGTGGTGTTGCGTTCGATCAGCTTGGTCATGACGCTGCCAAGCGTCTCGATGCCGAGCGAGAGCGGGGTGACGTCGAGCAGGAGGACGTCTTTCACCTCGCCCGAGAGCACGCCGGCCTGGACCGCCGCACCGACCGCGACCACCTCGTCCGGGTTCACGGTCTGATTCGGGTCCTTTCCAAAGAGCTGCTTCACCCTCTGCTGGACCATGGGAATGCGGGTCGAGCCGCCGACCAGCACCACCTCATCGATCTGCGAGGGATTGAGCCCGGAGTCCGCCAGGGCCTGCTTGCACGGGCCGAGGGAGCGCTCAATGAGGTCTTCCACGAGCTGCTCGAACTTGGAACGCGTGAGCTTGATGTTGAGGTGCTTGGGGCCACTTTGGTCCGCCGTGATGAACGGCAGATTGATGTCCGTGGTCTGGGCACCCGAGAGCTCGATCTTCGCCTTTTCCGCCCCCTCGCGCAGGCGCTGCATCGCCATCGCGTCTTTGGACAAATCGATGCCCTGGTCTTTTTTGAACTCGGCGACCAGGTAGTCGATGATCCGCTGGTCAAGGTTATCGCCGCCAAGGTGCGTATCGCCGTTGGTCGCCTTCACCTCGACCACGTTCTCGCCGACTTCAAGGATCGAGATATCGAAGGTGCCGCCGCCGAAGTCGTAGACGGCGATCTTCTCGTCCTTCTTCTTGTCGAGGCCGTAGGCCAAGGCCGCGGCAGTCGGCTCGTTGATGATCCGCTTTACGTCGAGACCGGCGATCGCACCGGCATCTTTGGTCGCTTGGCGCTGAGCGTCGTTGAAGTACGCGGGAACCGTGATGACGGCTCCGCTCACCTTGGTGCCGAGGTACGCCTCGGCGGCTCGCTTGAGCTTCTGCAAGATGAGGGCAGAGATCTCCGGGGGCGTGTAGGTCTTGTTGTCGATTTTGACCGCCGCCGCGCCCTCCTTGCCCTCCACCACCTCGTAGGGCACCAGGCGGATCTCCTCGGGCACCTCGCTC
>DATFYN010000244.1:0-8255 GCA_035315025.1 Myxococcota bacterium
CCTCCTCCTCGAGGACGTCGTGAAGGAAGCCGTCGACAGGGAGCAGCTCGATTGGCTCGGCGCGCTCGAACAGGAGCCCGATGCAGGTCTTGGCAACGGAGGTCTCGGTCGCCTCGCCGCCTGTTTCCTCGACTCGATGGCGACCCTGCAGTTCCCAGCCATGGGCTACGGACTCCGTTACGAATACGGCATGTTCAGGCAGTCAATTGAGAACGGTTGGCAGCGCGAGCAGGGCGACAACTGGCTGAGGCACCCAGACCCCTGGGAGGTAGCGCGTCCGCACGAGAAGGTGGACGTGAAACTCAACTGCTCGTTCGAGGTCCACGGCGGGACCTTGCGCGCAGTCCCCGGCCGGCCCTCCCGCTTGGTCGGGATTCCCTTCGATCGGCCTGTCGTCGGCTATGGCGGGAAGACCATCAACACGCTCCGGCTCTGGGCCGCCGGCGCCCCGGATGCTTTCGACTTTCGAGACTTCAGCAGCGGTGACTTCGTCGGTGCCTTGGCCGAGACGCTGACGGCCGAATCCCTGACGCGCGTCCTGTATCCCGATGACTCGACAAGCCTCGGCCAGGGACTGCGCTTTGTGCAGGAGTATTTCCTCGTGGCCTCGTCGATCGCCGATCTCCTGCGGCGTTTCCGGCGTGCCCATAACGATTGGAGCACGCTTCCCGAGAAAGTCGCCATCCAGCTCAACGATACGCACCCGTCTCTGGCCGTCTCCGAGCTGATGCGGGTTCTCCTCGACGAGGCCCACCTGGGCTGGGATCAAGCCTGGGAACTCACCCAGAGGACGCTCGCCTACACGAACCACACGCTGTTGCCCGAAGCCCTCGAGAAATGGCCGCTCGCATGGTTCGAGGTGCTGCTGCCACGGCACCTCGAGATCATCTTTGAGATCAACCGCCGCCTCCTCGAGGCCGTGCGGTCCCGCTTCCCCGGGGACGAGGGACGGGTTGAGCGCACGAGTCTCGTCGAAGAGGGCGGCGAGCGAAAGATCCGCATGGCCAACCTCGCCATCGTCGGCTCCCACAGCACGAACGGGGTCGCGGCGATTCACTCAGAGCTCTTGCGCACGAGGACCATGAAGGATCTCGCCGAGATCTTCCCCGAGCGCTTCAGCAACAAGACCAATGGCGTGACTCCACGCCGCTGGCTTCTGCTCGCGAACCCCGCACTCGCCCGAACCATCACCGAGGCCATCGGCGAGGGCTGGATCGCGGATCTTGGAGAGCTCAGGAAACTGAAGCCCATGGCCGATGACAGCGCCTTTCGCGAAAGCTTTCGGAAGGCCAAGTACGAGGCGAAATCGCAGTTTGCCAACTGGCTGCAGTCGACCTCCGGTCAAACGATGGACCCGGACACCCTCATCGACTCCCAGGTGAAACGCATCCACGAGTATAAGCGCCAGCTGCTGAACGTGCTCCGGATCGTCGTGCTCTACCATCAGCTGCGGGAAGAGCCGAGCCGTGAGATCACGCCGCGAACCTTCCTTTTTTCCGGAAAGGCAGCGCCGGCCTACCGACTCGCCAAGCTCATCATCAAGCTCGTGAACAACCTGGCGGCCACGATCGATGCAGATCCAACGATGCGCGGCCGCCTCAAGGTCCTTTTCCTCCCCGAGTACTGCGTATCCCTGGCACAGCGGCTGATCCCCGCGAGCGAGGTCTCCAACCAGATCTCCACAGCGGGCTATGAAGCCAGCGGCACAAGCAACATGAAGTTCATGATGAATGGGGCGCTCACGATTGGCACGCGAGACGGTGCAACGATCGAGATGGCACGAGAAGGCGGCGAGGAGAATTTCTTCCTCTTCGGCTTGACGGCAGAGCAGGTCGCCGAGAGCCGCGGCTGGTACAACCCCCACTGGCATTATGACCACGAGCCGGAGACCCGCGCCGCACTGGACCTCGTCTTTTCCGACCACTTCAGCCGCCGTGAACCAGGGGTCTTCGCCCCGCTACGCGAGACGCTGCTTACGCACGGGGACTTCTACATGCACCTCGCGGACCTTCGGGCTTACCTCGAGGCGGACCAGCGACTTGGGGAGCTGTACAAAGACCCTGAGGCCTGGGCACGGAAAGCCATCTTGAATGTGGCGAGCTCGGGAACGTTCTCGAGTGATCGCACGATTGCGGAGTACGCGAGCGAAATCTGGAAGGTGAAGCCCTGCCCGGTGGAGTAGGGCGACGCCTGGTCGCTTGCATTCGAGGGAGCTAGGGATGCCCGTCAGCGTTCTGGCCGGAAAGCCTGCAGATCCGCTCAGCCTGGTCAACGTTCCGAAGCTCGTGACGGCCTATTACACGGGCCGCCCCGATCCCTCGCAGCCCGGGCAAAGGGTCGCCTTCGGAACCTCCGGGCATCGGGGCTCCTCGCTCGACAACGCGTTCAATGAGGCGCACATCCTGGCCATCACGCAGGCCATTTGCCTTTACCGCAAAACGAACAGCATCGACGGACCCCTCTTCCTCGGAGTCGATACCCACGCGCTTTCAGAGCCGGCCTTTGCGAGTGCGCTCGAGGTGCTCGCCGCCAACGGGGTCGACGTCATGATCGACTCGAGCGGTGGCTACACCCCGACCCCGGTCATCTCCCATGCGGTGCTCACCTACAATCGCGGGCGGCGCGGCGGGCTCGCCGATGGCATTGTCATCACGCCATCGCACAACCCACCGCGCTTCGGCGGCTTCAAATACGATCCGCCCCATGGGGGACCTGCCGAAGGCCAGGTGACGCAGTGGATCGAGGAGCGGGCCAACGCCTTCCTCGCAGATGGGCTTCGCGAAGTGGCGAGGGCCCCCTTTGAGCGCGCGCGGAGCGCGCCCACTACGCATCCGCATCCTTATCTCGAATCCTACGTGCGCGATCTCGACTCGGTGATTGATCTCCAAGCCATCCGAGAGAGCAAAGTCCACCTCGGAGTGGACCCGCTCGGCGGAGCGAGCGTGGCCTACTGGGACGCCATTGGGGATCGCTATGGCCTCAACCTCGAGGTGGTGAATCACGCCGTGGATCCCACCTTCCGGTTCATGACCGTAGACTGGGACGGCCAAATCCGGATGGACCCTTCGTCTCCCTACGCCATGGCGCGCCTCGTGGACCTTAAAGAACGCTTCGACGTGGCCTTCGCAAGCGATACCGATGCCGATCGACACGGAATCGTGAGCCACAGCGCGGGACTGCTGGAGCCGAACCATTACCTCTCGGTCGCGATTGCTTACTTATTCGAGAGTCGGCCGGAGTGGCCGGCAACCGTCGCCGTCGGGAAGACGATTGTAAGCAGCAGCATGATCGATCGGGTCGCCGCCCGCATGAAGCGCCAGCTGGTCGAGGTTCCCGTCGGGTTCAAATGGTTCGTGGAAGGGCTCATTGAGGGTACGCTCGGTTTCTGTGGCGAGGAGAGCTCAGGGGCAACGTTCTTGCGGCGCAATGGCACCGTCTGGACGACAGATAAGGATGGGCTGGTACCCAACCTATTGGCCGCAGAGATCACCGCACGAACCGGAAGGGATCCCGGGGATCACTACCGTACGCTCATCCGCGAGTTCGGAGCGCCCTGTTACACCCGCATCGATGCCCCTGCCACCGCCGAGCAGAAAGCGAGGCTGGCGAATCTGTCGCCCGAGGCAGTCACGGCATCGCAGCTCGCTGGTGAGCCCATCACTGCGAAGCTAACCCACGCTCCGGGCAACAAGGCTGCGATTGGTGGGATCAAGGTCATTGCTGCAAACGGCTGGTTCGCGGCACGACCCTCGGGTACGGAGAGCATCTACAAAATCTACGCGGAAAGCTTCAAGGACAAGGCACACCTAGACGCCATCTTGAACGAAGCGGAAAAAATCGTGAACGATGCTCTCGGAGCTGCCGCATGATGCTGCAGAGCCAGCGCGTCTTCCCAGTCGACGTCGACAACGCGCTGCTCGACGAGTTCGCGTTCTCCTTCTCATTGACTTCGAGGTGACAGCATGAAGGCGACCCAACTGCTCCACGACCTGGGCCAGAGTCTCTGGCTTGACAACATCACGCGCGACCTGCTCACCAGTGGCACGCTTGAGCACTACATCGAGGAGCTCTCCGTGACGGGGCTCACCTCGAATCCGACAATCTTCGACCACGCCATCAAGAACAGCACGGGCTACGACACCGCGATCGAAGAGAAGCTGGGGGAGGGTACATCGGGGGAGGCGCTCTTCTTCGAGCTTGCGCTGGAGGACGTCACCGGCGCCGCCGACCTTTTCCGACCAATCCACACGAAGACGGACGGCGTGGATGGCTGGGTGTCCCTCGAAGTGTCGCCACTCTTGGCTCACGACACTGCGAGCACTCTCGCCGCCGCGAAGGATCTCTTCGCTCGAGCGGCGCGACCCAATGTGTTCATCAAGATCCCCGGCACCCGGGAGGGTCTGCCCGCTATCGAGGAGGCGATCTTCGCCGGAGTGCCCATCAATGTGACGCTCCTCTTCTCCCGCGAGCAGTACCTGGCGGCTGCCGAGGCGTTTCTGCGCGGGATTGAGCGGCGCATCGATGCGGGGCTCAAGCCCGACGTCGGCTCCGTCGCCTCAGTGTTCATCAGTCGCTGGGACGCTGCGGTCATGGCCAAGGTGCCCGACGCGCTTCACAAACAGCTCGGCATCGCCATCGCAAAGCGTACCTATGAGGCCTACCGCACACTGCTCGGCACGCCGCGCTGGCAGCGCATCTACAACGCCGGGGCTCACCCGCAACGGCTGCTGTGGGCCAGCACGGGAACCAAGGATCCCAAGGCCTCCGACATCCTTTACATCAAGGCTCTCGCAGCACCATTCACAGTCAACACGATGCCCGAGAGTACCTTGAAAGCCTTCGCCGACCATGGCGAGCTCGGAGGAATCCTGCCCGCAGACGGCGGGGACTGCGAAGAGGTATTCACCCGATTTGCCAAGGCAGGGATCGACGTCGACGCACTAGCGGCTGAGCTCCAGGACGAAGGTGCGAAGTCGTTCGTTCAGTCCTGGAACGACTTGATGGCGTGCATCGAGTCCAAGAGCGCGGCGATCAAGAAGGCACAGCCGAAGGCACTACGGGCACCTGCGGCCCGCAGCCCAGTCAAAGCGGCGGCGGCAAACCACGACGAGAACACCATCAAGAATCTCGACCCAGCGCGGTGGCGCCGAGCATGGAAGGCCCTCAGCGCCCACTCTCGGAAGGCCAAGAGTCTTCATCTTCGGCAACTGTTCGCAGAAGACCCGCAGCGCGGGGAACGGATGACCGCCGAGGCCGCGGGCATCTACCTGGATTACTCGAAGAATCGCGCAACCGACGAAACCTTCCGGCTCCTCATCAACCTCGCCGAGGAATCCGGCTTGCGAGGGCGGATCGATGCCATGTTCCGCGGCGACAAGATCAACATCACGGAAGACCGAGCCGTCCTGCACGTGGCCCTGCGCGCGCCGAAGGGAGCGTCCATCGTCGTTGATGGTGAGAATGTGGTGCCTCACGTCCACGCCGTGCTCGACAGGATGGCCGACTTCTCCAACCAGATTCGGAGCGGTTCGTGGAAGGGCCACACCGGAAAGCGCATTCGCAACGTCATCAACATCGGGATCGGAGGCTCGGACCTCGGCCCAGTCATGGCCTACGAAGCCCTCAAGCACTACAGCGACCGGACCATGACGTTCCGATTCGTTTCCAACGTCGATGGCACGGACTTCGCGGAGGCGACCCGCGACCTCGATCCGGCGGAGACGCTCTTCATCGTGTCGTCAAAGACCTTCACGACGCTTGAGACGATGACCAACGCCCGGAGCGCGCGAGATTGGTCTCTCCGGGGTCTCGGTGGCGATGTCAAAGCCGTGGCCAAGCACTTCGTCGCGGTCTCAACGAATGCGGCGAAGGTGTCTGAGTTCGGGATCGATACCGCTCGCATGTTCGGCTTCTGGGACTGGGTCGGTGGGCGCTATTCCATGGAGTCCGCGATCGGCCTTTCGACGATGCTCGCCATCGGCCCAGAAGGGTTCCGCTCCTTGTTGGACGGCTCCCACCAGATGGACGAGCACTTCCGCACTGCGCCGTTCGAGCGCAACCTGCCGGTGCTCATGGGCCTCTTGTCGGTGTGGTACAACGACTTTTTCGGCGCTCAGACCGTGGCGGTGCTGCCGTATGAGCAGTACCTGAAGCGATTCCCAGCGTACCTGCAGCAGCTGACGATGGAGAGCAACGGCAAGCACGTAACGCTCGACGGCAAGCCCGTCACCTGCGACACCGGCCCGATCTTCTGGGGCGAGCCGGGAACCAACGGACAGCACTCCTTTTACCAACTGATCCATCAGGGGACTCGCCTCATCCCTTGCGACTTCATCGGGTTCGTACACACGCTCAATCCACTCGGCCGGCACCACGACATGCTGCTTGCGAACGTCTTCGCCCAGACGGAGGCGCTGGCGTTCGGCAAGACGCCCGAGGAAGTGAAGTCCGAGGGCACGCCGGAGTGGCTCGTGCCCCATCGGGTGTTCGAGGGCAATCGCCCCTCGAATACGATCCTGGCCGACCGGCTCACGCCCGAGACGCTTGGCAAGCTCGTTGCCCTCTATGAGCACAGCGTCTTCACCCAAGGCACGATTTGGAGCATCGACTCGTTCGATCAATGGGGCGTGGAGCTCGGAAAGGTCCTGGCGCAACGAATCATTCCCGAGATCGAGAGCGAGGCAGAGCCGAAGCTCAGCCACGACAGCTCGACCAACACGCTCATTCGTCGCTACCGCAAACTGAAGGAGGCCTCACATGACGCGTGGGTTTGAGCAGGCGCTCTATATCCTGCCCTTCGACCATCGCGGCTCGTTCAAGACCGGTATGTTCGGCTGGAAGGGTAGATTGACCTCGGAACAGACGGCGCAGATCGCAGCCGCAAAGCGCGTGATCTACGACGGCTTTCGGGCCGCCGTGAAGGACGGGGTGCCCAAGGAGAGGGCCGGTATCCTGGTAGATGAAGAGTTCGGCGAAGCAATCCTGCGGGACGCGGCGGCGGAGGGCTTTGCGACCGCCTGTCCGGCGGAGAAGAGCGGGCAGGAGGAGTTCGATTTCGAGTATGGCGAAGACTTCGCCAAGCACATCGAGTCCTTCCAACCGACGTTCTGCAAAGTGCTGGTGCGCTACAACCCGGAGGGTGACCAGGCCCTAAACCGGAGACAATCAGCACGCCTCAAAAGGCTCTCCGAGTATCTACGTCTCAAGAGCCGCAGCCTTTTCATGTTTGAGTTGCTGGTGCCGGCAGAAAAAGCGCAGCTCGATCGCGTCAAGGGGGATAAGAAGGCATACGATTCGACGATTCGCCCACAGCTGATGGTCCAATCCATCGAGGAACTTCAGGATGCGGAGGTCGAGCCCGACGTATGGAAGATCGAAGGCCTCGACCGTCGGGAGGACTGCAGCCAGATCGTGGCTGCCGTTCGGCGCGGAGGACGGGAGAAGGTCGGTTGCATCATCCTGGGGAGAGGAGAGGACGACAAGAAGGTGCGCGAGTGGCTGGCGATTGCCGCCGGAGTCCCCGGATTCATCGGGTTCGCAGTCGGACGCACCAATTTTTGGGAGCCCCTCGTGCGATGGCGGGACAAGAAGGCTACGCGTGAGGCGGCGGTCGCCGATATTGCGCGACGGTACAGGGAATGTGTTGAGATATTCGAGGAGGCCCCATCGAGAAGAGGGCTCGGTGCCGTGCGGGAGCAATCGGCGACAGAACTTCGGTGAAACCATCGGATACCTGACGCCTGAGCGTCCACTTCTGGGTTGGCCCGCGTGAGAGAGCCCGGTTGCGGGGGCTGCCCAAGGACGCGATTCATTTCGGCAGAGGGGCCGCGGGGTGAGACGCAGCGACGGTCCGCAGGCAGGAGTTGTATGGCCGAAGAGATCGAGAAGAGCCTGCTGGAGATCGATTTCTCCGAACTGACCCGCCGGACGTTTACACCTTCGCCTGCTGCCTGGGAGGACCAGCTTCTATATTTCCTGCTGGTGGACCGATTCTCGGACGGGAACGAGGCCGGGGGCTATCGAGACAATGATGGCCGTCCAGTAGCGGCGGGCACGACGCCCCTTTTTACGGGCGAGGCATCCGCGCGTATCGACTACGATCAGTGGCTCAAGGCCGGCAACTCTTGGCAGGGCGGCACCCTCAAAGGCCTGAAGAGTAAGCTCGGTTATCTAAAGCGCCTGGGCGTGACCTCGCTCTGGGTGAGCCCAATCTTTCGTCAGGTCGCATTCGAGCCGACGTACCACGGCTACGGGAT
>DATFYN010000245.1:0-7203 GCA_035315025.1 Myxococcota bacterium
AAGATTGAAGGGTTCGGCATCCAGGGTCAACTTGGGCGCCGGCGTCGCGCCGGCCGCACAGTCGTCGCAGCCGGAGAGAGACTGCTTCAACTCTCAGCATCCGCTGGCATCTCCCGGATCGTCCGAGCTGCCTCGTCCGTCAGCGCGTAGCTCCCGACCTGCCGCGCCGCTAGCCATCGCCACGACGCCGGTGAAATGAGCAGCAGAAGTGCCACGAACCCGATCGGAAGCACGCTCGGTGGGTCGAGCCAAGCAGGACTCAGTGACTCCCGGCTGCCGCGAAACGGGCCGCGGCCCAGGATCAGCGCCGCGATCGTTCCCAAGATCTCGAATCGGGAGCCGCCACGCGTTGCCGGTAGGATGACCGCTTGGAGCGCCATGTGGGTCTGAACGCCGATTTTCCCCGGCGGCTGATCGCCGATGTGTTCGCCAAGCCCCAGGCGAACGAGGAGCCTCGGCAGATCAAGCCCGGAGAGTACGGCATTGCCCGGCTCTGCCAGGCGCGGGTTTACATCCACGAATCGTTCGGTGCCATCGGAGCCATCGCGGAGATAGTCGATGGACAGGGCACCATGCCACTCGAGTGCTTCGACCAACCGCGTGACGTGCGCGCGGACCGCCGGACGGTCCACCGAGACCTTTTGGACATCGCCGCCGCGCGGGCCGGCGATGATCTGTTGGACGGTATGCGCGGCAACGAGATGGCTACGCTCGGCGAGCGCATAGAGGCGCTCGAGCATACCCGGGGCAAGTCCCTGAACAACCACACCGCTGGAGAGCGCGCCGAGCGCGCGAAGGTCGCCGAGTGCTTGATCGAGCGAAGGCGCGTCGGTCACTTTCCAGATCGTTCCGCTTGCGGTTCCGATATCGGCTTTCAGATAGCACGGGCAACCGACGCGTGAGGCCGCGGCTCGCGCTGCGGCTTCATCGTGAACTACCACGGTCGGGGGCGTCGGGATCCCCAGCTTTTTGAACGTTGCGGCCATTGCAACCTTACCCTGCACGCGCTCAATCGCCTCGAAGCTCGGAACAGGTACGCCCGCGAGCGCGGAGAGCGCGTTGCGTTGCCGGGCGAAGAGATAGACCTGTTCATGCGCGGGATAGAGAACGTCGTAGCGTCCGCTCGCGAGAAGCTCCCGAATGAACTCATAGTACGCCGTCGGATTGGAGGCGAAGTGCGGACAGCGGTGCACCCGTCGCACAAATCTCGAGAACCGAGCGAGGCAGAGCCCGCTCGGGTCGCAGACCTCGATGCGGTAGCCCGCTCTCCCGAGCGCCGTAATGGCCTCGCGGGCCGACAAACTTGAGCCCTCGGAAACCAGAATCCGAATCGGATGGTCGAGGACAGCCAAGAGACGATGCCTCCTTAAGAAGTCGCGGGGCCGCTAGCGGCAGAAGCTTCGCACGCTGGTCAGAAATTCGCGGATCCCGGCGACCTCAGCCCACCTTCTCCTTCTTGTGCTTTTTTGTGCGCGCGCTCAGCGCTACCGATCGACGCGAGATACGCTCTCCGTCGATATGCCCAGGCGCCGCCCTATTCAACCGCAAGAGCGTTCGCGGTCCTGGAAAGACCAGGCGGAAGAGATCCTTATCGAAGTCCGCGCGCTCTATCTTGCTTCGAGGGACCCACGCACTCCCCTCCTCGCCAAGCTGGTCGCTGTATTCGTCGCCTCCTATTTCGCAAGCCCAATCCAGCTCATACCAAACTGGGTCCCCGTCATCGGCTACCTAGACGACCTCGTCGTCGCAATCGTGGGGCTTCGCCTTATACGTCGGCTGATCCCGCCCGCCCTCACGCAGGAATATCTTCGGCGCGCGCGAGAAATGAACACTCCGAACACCCTACCCAATGCTGCGTCGGCCCTTGCTGTCGTTGGCCTCTTCGGTCTCCTTGTGGCAATGGTCGTGTGGACGATCATTCGCTTCTGCGCGGCTAGGTCGAGTACTGGTTGGCCGCACACGGGATCGCTCGGAACAATCTGCCCTCTTAATGTCGTTCAATACCGCCCGCAGAACCAGGCAACGAGTGCCCATTCCGGCTCAAGGGGCCCGTGTCCCGCGAAGCACACGTCGTCGAGCGCGTGAGCACGCCCGCTTCCATTGCCCGGCGGCCCTCGGGGTGGCCGCCCGGGAAGGGAAAGCGGCGCGCGAACGGACTGGATGCAGTTCTCTTGTCTCTCTTGAGCGCCGCGATGTGTCGGCCGATACGGCAACTCAGGCCCGCATGGTCAGGTCTCCTTTGGGGGGAAAAAGGACCACATGGAACGGCGGAGGCAAAATCGCGTTCAGCTGCGTATCCCGTGCGAGCTGCGTTCGAACGGCCGTACGGTATCTGCGACCCTCTTAGACCTTTCAGAAGGAGGTCTGTCGGTCCGGCTGGCGGAAGAAGAGCTTGAGCAAGGCACCCCGACCGTCGTGATCCTCGCCATGCCGCGGGGCGAGCAGCTCATGGTCGAAAGCCTCGTCTGGCATTCGCGTCGTCTGAAGCCCCGTCGGGACGAGAAGGCTGCGTTGGTGGTGGGTCTCGTGGTTGCAAATCCTTCCGAGGCGTATCTCAAGCTCGTCGCAGACCACGACAAGGCGCGGACCGCGCGCCCCCGGCCGGCTGTGCCTGTCCCCGCGCCAGCCCCAGGCGCCGCCACGCCCGCCCCAGCCACCGCGCCCACGCCCGTGGTTGGGCCAGTCTGGCGGGTCCGGCTCCAGCTCAGCGGGAGCCCACGATCGCGTACGATCCTCGTCGAGACCGAGAACGCTCAAGACGCAGCGGTGCAGGCGTTGGAAGAGGCGGGGGCCGGTTGGATCGTCCTTGAGGTCACCGAGGCCTAAGTCCGACCGGGGTATTCGCTGGCTGGGCCGGGGTGGTCCTCGCAAACTCTGCTGACACTGTGGACGCACATTCCGTCCGCCCGCTTAGCGGAGGGCGTCACCGCAGGATCTGCCTGGAACCTAGATCTCGAAACGACGGCCCCTCTTCGGCGAGCTCCGCGCGCTGAGCGTCGATCGCCTCGAGGGGAACGAGCGCGCGGCTCCCGCAGTCCCCGGCTCGTATAGGATAACCGCTTCGGACGGGACGATGCGACGCGAAGGCCCTCGTCAGCTCCCCGGGTGCCTTTCTGCGTAACGGGTCGCGACCATGGATCATGGTTCTCATCTGGAGTTGACACTGCGACCCGCCGCCTCGTAGATTGGGGCCGCGTTCGCGCATCGAAAGGGGGAGAGCGTGCGCAAGCACATTCCCTACCTCGCCATTTTGCTGACGCTTCCCTGCATCGTCGCAGCACGCGCCGCCCAGGCCGCCGATCTCAAGGATTTCTACCCGGATCTCGCCGCAAAGGCGGAAACCAATGTGGGTGTCTTCCTCACCGGGAGCAGCTTCAGCAGTTCCAGCCAATTTCTTGCGACCTTTGACAGCGGAGCCGCACTCGTACAGTTCAGCACCCAGATCACCGACCAGTTTAACTACTACCCCGTCGGCTCGACCGTGGCAGGCTTCACATACAAGTTTGACCCGAACCTGAATATCTTCGAGCGCTCGACGGACGGGTTGGGACCGCTCTTGTCGGAGCGTGGCCAGACCACGGGCAAGGGGAAGCTCAACATCGCACTCGGATACTCTTGGATCGACTACGACGAGTTCCAGGGTCAAAACCTCGGCAACTACAACTTGACGAGCGGCGGCGCACCTGTGATCACCATTGCACCCAGCCCCACCAACGTGATCCCTCCGCCCACGTTTATCACCATCCCTACCGACGGTGGACCTGTGAGGAGGCAGGTTCCGAGCACGAACTTCGTCACTTTTAACAGTGGACTTCTGCTGCTTGGGAAGGGTCTCGTCCATTTCGTCATTCCGCCCTGTGGGTCTGGAGTCTGCAAAGCGATCGGTGGATTCCCGGCGACCGGTACACCAGGGACCTACACGCTCGCTGCCTCGATTCCAAACGTCACCCTCGACACCAATATTGAGACAGATGCGTACGCCCTGTTCGTGAACTACGGCGTGACCGACAAGCTCGACGTTGGAATCGTGGTGCCTTACCTCGCGATCTGGCTCAAGGGCAGCGTCCAGGCGACCGGACTCGTCGATCCCAGCACGGGGAGAACGTTCTCGGTGCAGACGAGCGGTAGCGCGCGCTCGAGCGGGATCGGCGACATCGTGCTGCGCGCCAAAATGAACTTTTTTGAGGGCGAGTATGGCGCTCTGGCAAGTCGCTTGGACTTCTACGTGCCCACTGGCGACGCCGACAACTTTCGCGGTTTTGGCCAGCCCGCCGCCGGCGCTTCGCTGATCTACTCGGCAGCCCTTGGCATCTTCTCGCCACACATGAGCGTGGGCTTTCTGTGGCGGTTTAACGACCAGAGCCTCAACGAAATGCGCCTTGCGGTGGGTGGCGATATGCGGATCACCGAGTGGCTGACGGCGACGACGGATGTCTTGCTCAACCAAAATACGCAACACAATGACGTGGGAAACTCCCTGCTCTCGGTGGCCACCGGAATCAAGTTTAATCCGTGGCGCCGCCTTGTCCTCTCTACCAATCTGCTGTGGCGCCTCAACGATCAGGGCCTGCGTACACTTGTCATACCCTCGGTTTCCGTTGAATACACCTTCCGGTGATCATCGCCTCTCCCTTGCTCCTTTGATTCACTTCTTCTGGTAGATGCTCGAGATGACCCATTGGTCCTCTCCGCGACGGATTACGGTGGCAACATTTTCCGACGCGGCTCCCTTCGTCGTCATGCTGGGGCCCGTGAGGGTCAGCTCTTGGCGGAAGTTGATCGTCACGGAATCCTCCTCGACCACGACATCGCGCTGCTCGATGTGCACGTCGATGCTGTCAGCATTCTCGAAGGTGTCTTTCATGCGAGCGCGCTGCGTTGCATTCATGATCCAGACCCGAGCCAGGCGGTCGATACTGCGTGACTCGTAAGCCGCCTTGTACTCGGCGAGGGCTGCGAGAGCAGCCTCGCGGGGCTCCCGGTGCGGGACCGTCTTCGCTGGTGCCTCCGGGGGGACCGCGCGCGCCACCACCGCAGCCGGCGGCGGTGCGGCTGTTTCGGTTTGTGCTGGGGCCGGGACGGGAGCCGCGGCCGCCGCGGCTTTCGCGCGCACCTCGATGCGCCGGTCGACGCTGGCGACGCCCCCTTGTGCATCCGCTGCGCGGGCTGTCAGCACGAAGCTACCCGGCTTGTCGGCACTAAAGGTGAAGACGCTGCCCTCGGCCACAGGCTTTCCATCGAGGAGGAAGCGCATCGTGATGGGGTCGCCGTCGGGGTGGCTCGCCTCGATCCGGAACGCCCGCTTTTCCCCGAGTTCGAGCGGTGCCTGCGCGCCGGCGGGAAGGAGGCGGAGCTCGGGTTTTCGGTGTTCGACGGTCACCTCCCAACGCTCGTTGATGGAGCCGCCGTTGGCGTCTTCGACGTGCACTGAGAGCTGCGCGCTGCGTTCCGCCCGCAGTTCATAACTCGCACCGGTAGCGGGTTGCGCCGCACCGTCGATGCTCCAGGTGTAGTGGAGTGGAGAGTCGGTGGGCGACTTCACGTCGACGGAGAAGGAACGTACGTCGCTGCGGTGGAGAACAATAGCACTCTCACGTGGCGTCCGCGCCACGAGCTGGGGTGGTTCGGTCGGACGCGGGGGTGTCGCGGGGGGTGTCGGGAGTGGTGCTGGAGCGATCGCTTCCGCCGGGGATGGAGGGGGAACCGGTCGATTCCGCCACCACCGGAGCCCCTGCCATACACCGACCGCGAGCAGCGCGGCGAGCACCGCGCCCGCAACGAATCGAGGCCAGAGGGCCGGCGGCTTCGCTTCCAACGCCGCAAGCAGGGCGTTGTGCATCTCGCGGGCGTCACGATACCGCTGCGCAGGATCGAACCGGCAGGCACGCCGAATCACGCTGCGCACTGCGGGCGGTATGGTGGCGGGGAACGGAATCTTGAGCTCAGAGCCTGAATGAATGAGCGAGCCCAGATAGAGGATGACGTCTTGCCCGCTTGAACTATCGACGTCCCCAGTCGCGTCGTAGACCGTCTTCCCCGTCAGAACCTGGTAGATTGAGAGGCCCATCGAGAACACGTCGCCCGATGGACCGACGGGCTTCCCGCGGGCCTGTTCCGGTGACATGTAGAGGGCGGTCCCGATTGCCATCCCCGTGCGCGTCAGGCTCGCCTCCTCCTGGACGCGGGCGATCCCGAGGTCGGCAAGCAGGGCGCGACCATCGCTCGTGAGCAGCACGTTCGCAGGCTTAATGTCCCTGTGTACGACTCCCGCGTCGTGCAGCGCTGCGAGCCCCGCAAGCACATCGAGGAAGAGCGGTCCCGCCTCTGAGAGCGCAATCGGCCCGCGCTGCGAGAGCGGCGGTCCGTCGATGAACTGCATCGTGTAGTAGTAACAGCCTGTGCTCTCGTCCTTTCCAAAATCAAAGATGGTGACAAGGTTCGGGTGATCGAGGGCCGCGAGAAGACGCGCCTCGGACTCGAAGCGGCGAAACTCCTCGCCGCCGGCAGCGCTGGGCTTCAGCATCTTGAGGGCGCGGCGGGCGTTGAAGCGCGGGTCCACGACCTCAAAGACCCACGCCATACCGCCTTCTGCGATGAACTGGCGCACGGGATAGGGCCCGATTTGGTGCAGCTCCTCGGGCTTCACGGTTGCGCGCCCCGAAACTGAAAGGACGAGCCCCCAAAGACCCCACTGCGGCGCAGGGAGGACACGGCCAAGGATCGAGTCATGTCGCCTGGTTTCGCTCGCGCGTACGCATGCCCGCTTGCACCCAAGCCTGGGAAAGAGATCCAAAGCGCTGCAGTTTCCGGGTGTCCCACCGTGGTTCCGTGGCCCTTCTCTTCGCCGAAAATGCGGTTACCGGCGTAAACATGAAGGGTTGGGGGAGGCTAGGTCAACCCGCGGGGAGGAATCCCCTCCGTCCTCCCCGCCCTCCTCCATGCTCCGAACTCGCTTGCGGCAGCGGCTTGCGTGCGGACGAAACCTCCCCCTTATTCCTTCGGAACAACAGGCGGATCCGGAAAGCCCTCGCGTACCCAGTCATCACGGCTCCCGGCGGATTGCTCCCATCTATCGGTCCAGGGTATGGAGCCTCGACCAAACAGCGAAGAAGGCCGGAAGAGCGAATCCTTCATTCTTGGGGCATCGCTTGGGCCGTTCGGGCGAGTGCGCACAGCAGGTAACACGGCCGAAAGGCCGAGAGC
>DATFYN010000246.1:0-3927 GCA_035315025.1 Myxococcota bacterium
ACCCCCGGGACGATGGAAGGAGAATCTGGGAGACTCAGACCGGAGAAGCGATGCCATGAGGCCAAGCAGCTTTCAGGAAGTTCCCGAAAGCACGCAAGTGTCTACGAAACCCAGGTAGGTCCACTCCACGAAGATGTCGAAGTACCGATCGTCCTTGAAGACGCCGGTGTCGAGCAATTC
This sequence comes from Myxococcota bacterium, assembly GCA_035315025.1. Classification (GTDB taxonomy): domain Bacteria; phylum Myxococcota_A; class UBA9160; order UBA9160; family UBA9160; genus UBA9160. The sequence goes on from DATFYN010000246.1 coordinate 181, forward strand.
ATACTCCATCTCGTTGCGGCTGCGGTGCCGGTTCGTCTCCACCAGGTCGGCGTAGGGATAGGCCGCTTGGGGGTACTTGTAGAGGTACTTCATGTACGAGTGGGTCGGCGTCGAGTCGAGGTAGAAGTAGTACTCCTTGACGTCCTCGCCGTGGTTCCCCTCGCTATTGGTGAGCCCGAAGAGCCGCTCCTTCAGGATGGGGTCTTTGCCGTTCCACAGGCCGAGGGCGAAGCAGAGGTGCTGCTGGTCGTCGGAGATCCCTCCCAGGCCGTCCTCCCCCCAGCGATACGCCCGGGAACGGGCGTGATCATGGGTGAAGAAGTTCCAGGCATCTCCGTTTTCGCTGTAATCCTCCCGCACCGTCCCCCACTGCCGCTCCGAGAGATACGGCCCCCATTTTCGCCACGGCGCTGCCTTGGCGCGTGTCTCCTCCAAGCGTCGATGTTCGGCGTCCATCTCTGATCTCCCTTGCCTGTCCACGGCGTTGCCTTCGTTCACCTCGGGACTCCGGGAGCGATTCCGGCACCGCCTCCCATTGCTACCTCTTGACCTTTATCTATTGCTCCTCCCGAATCGAGGGAGGCCCCGGGTAGTGGAAGCGCTCCTCGGTAGGTGAGCATCCCGCTCGCCCATCGATGCATGAACCGTGCCCTGACTTTGCGCATTGTTTGGCAGCCTTTTCGACTGCGATGATGCCCATTTCGGGCGCGGTGCCATGCGTGCGGAGCCGTTCCTGGAGTGCGGCAGGAAACGACAGCGTGAGGCAAACCGCCGCGAAGCGCTCGCCAAGACTCGTACATTCTTTGACCGCTAGACTTCTTCGCGGTCCGCAATGATTCGATCGGGTGGCAAAGCGACCCACGGAAGCCTGCCGAAGTTGTGCTCCGGCATCGTGAGCTCTCGAAGATCGTCGGGCTCGAGGTCATCCCCAGCAGCCCTCGCCGCTGATGGCGTCGAGGTCGCCGGACACGAGAGTGCGGCGCCGGTTACGAGCGCCGGATCGCACTCCAATGTGCCAGGATCCCCTTCTTGGATCTAAGATCTCTGCTTGACGGGGCGATCCGTCGGTCGGCGAAACCGGTGCGTGAGAGGCGATAGGAGCCTGTGTCCGAGGTGTCTGGGAGTAAGGCGAAGCGCGATGCAGTAGTGGACCGCTCGCTACGGACACCCCGCGCAGCGGCGATCGCCGGCATGCTGTTCGCGGTCCTTCTCACGGCAGCGCTGGTTCTCGTGCGGGTCGGGGCGCCTGCCGATTCACGCGAAACCGGCGCATGGCTCATGGATCCGCGCAGCAGACGCCTCGTCGCCCTGGCGCTCAGCCTTGTGCCGTTCGCGGGGATCGCGTTCCTATGGTTCATTGGGGTTGTGCGCGACCGGATCGGCCAGCGCGAGGACCAGTTCTTCGCCACGGTGTTCCTGGGTAGCGGGCTGCTGTTCATCGGGATGATGTTCGTAGCCACCGCGCTGGCGGCGGGCCTCCTCGCCGGCACCGCTGGTGGGACCGGTGCGCCGGATGAAATCTGGGGACCCAGGGTCGTCGTCATCGTCATGAACACCTACGCGATGCGGATGGCTGCCGTCTTCGCGATCTCGACGGCGACGATCGGGCTCCGTACCGGCTTCATGCCGCGGTGGATCGGCTTCTCCGGATACGCGATCGCACTGGTCCTGCTCCTGGCGATCGGCATCACGCCGTGGGTCAGGTTGCTCTTCCCTCTCTGGATCCTGATCCTCAGCCTCGACACCTTCGTCGAGAGCCTGAGGGGGCCACGCGCCGAGGGGGAGCCTGCGAGCGCTGCGGAGTAAGCGGGTGATGAAAGGCTCTAGGGAGGAGTCGATCCGGAGTCCCGAGGTGAACGAAGACACAGCCGGTCTCGGTGCGAGCCACCAGACCGGCTGGACCGGGACCATCGCCCGGGCCATGCAAGTGTTTGCGACCAGCACGGCCGAGCAAGCCATGGAGCTCGGCAAGGCCGCCGGTGTCACAGAAGTGGAATAGACGCAGAGTTCATGCTTCCGATCGGCACGATCGCCGTACGATTCCCCAACACACTCCGAAGTGCCTCTTTGCAATCACAAGGAGTGCGGGTGCGATGGCTCGAACATTCAAACAGCCCGCCATTCCCCGTTTGGCATCCCAAGCAGCGCTCCGTCTGCTCGCATCGCTCGCGGTGATCCTGTTCGCTGCGCCCGCGTGGGCCGCGGATCCGCCCGGGACGACCGCGCCATCGGGTGACGAAGCACGCAGGGAGTCCTTGACAGCGATTGACAAGGCACTCACGGACCCTGTCAGCGGGACCTGGTTTATTGCTTTGCAGGAAAATAGTTTCAGGATCAGCCCTGGGATAGGTCACGGGGAGCGTTGGAGTTCGGACCTGTTGTTCGAGATTGCAATGCCGGTCGCGATAAACCCGGATTGGAACCTCATCACCCGGCCTTTCATTGACCTCTCTCACTCCCAACCCCATCCGCAGCCGGACAATCCAATGGATATCGAGCGCACGACGGCGTTTTCAGACATCACCCTCGTGCAGCTCGTCGCGCCGAGCAAACAGCTCGCCGGGAATTGGCTCCTCGGGCTCGGGCCGACCTGGATCTTTCCCTCTGGCGTTTCAACTTGGACGACGAGCGGTAAGTGGCAGGTCGGTCCTGCCGCCGTCCTGGGCTACCTCTCGGAGAAGTGGATTCTCGGGGCCTTTTTCCAGAACTGGACGTCTTTCGGAGGTTCTGGTCCGAGGGCGACGAACTCGATGAGTCTCCAGCCCATCGCCGCCTACTTTTTCCCCTATGGCTGGAGTATCGGATACTCCGGCAACATTCTCGCGAATTGGAAAACCAGTGCGACGAACGCCTACACGGTCCCGATCGGCGTGCAGGTCTCCAAGGTTTTCAAGTTTGGCGCTCTTCCCGCCGTGAAGCTCTCTCTTGCGGGACAGTGGATGCCCGTTCACCCGGCGAACTTTGGCCAGGTCTGGGGTGTCCAGCTCCTCGTCCAGGCTGTGCGCCCGAGGCTCCTCAAGGGGTATCTCAGCGATCCTGCGAGCCTGCAATTTCGTTGGGAGAAGTGACACGTCGCGGGTGATGCACCCTCCTGAAATCGGGCGGCGGTCCTTCCGATTCTGCGTCCCGAACTACCACGGAAGAGACTGAGCCACCCTCCGCATTCGGTCCTCCGTCGTGTGCGCGTAGTCCCCTGTGGTAGTGGTGGATTGTTGCCCCACAAGTCGTGGGCCTCGATAGCGCGGCTCTTTTGGGCATCGGAACTCGTCACGTACCGCATGACGACGCTGAGGTCGGACCCAACCTCCGAGCTGGCGGACGGTCTCCACGTCGATACCCCTGCCGAGCAGCTCAGTGGCAAACGTCCGGGGCAGAGAACGTGGCTCCAAGCACAGGCTGCGTCAAATAGGCACACTAAGCACTGAAACTGCTCCGGCCTATCGCGGTTGTGTGGTACGGTGCGCGCTCCCGGCCGGTGGGGAGAGCCCGAGTATGGTCGGGATCCAGCGTTCGGGGGTGGCGGCCCGGTTCTGTCGTATGCCGCGCAGTTCGACAAGATCGGCTTCGCCGCATTCGTGTCAGGCGAATCCGAACACCATTGACGAGGCGCGCCGGATTCTTCACTTGCATGCCGAGCAGGTTACTAATCAGTACATAGCATAGGCTACACTCGGGGCGCGAAAGAACGACCGCACCAAGGCGGGCCTGCGCCGGATCCGCTCGAGGTCCGCCTGGACGCGGGCGCGC
>DATFYN010000247.1:0-3327 GCA_035315025.1 Myxococcota bacterium
TGCAATCCGCCCGCTACAAGCTAGAGCGGTGGGAGGAGAGGCAGGATTGGCCGAGCAAACTGCTCGCGGATGACGGAAACTGGATGCCATCACGGTTGACCACCCTTCCGAGCGATATCCTCAACGCAGCCTGGATCGCACGGCTTCAGCACCCCGAAGCCACGGAGATCATCGAGCAGGCGGCCAACCGCATCCTCGAGGACATAGCCTCCTCCTCCGAACGCGGCGATGCGAGCCGCAACCGGATCATCCGCAGGACGAAGTGACGCACAATGGCCGACGATAACGACAAGAAAGACCCCAAGCCCAGTCGGCGGAAAGGGTCCACGGCACCGTTTCATGAGGATTATTCGAACCCCGCTACCTACGTCGGTGACACGGCGGAAGCGAACCGCCCAGGAGCGGGATGGCGCCAGGGCCTCGCACCCCGCCTGGCCACCCAAGCCGCGCAGGAGGAGATCGAGCAGGCCCGGTCAAGCATTCGAGCAGGCGAGTACGCCGACGCAAAGGCGCGCCTACAGAAAGTTCTGGAAAGCGTTGGAGCCGGAGGCGACCCGAACAGGCAGGGGACAGAGGGGTCGGCCTTGAGCGTCCTCGGTACGGCGCTCGATGCTAGTGGCGAACATGACGCCGCAGTCGAGGCGTTTGGCCGTGCCGTCGCCTTGCTCCAGGGACTTCCCGCGGCGCGCCTCTCACCAATCGAAGCCAGCGATTACGGCATCGCCCTAACCGGCCTGGGCCGTGAAGATGAGGCCTTCGAAGTCCTACGCGCCACAGTGGGCAAAGAGGGGGCGACTCCGGAGGCTTACCGCGCACTGGGGCTCTCCCTGGCCGGTCGCGGTGCCCTCGATGAGGCGATGCTTCGACTGAAGATAGCGCTCGACATGGCGCCGTCAGACACAGAGACTAAGGTAAGCTTCGCAAGCGTTCTCGAGCGCCTGCACCGGACCGACGAAGCAGTGCAGGCATACACCGAAGCGGGCTTCGCATTTGGCGCGGCCGGGCGTCTCGATCGCGCCACTTACGCGCTTGGTCGCGCACTTGCGCTCGGCCCAGAGACTCCTGACCTGCTCGTGGGATATGGCGAGATTTTGCGCCTCCAGGGGCGAAGCGAAGAAGCACTCCAGAGCCTACGTCGCGGGCTGTCGCTTGGTGCCGAGGACTCCGACGTTCGCGTCAACATAGCTCTGGTGCTCGACGCGCAAGGTGACCACGCGGGTGCGCTGGCCGAGTTGGGAAAGGCGCTAGAGCATGAGCCTCGCTCACCGATCGCGATCGGCGTGCGAGGGATGATACTTTCCGAGACCGGCGAGCTGGAAGAAGCTAGACGCGAGCTCGCAGCGGCCGTGGCCGATGACCCCACGCTTGCTTGGGCACATATCGAGTTGGCCGGAGTCCTTCGTCAACTGGACCTACCCGAGGATGCTGTCGCCGCTGCCGACCAGGCCCTTGCCCTCGCGCCAAACAACGTCGGTGCCCTGGGAATACGTGCAGCTGCGCTCGCGACGCTTGAGCGGACGGATGAGGCGCTCGAAACCGTCGATCGGGCACTGGCACAGGACTCGGACTATGCCTTCGGCCTAGGACTCAAGGGCGCGCTGCTGATGCGGAAAGAGGATTTCGAAGCGGCGCGGACCATCCTGCTACATGCTGTCGAGCTCGACCCCAGTCTCATATGGGCCCGGTCCGAGCTTGCTGAGGCCTTCCGCCGCCTGGGCCGCTTCCAAGAGGCAATCGATACCGCAGACCAGGTTCTCGCGGTGGCTCCGGACGACGTTCCGATACTGGGAACCAAAGGAGACGCTCTGAGGTCGCTTGGGCAGGCGCAGCAGGCGCTCGAGGCCCTCGACCGTGCGATCGAGCTCGATCCGAAGTACCTGTTCGGCTTGAGGGCGAAAATAATGGTCCTTCTTGACGAAGAGCGGATCGACGAGTGCAGCGCGGCGCTGCAACGCGCGTTGGAGCTGGACCCGGATGACGCTATTACCAGCACGTTGGTTGTCGAGCTCGCTGAGCATGGGCACGGCGAAGTATCACTGCAGATCCTCGATCGGGTGGGGCCAGCCGAACCGGACAGCGCCGTGCTCTGGGTCACCCGCGGGGCGGTGCTGAGTGCGCTCAGGCGTGAGACCGAAGCCGAGCAGTCGTTCTCTCGTGCACTGGAGCTGGATCCGGATAACGTGCGAGCACTGTGGGGAAGGGGAGAAAGCCTTCGCCTGATCGGTCGTCTTGATGAAGCCATCGACGTCTTGTATCGAGCCCTACGACTGGCCCCGGGCGAGCCTGGGGTCGAGGCTGGGATCCTGCAGTCCACCGGCTATGCGCTCATCGGGCTCGAGAGGTACGCAGAGGCGATCTCGACGTTCCAACGGGCCGTGGCTTTGACGCGCACAGCCATCAGCCTCGCCGACCTCGCCCTTGCATATCGGCGGGGGAACGAGTACGACCAGGCTCTAGTGACGGCGAGTCAGGCCGTCGAGCTTGCGCCGACCGGCCGTTGGGCGTTGCTCAACAGGGGTGAGATTTGCAACGACATCGCCGAGTTCGAGGCTGCCACCGAGGACCTGCAGACTGTGGTAACACAGGACCACGGAGATGCCCAAGCTCAGGCAGAACTCGGGTGGGCGTTCCACAGACTCGGGCGGGGGAGTGAAGCCCTCGACGCCTACATTGCGGCGTGGAACGCTGATCGCGACGACCTTTGGGCCAGAAAGGGGGTTGCCGAAGCACTGCGGCAGATCGGCGACAGCGAGAAAGCTATTGGCCACTACCAAGCTATCGTCCATGCCGCCGAACACGGCGCGGTCGGCGCTTCCCAAGACCGGTCCCTCACCGCATGGTGCTGCTACCGGCTAGGTCGTTTCGATGACGCGCTCCAACTCATCAGGAAGACGCGGTCACCCTTGCCCGACGTGGCGATCCAGTTTGACCTGGCTCTGGTTCTCCTGTGCAGCGGGGAGCACGCCGCCGCCGTAAGGGAGTACCGTCGGGGGGTTGATCAGGTACAGACCGTCCACCCCCTGCGTCAACGCGGCTACATTCACATCGCCCTGGCGGATCTCAGGGAGGCGATCAGCGAACATCCCGATATCGGTGATGAGAGGATCCGGGCCATCGAAGGGGAGATGGCAGGGAAACTGGCCGCTGGCGCCACGTAGGCGTGATAAACCCCAAACGGGAACCAGGAAGTATGTGATTGCTTGCGCGAGGCAACCTGCCTTACTGCATCGATCCACCGACGAATAAGATCATTACCAAGATCGACCTCGGGATGGCAGCATGCGGTATACCCGGCATCGGGTTGGGGTGGGTCCGGGTGAGTGGCCA
>DATFYN010000248.1:0-6938 GCA_035315025.1 Myxococcota bacterium
ATCGCTCTTGACGCGGCCTCGGATTCGGTCTCTACTTAATCTCACGATTGTGGCTCCTCGGTATGCGGGTGGAAGTCGACAACTCCTTCTCGCACACCGTCGGAGCCACTTTCAATTGTAATCCGCGATTGATCTTAAGAATGTCGGATTGGGGCTAGGAGGCGTGAAATTCTACGAGGCGACCAAACACACCATGGCGACTGCTGCGATCGCGCGCGGTGTGAATGAGCGCATCCTGCAGCGGATGCTGGGACACGCCGACCCCCGGTCTACGCGCCGCTATGCACAGCTCGCCGACTCCGCCTTGGTGGAGGTTCTTCGACCGCGGCGGGTGACACCGGACTCGGTTATTTTGTCGCCAGCTTGTCGCCAAGCGGAAATCGCGGAAGAGGGCGTCTCGCAACTGCCTGATTTTAAAGGCCTTACGCAGGTGGGTGTGGCGCTCCCAACGGGAGTCGAACCCGTGTTTTGGCCTTGAGAGGGCCACGTCCTAGGCCACTAGACGATGGGAGCGAGTCGCTGAATCGGCAAGCCAACCTAGCCACAGCCCGCCACCGCTGTCAACCGGAGTCACGGTGTGCGATAACCTGGGTGAGCGATCTGCGCCTTTTGGCCCGTAAGGAGACCCATGGGACGCTGCATGATCTGTGGCAACGAGCGCGAGGAGCGCGAGCTCAAGGGCAGGATCTGTCGCACCTGCAGCGAATCCGTTCGGCGCGAGGCTACTGGCGAGAAGCTGAAGGAAAAGAAGGCCGCAGACCGTGCGATCCGATCCGACGGCCAAGCGCCGCCCGAACCCAAGCGCAGCTAGGGGCGGCTCCCCGTGTTCGAGGCGCTCTCTTGGGTTGCCTCGCGCGGCGGGAGCATGGGCAAGAGCGGCAAGCCGAGTTCCAAGCGCAGCATGTTCTCGGCCGAAATCCCGTCCGCGACGGTCACCGCCGCCGCGCGGACGTCAGCCAATGCCAACGCAAGGGCGCGCGGATCAGATCGCTTCGCAGCTAGCCGCACGCGCAGGTCTGCGACCCTCGCGCTGCCAGGTAGGAGCTCCTCCGCTTCGACGACTGCTTTGCTCGCCTCATCCATGTTTCCCGATGCGATCGCGTCAGCGGCAAGCTGGAGGATGGGGCGCGCCCGCGCCTCTCGCCCCTCGTGGTCAAGGTCCGCGTACCGTCGAGCAGCGCGGTCGTCGCCGAGAGCCGCAGCGAGTTCGCTCGCTAGGGCATTGAGCCGAGGCTGCTCTCGGCCCTCGTCGCTGTCTCGGTAACGCAGCACCGCGGCAAGGAGATCGCGCAGGGCCTCGCGGTCCGCACGCCCGCCGAGCGCGTGCTCGGCCTCGTACACCACCAGCCGCGGAAAGCGTGCCCGATCCTTGGGTGCGATCTTCTCGGCCCACTTTGCCGCGAGCGTGGGGTCCACATGATGGTACGCCCGTGCCGCGTCAAACGCGTCTTCAGGATCGCGCGAGCGCGCGTAAGCCTCGGCGAAGGCGTCCCCTGCCCCGCGGAAATCACGGGCCCGCGCCGCGAGGTCGCGGCCGAGTACGCGCAAGGGCTCGGGGCGATCTCGCGAAGCCGCGGCGAGGACGCGCAATTGTGCCAACGCAGAAGGTCGCGAGTCCCTCCTGCAAAGCTTCCCGGCGAGGAGGAGGCTTTGTGACGTCACGGGATCGAGCTTTGTGCCGTGCACGCGCAAAAGGCGTTCCAGCTTCGGCGTGTAGGCCCACTCCGGCTGCCCCTTGAAAAGGTGCAAAAGGGCGCTGGCTACCGCAGCGATGTCGATTTCACCCTCGCTTTCGGGCAAGACGGGTGCGGTGGCGGCGAGGCGTCCTTCGATTTCAGCGAAGTCAGGAGTTGCTCCAATCTTGAGGTGCGGAATGTGCATCTCGACGAAGGCGTTATCGTCGGTATTCGACGCAGCGGGAAGGATTGAGGCAAACGACGCGGTGGGCCCTTCGAAGCGAGCGAGGAGATCCTCCGGTTTCTCGATTCCAAAAAGCCGCAGAAGCGCCCGCAAACCGGGTTCGTCGAGGCGTTCGGCAAGCACCGCCGGGCGGAGCTTCATGGGCCGAAGCCCACCGAGCAAGAGGAGCGACTCGCGCGGTCGGCCTGCCCCCGCATCTACCATCACGCTCCCCGGGAAGATGCGCTCGAAGCTCGTCGCAATCGCGAGGATCGACGCAGAATCTGTTCGGAAACCATTCACCCAGAGAGCAAATACACCCGTGTCCGTGAGGTTGGCCCGAGCCAAAGAAAAAAATTCTTCCGTGAAGAGGCTCGCTGCGCCCGCGAGCCATGGATGGCTCGGCTGCGATGCGATGATGTCGTAGCGCTGCGTGGGCGCGTAGCGCCCGCGAAGCAGCTCGTTTCGCCCATCGTTCCAGATGACCGAGATGCGCGGATCCGTGAGCGGGCTCTCACGTCCCTCGTAAAGCACGTTAAGGCCTTCGAGCACTTTCGGCTCAAGCTCCGCGACGTCGATCTTTGCGACGGCGGTCGCGCGAAGGGCGTTCAGCGTGTTGCCGCCCCCAAGTCCGACGACGAGGGCCCGCTTCGGAGACCCTGCGCCGAGGTAGGGGAGGACCCCGAGGAGCACCTCCCCGAGCCCAAGATACGGCGGTCCGTATCGAAGCTCGCCCTCGGCAAGGCCGTTATTGTCCAGCATCCGGCCACCTGGAGTCTGATGCACGGTCACGACGGAGTTGCGGCCTTCGGCGAGGAAGCGAAGCGAGGATTCGATGCGTGAAACATCGCTCCGATAACCCTCCAGCGTATCGCTCTTCACGTTCCGACCCGCGATGGCAGCGCCAGCCCTCGCCCCTGGAAATGTCAGTGCGACGGTCAGTGCCACCGTGAGGGTAAAGGCAAGAGCCCCGATCCGGGGAGGAGCGGGGCTGCTTGGGACGCTCAGCAACGCCGCAAGGGCAATCCCTACGTTGATCAGGACAAGCGCGTAGAGCGTGGCATCGAGGCCGAGGAGGGGTACAGCCCAAAAGCCAATGCAGAGGCTCGCGACGATACTCCCGGCGGTGTTGATCGCGGTTGCAACTCCGATCGCCCCTCCTACGTCGGACGCCTCGCGTGAGCAGATGCGGATCAAGATGGGGAATGAGGCGCCGGAGAGGGCCATCGGCAGGAGTACGAGAGGCGCAGCCACAAGGAGGAGGAGATGAACCGGATCACCCCCTCCAATCGCGCTCGTGAGTCGCTGGAGCGCGAATGGAAGGTAGGGAACCGCCCGGATGCCGATGCACACTGTGGCTGCGATTCCCGCGTGGAGAAGCGCGAAGGCGCGCGGGAGGTCGCGGATTTGATCGACGGAGCGCGCAACCGCCAGGCTGCCGAGGGCGATGCCGAGGAGATACACGGAAAGGGCCGCCGCGAAACCATACAAGGTTCCTTCGAGAATGATGCCAAGGAGCTTGGACCACACGATCTCGTAGCCGATCGCAACGAAACCGGAGATTCCGAATAGGAAAAGGAAAATCTTGCGGGCCCCGTTCGGGACGAGCCGATCTCGACGCTCAACACCAAGCGCGTCTGAAGGAAGCTCTTCCGCGTGAGGGGTGAAATCGTCCACCCGCGGCGTAGGGGAGGGCGCCATCGCGTCCTTGCCCATGAAGAGTGCAGACGCCCCCACGCACAGGCTCACCCCACCCGCGACGAGGATCGCCCGCGCCAGCCCGAAGTGCGGGACGAGCCAGAAGCCCGATGCGTAAGCGCCAAGGACTGCTCCAAGCGTGTTCGCGGAGTAGAGGATGGCGCTCCAGCGGCCTCGAGTTCGGTCCTCTCCGACAAGTCGTGCAACCACCGGGAGGGTTGCGCCGATCGCGACAGTGGGTGGGAGGAGGAGAGCCGCCGAGGCGCAGAGCCGAAGGATCAGGCCCGCTGCCGGGCCGGCGCCTTGGCCGAGGAGCGCGTAGAGCCTGTCCATCCTTTCGAGGAGGGGGAGTGAGCCGAACGCCCAGAGGCCGATGCCCCCTTCAAGCCAGCCGTATACGCGCAGCGGGCGGCGAAGCCGGCAAAGGCGGTGTGCAGCCCACAGGTTGCCAAGCGCCATTCCGCCAAAGAAGACGGCGAGCACAGTCCCGATGGCTTCCGTGGTGGTACCGAAAGCGAAGCCGAGAAATCGGGTCCAGATGACTTGGTAGATGAGCGCAGCAAGTCCGGAGAAGAGAAGGCATGCCGTGATCGCGAGACGACGACCGCGATCCAAGGGGTTCCTCCGGCGACACAATTCATTTCAGGCGGTTCGCGTCGTTCCTCTATCGGTCTTGGTACCAAGCGGCTTGAGCAGAAGTGACGAGAATTGTCGGCAGGAGCGCCGAATTGCGTCACTCGAAGCACGTCTTGCCATGCTTCACGGCGAGTCCTCCGGTGGGCGCGCTTGGGGAGGATCCACTTCGAGGACTCAGGTCCAAGCGGGCAATTGCCGATGCAGGGATACGCAGGTCGCCGATTGGCACGGGGGTTGCTCCGGCAAGGTCCGCCAACGATTGGAGCGTGCGGTCCGGATGGCCGCCGTTCGCGGCGGCGGGACGAATCGGAGCAAGGTGCTCCAGCGGCCCCCGGCCGGCGCCCAGGAAAATCGTCCGGCACCATGGGAGAGAGACATGACGAAGCGTCGCGAGGGTTTCACCCTCATCGAGCTCATGATCGTCGTCGCCATCATCGGTATCTTGGCGGCGATCGCCATTCCGAACTTCCTGAAGTTCCAGCTGCGCAGCAAGACGGGTGAGGCAAAGGCCAACCTCGCCGCGATTCGTACGGCCGAGGAAGGTTACTTCTCGGAGTACAGCACGTACCTCATCGCGGCTCAGACGCCGGGCGGCGCTCCGACCAACTTGAAGCGCCCGTGGCCGACTCCGAACGTCACCTTCGATCCGCTCGGATGGTCGCCCGAAGGCGAAGTCTTCTTCATCTACGGGGTCAACTACCTGGTGGCTACCCCCAGTCAGTTTACTGCGGCTGCGCAGGGGGACCTCGACGGCGACACGACCTTCTCGAACTTCGCCTACGTCCACGCGACGGTTGCGCCTGGGCAGGCCTTCCCGGGCTTCTCGGTTGGCTGCAACACCAACGGCACGTACGACGCCGGGACGATGGCGCAGGACCTGCTGAACACGGTGGGACCCTGCAACCTGGCCGACGGCCAGAGCCAGTTCTAGTCCTTGCCTTGACGGAGGGCCGGGTGCGCAAGGACCCGGCCCTCCCTCCTCCCGCTCACTACGGTGGAGAGAGCCATGTTCCAGCGCAGACATCGAGGAGGCTTCACGCTTATCGAGCTCATGATCGCGGTCGCCATCATCGGCACGCTCGCCGCGATCGCGATTCCGAGCTACACATACTTTCAGGCGCGGGCGCGGAGGAGCGAAGCGTACACGAACGTGTTCGCGATCATGCAAACCGCTGACGCGTATTACGCTGAGTACCAGAGCTATTTCACGATTCAGCCCCCGCAGCCGGGGTTCCCTGTTCTTGGCCTCCAAAAGAGGCAGTGGCTCCCGGGGTCGGCGTTCGACAAACTCGGCTGGAGCCCTGAAGGCAGCGTCTTCTATGACTACAGTTTGAACGCGGATACAGGTTGCACGGGCACGTGTAATGGTACCGGTACTTGTGCAACGGCGGTGGCGTACGGCGATGTGGATGCAGACAACAATGTGGCCGCAGTCCTCTACGCACGGGCCACTCCGGGGAATGTGTGCCCGAGCTTGCCGTTCCCGATCGTATATTTCCCCATCCCGACGGCGTTGAACCGGCCCGCCACCTTTAACGATCTTATCCCGCCGAGCGCGCCCTTCTGAAAGAAGGTGCAACGAGAAGGATTCGGGCTCCTTGCGCGCACGGCCGTCAAAGATCCTCGGTACGCTTGCGGTGGTCGCCGTCCTGGCGACCACCGCGTGGGCGCACTCGCAGCTGAATGCCCCCGACGAAACGAAGCAAACAGAGAGCTTCGTACCGCGTCCTGAGCTTGTCCGGAACGCCTCGTTCGGCTTCACCTCCCTCGCCGCCGACTACTACTGGCTCCTGGCTGTGCAGCTGGTGGGGGGTACCAACGCCGACCCTTCCACCCACGCAACGTGCATCGGGAAACTCCTCGATGTGGTGACTGAGCTCGATCCTTGGGTCGATCATCCTTACCGCTTCGCTGCGGTTTGGATGATCGACAGCGAAGAGAGCGTGCGGCACGCCAATGACCTCCTGCGGCGCGGCATCGCCTATCACCCGAGCGATTGGCGCGACCGCTTCTATCTCGGGTTCAACCAGTTCTACTTCCTCGAGGACAACAAAGCTGCTGCGGAGATCCTCGAGCCCGCCACGCGCCTATCCGGTGCGCCGCCCTATCTCTCGCGTCTCGTGGCCCGCCTGCGCTCGGAGAGCGACGGGCTTGATTCCGCTGCGATCTTCTTGGATGAGCTCGTGCGGCGCGCACCGGAAGGCTATGCGCGCGCTGAGTACGAAAAGGCCCTCGACGAAGTCGAGACTGAGCGTCGCGCGCGATTCCTCGATCAGGCACGCGCGGAGTACAAGCGACGCAACGGCAAGGACATCACGGATTTGAAGGACCTAGTCGCGGGACCGAGTGCGGTCTTAAGCCAACTCCCCGCCGAGCCGAACGGCTGGGAATGGAAGCTCAACGATGCGGGGCAGATCGTCTCGACGTACTACGGCAGTAGGTACGTTTTGCATCGGGATGCAGTGGCCGAAGAGCTGCAGGCGCGGTGGCACGGCACGCGAAAGGAGGAGGGGACGGAGAAATGAACGTGACGGGAGGGTCGCGTACCGAGGTGGTGCGGGTCGAGAGCCTGGTCAAGGACTTTCGCGTGGGCCTTGGCGCGCGCAAGCGGCGCGTACTGGAAGGGATCTCGTTTTCGGTGTGCGAGGGCGAGATCTTTGGGTTCGTTGGACCGAACGGTGCGGGAAAGACGACCACGCTCAAGA
>DATFYN010000249.1:0-35127 GCA_035315025.1 Myxococcota bacterium
AAGGAAGGCTGTGGCACGTTGGCGTGCTGGACGGCCGGCGCCGCGTGGGGCACCGATCCTGCGGATTCGGCACGTGACGGCGCCGGCCGCGGCGAGGACTCCGCTCCCGGGATGGACGCCTTTTGGAGGTCCCCGAAGTGCGGCGGGGGCGGTTCGTTCGCGCGCTGCGCGCTGCCGTTCTGCCCGAAGGGGGCGCGGGGGAGAGGGACGCTGGAGGGTCCGCGCTCAGGGGCCGTGACGACCCGCACGGGAGCTGCGCCCGCAACCGCCTTGGTTTGGACGCCGGCCCCCTGCCGGTTGACCTCGAGAGCAGGCGCTGCGATCTGCGGCGCGCGGGTCGCTACGACGGGTCTCGAAAGCGCTTCTCGGGGCGGCGGCGCCGCGGCACGACCCGCTCCGCCCACGAGGCTCGCGGCGACGGGCTTGACGGCAAGCGCACCGTGCACGGGCTGAAGCTGCTGCGCCGGTACCTGCGTGAGACGCGCGGCCGCGACCGGCGCTTGGCCGAAGCGGTCGGCCTTCATGGCCACCACTGCACCGGAAACCGCCGCGTTCTGATAGGTCGTGATGTTGTTCACGTTCACGATCGTCGTCTTGTTGATCGTGACGTTGTTCACGACGCGTGGGCCGCCCCAACCGGCCCAGTGGGCAACGCCGACGCAGCCCCGCGGGCCCCACCACGGAACGATGGGCTCGCCCCACCCGAGGGCGACCCAGCCCACCGCCGGGAAGCCGCCTATGTGAATCCCCACAGAAAGGCCAGGGGCACCGAAGAATGCAACGAGCGCAGGCGCGTAGTAGGGCCGCGCGACGATCGGCCCCGGCGCCCAGCCCCAATAACCACCCACGTGCACCCAGCGCCCGTAGTGGTAGGGCGCCCAGCCCCAAGGGGCTGTGTCAACCCAGGTCCAGCCGTAGTAGGGGTCATACATCCACGAGCCCGTCGTGTAGGGCGCCCATCCCGGGCCGACTCCGCCGGGAACCCAGACGGCACCATAGGTGGGAACCACGCGCCACTCGCCATCGTGGTCGAGGTCGTCCGCACCATACACGTCAGGCGGTACGAACCGCGCAGAGGCCGCTTCGATCTGGTGATCGGTGCGCTCATAGTTCCAGCGGTCCCAGGCGTCGAGTTCTGGGGCCGAATAGGTCTCGACCTGCGGCGCCTCGCTGCCCGTCACCACCACCTCTTCGCTCGGTCCGACGGCCGCCGACGGGCCCCCCGCCGGCGTCACCGTGGCGCGCCCACCGCGGCGGCTCGCGAAGGTGGTGGTCTCCTCGCGGACCTCAACCCTGTAGTAACCGGGATGGTCGACGGTGAAGGCGCCGTTCGGTGTGTCGAGCTCGACCGTCTGTCCGGGGGGCATCGAACGCAGGTCGAGCGACGCCGTGCCGCTGATGACGCGGAACTGGAGAAACTCCGGTTCGAGCGAGTCGAGGCCGAGCTGCGTCTCCGACCCGGCGCGTACAAACGCGCGCGGACCGATCTGAAGCTCAAGATTCCCTCCGCTCCCCGTGGCGAGACGGTCTCCCGCGGCGACCGCCGTGTTCACCTGGGCGGAGGCCCAGTCCGCGGCCCCATTCCGCCAGAACGCTACCGGGCCATCCACCAAGCCCAGGCGAGGGGGCGTTCGATCGAAGCCCGGCGGCGGAGCCTCCTGGGCAGCGGCGCTGAACGCTCCTCCGAAGGTGAAGAGGAGTGCGAGGCACAATACCGCGTGAGATCGTCCCTGCCCCACCATGCTCGAGTCCCCCTGGTGCGTCTCGCCGGTTCGATGGCGGCGGCCTGCGCGGCATTCATGCCACGAACACGCACGACTCCGCCCCTTGGAACAGTGCTTAGCGCGTGGAGTAGCGTGGCCCTCCCGGCCATGTTCACGATCGATTCATGGAGCCATCGCGTCACATCCGGCCGGAGCTCCCACTGCGCACCCCGCGAGCCCGGCGCGCCCCGCTGGACGCAGCACCGGGAGCGCCACCCCTTTGCGCGCAGCCCTACGCTCGGGGCCTCCCGCGAAGTCGCCTATCCTCGCGACTCAGCAGCCGAAGGATCCGCATGCAGTCCGACCACCCCTACTCCGTCGCGATTGCTGACCTCTGCCGCTCAACCCTTGCCGTGCTTACCGCGTTCGAGTACGTGCAGCGCCACCTTCACCCCTCCGAACATGCGCGCTTGCGCGGCCTGCTGGAGCGCCCCGGCGCCGATCTGGCGCTGGCCTTCACCGCATTCCGCGCCCTACAGCCCCCCCAAAGCCTCGAGGCCTTCCACACCCAGATGGAGCGTGCCGGCGCAGCCGCCGACGAGGCCGTCCGTCTCTTTTCCGACCCCGCGAAAGCGGCCGACACGGTGGCCCGCGTCCTTGGCAGTCTGCGCTGCACTTGTCGCGCGCTCGAGGCCCTCTATCCGCTGCGCGAGGTGCTCCCTCCCCTCGGCCGCCTCTTTGCGGAGCCGCCCCTCCATGATCGGCTGACCGAGCTGGATCCTGAGATCACCCGAGAGGGCGCTGCCGTGGGCATGCATGTCGCCGGAGCAAGCGAGGACCTGCCCGACGCACGCGGGGGGTTCGTCTTTTACGTGCCCGAGCGCTACGACGGAAGCGAAGCCCTGCCACTCGTGGTGGCTCTGCACGGCGGTTTTGGCCACGGGCGAGACTTCGTCTGGACATGGCTGCGGGAGGCGCGCAGCCGCCGCTGTTGCCTCCTTGCACCGACCTCCCTCGGCACGACGTGGTCGCTGCACGACCCGGACCAAGACGGTGCCACACTCCGCTCGATGGTGGAGTTCGTGATGGAGCGTTGGCGGATCGACTCCGCTCGGGTTCTGCTCACCGGCTTGTCAGACGGCGCGACCTTCTCCCTCCTGTGCGGCCTCGCGGAGGGATCACCCTTTACCGCGTTGGCGCCGGTCTCGGGTGTTCTCCACCCGTGGAACTTCCGCAATGGCAACATGGATCGTGCGCGGGGCAAGCGGATCTATCTCGTCCATGGAGCCCTCGACTGGATGTTCCCGGTCGCCACGGCGCGCACCGCTCGCGCTGCACTCGCGCAGGCCGGGGCAGACCTCGTCTACCGCGAACTCGCCGACCTCTCCCATACCTATCCCCGAGAGGAGAATGCGCGCATCCTGCGCTGGCTCGATCCTCGGCTCGCGCTGCCGGGGGAACGCGAGCATGCGCTCGCATGATCCCGAGCGCTTTCGTCGCTCCACCCGCTCCATTTCTCGAGGGAGAGTCGACCGGGTGAGCTAGACCAAGCCGAGCTTCCGGTCCTGTTCTTCGGGGTCGAAATCCTCGAACTGAAGGATGCCGAGCTTCTCGAAGTGATCGCGTACGCGCGCTGAAAGCAGCCCGAGCCGCTTTAGATTGGGCACGATGCGTGCGAACAGCATCCGACGGAACATCTGCGCCGGCACCGAGCCCATCACGAGCTCGCGCACCTCCTCGCGCTTCCAGCCCATGGCATCGGCGATCTGGTCCCCCATCAAACGATTGCGCATCAGCTCGCAGGCGTACATGATGAAGTCCTCGCGGTCTCGGAGCTCGCTCGGCGCCATCTCTCGATAGTGGTCCTTGAGCGATACCACGCCGAACGCCACGTGGCGGGACTCGTCCTTCATGACGTATTTGATGAGCTCCTTCAGGAGCGGTTCCTGTGCAAGCTGGTAGAGATTCCCAAAGGCTGCCATCGCGAGCCCTTCAATGATGATTTGCATACCGAGGTATTTGAAATCCCAGCGACGATCCTTGATCGTGGCATCGAGGAGTTCCTTCAGGCTGTCATTAATCGCCCACTCCCACTCGAGCTTCTCGCGCAAATAGCGACTGAACACCTCCACGTGTCTTGCCTCATCCATCGTCTGTGTGCCGGCGTAGTACTTGCCGTCGATCCACGGCACCGCCCCGACGAGCTGGGAGGCCACGATCAGTGCGCCTTGCTCCCCGTGAAGGAACTGCGAGAGCTGGAGCGAAATTTGCGCGTGGCGGAGATGCCCTTTCTCTTTGTCATTGAGTTTCTGATACGGTCCGTAGGCCGCGAGCGGGTTGATGCCGGCGGGGATGATTTCGCTCTCCGGATCGACCTGCGTCGACCATGCGAGCTGGGTGGTCCCGTTCCACTGATCGCGCTTCGCCTTCTCGTAAAGGTCGCGCAGCCCTTCCTTGACCGAGCCGTAGTTCCAGGCGTAGCTGGTGTCGAACGAGGTCAGAATCGTCTCCAGCTCGTGATCAAGCGAGTGCATCTGGTTGACCAGCGGCCCGCGGCCCATCGTGGTTCCTCCCCCTCTTTGTTCCTCTGACTCTATCACGCGCAGAGGGCGGGGGAGGGCCGCTCGCCATCGTAGAACCGCGCGCTTGCCGCACTGCGTCGCGCGGCGCAGCGCCGGCGCTCTTGGCGTTCAATGCTGGCTATCGGAAAAGCGCCCGAGCAAGCTCGCCGCGGAACTTCTGCGTGAGCGGATCGCTCGGGCCCAGGAGCGCGAAGACATCGAGCATGGTCTTGCGCGCCGCCTCCTCCGCGAATCGGGGATCGCGCTGCACCACGGCCAAGAGCTCGCTCAGTGCCTCCTCGTAGCGCGCCGCGGCGCTCAGTCCCTTGCCGAGTTCAAGACGCGCTGCGAGGTCTGCAGGGTGGGCGCTCGCCCTCGCCCGCAGCGCGTCGAGATCGGCGGCGCCCGATGCACGTGTACGAGTTGCGGCCGCGAGTCGCTCCGCGCGTTTCGCGATCTCCGTTCCGGCGGGCACCCGCTCGAGCAGTGCCAGGGCCCTCGCGGTCTCGCCGCGGCCCGCAAGCAGCGCGGCAAGCCCTACGAGCGCGCGCCCGTGGCGCGCGTCCCTTTCGAGAGCAGTCAGGTAGCGCTCTTCGGCGGCGTTCTCGTGACCGCGGGAGGCGAAATCTTCCGCCTCGTCCACTAGCCGGTCGGCGTCGCTCGGAAGGACGGACTCGAGGAAGCGCTGCACTGCGGCTTCGGGCTGGGCGCCGACGAATTCGGCGACGACGCCCCCGTCGCGGAACGCCTTCACCGCCGGAATGCTGCGGATGCCAAATGCCTTCGCGACCTCGGGCGCCTCGTCCACATTGACCTTGGCCAGCACAAACGCGCCCCCATGCTGCTTGGCGAGTCGCTCGAGCACCGGGCCGAGCGTCCGGCAGGGCCCGCACCAGGGGGCCCAGAAATCGACGACCACGGGGAGCTTTGCCGAGCGATCCAGGACCGCAGCACCGAACTCCGCCTCAGCCACGTCTACGATGAATTTCTCGGTTGCCATGCCCGAAACCGTGCCGAACGCGTAGCCAACCCACAAGCGCCCGGCGGGTACCGCGCTCCGCCACCGATCCTTCGGCCTGAAGACCGTGGCCGCGGAACCAGAAAGACGCAAGGCGCCAAGAGGACCCCTCCTGCGCACGCGATCGATGGCGAGGCGTCTTAGGAAAGCGGCACGCCGTTTTGGCGGATGACCTCCTGGTACCAAAGGGCACTGGCTTTCGGAATTCGCCGCTGCGTCGCGTAATCCACCCAGACGATCCCGAATCGCTTGCTCGTTCCGAACGCCCACTCGAAATTGTCGAGGAGTGACCAGATGTAGTAGCCGCGCACGTCGGCTGTCCCTTCGATCACAGCCCGCAGCAAGCCACCAAGAAAGCCGCCAAGCAGTGAAATGCGGCCTTCATCGGCGATCTCCGTATCCGAAACCGGCTCGGTGTTGTCGCAGACGCCATTCTCTGTCACGAAGATCGGGGGCCTCCCGTATTCTGCGGATATCCAACGGACAAAGTCGCCAAGGGCGTGCGGCGCCCGCTCGTATCCCATGGGCGTGAGTGGCAGCGTCGGCTTCGCTGGACGGTAACCGACGCTTCGGCGCAAGTCGGCCGCGACTCGCTCTCTCGAGTAGAGGTTCACGCCGAGAAAGTCGGTGGGGGTTGCAATCACTTCGAAGTCCTGCGCCTTTGCTGGGAAGGGTGCCCCCTTCGCCTCGTAGGTCCGTACCACCGACGTCGGGTAGCCTTTGCCATACACGGGCCCGTGAAAGAGGCGAGTCCCGAAGTCGCGCGCCAGTTCCACGGCGATTGCCGTCTCAGCCCGGTCGTCGACGGCTTCGTAGCTCGTGTTGGCATTGGTGATGCCGATCGTTCCATCGCGCCCGCTTGCCCGAAAAGCCTGTACGGCGAGGCCATGGGATAGGAGAAGGTGATGGATCACGCGGGCGGTGGCCGGGAGGTCGCGAATTCCGGGGGCAAGAAAGCCCAGGCGGTGACCTGCCATGGCCGTCACAATCGGCTCGTTGTGCGTGATCCAGCGGGTCACACGGCCACCGAGTCGATCGAACATCAGCTTCGCGTACTCCGCGAAGTGATAGGCGGTGTCGCGCTCGATCCACCCCCCCCGGTCCTGCAAGGCTTGAGGGAGGTCCCAGTGGTAGAGGGTCACACAGGGCTTGATCCCCGACTCGAGCAGGGTGTCTACGAGTCGGTCATAGAAATCGAGACCCTTGGCATTGGCCGCCCCCACTCCGAACGGGAGGACGCGCGGCCACGAAACGGAAAAGCGGTAGGTCTGGAGTCCGAGCCGGCGCATCAGCACC
Source organism: Myxococcota bacterium (assembly GCA_035315025.1). Taxonomy (GTDB): domain Bacteria; phylum Myxococcota_A; class UBA9160; order UBA9160; family UBA9160; genus UBA9160. The sequence goes on from DATFYN010000249.1 coordinate 6,579, forward strand.
ACATCCTCGCGATAGCGGTGGTAATGGTCGCAAGCGACGTCGCCGTTTTCGCCAGTCTGGATCCGCCCGGGCTGGCGGCAAAATACATCCCAGATCGAGAGCCCCTTGCCATCTTCGAAGGCCGCGCCTTCGATCTGGTATGCGGCGGTGGCCGCGCCCCACTCAAAGCCGTCGGGAAATCGGACCCGCGTCATGCGCAGAAGCTTACCCGAGCGACGCAGCCCGCGTATGATGAGCCTGGGTATTTTCGAGAGGTCATGCCATGAAGTTTGGGATCTTCTACGAGCATCAACTCCCGCGGCCCTGGGGCGAGGGCCGGGAGCTTGCCCTCTTCCAGGAGGCGCTCGATCAGGTCGAGCTCGCCGACCGCCTGGGCATCGACTTCGCCTGGGAGGTCGAGCACCACTTCCTCGAAGAGTACTCGCACTCCTCTGCGCCCGAGGTGTTCCTTGCGGCATGCTCTCAACGCACGCGGCGCATTCGGCTCGGCCACGGCATCGTGCTCATGCCCCCTGGCTACAACCACCCCGCCCGCGTCGCGGAGCGCATCGCGACCCTCGACTTAGTCTCTCGCGGCCGCGTCGAGTGGGGAACCGGTGAGTCCGCTTCACGGGCGGAGCTTGAGGGCTTCCGGATTGATCCGAAAGAGAAGCGGGCCATGTGGTTGGAGACCGTCGAACAGACGGCAAACATGCTGGCCCTCGACCCCTACCCCGGCTTCGAGGGTCGATCCTTTTCCATGCCTTGCCGCAACCTCGTGCCCAAGCCCGTCCAACGTCCCCATCCGCCGCTCTGGGTGGCCTGCTCCAACCGCGAGACGATCCATCTCGCCGCTCGCCTCGGAATGGGGGCGCTCACCTTCGCATTCGTGGATCCCCAAGAGGCGAAGCGCTGGGTCGACGACTACTACACCACGCTCCGTACTGAGTGCACTCCGATCGGCCATGCCATCAATCCCAACATTGCGATGGTGACGGGCTTCTCCTGTCACCGGGATGCGGAGGAGGCAAAGCGCAGGGGCCTCGACGGATTTCGGTTCTTTGGTTTCGCGCTGGCCCACCACTATCTCTTTGGACGACACAAACCCGGCCGAACGAACGTCTGGGAAACCTTCGAGAAGGTGCGTGGGATGCTCCCCGACGACGCGGAGAACCGCGGCATCGGAACCCCCGCCCAGCTGCGCACGCATCTGCGTGCCTTCGCGGACGCAGGGGTGGATCAGGTGGTGTTCATTCAGCAAGGTGGAAAGAATCGCCATGAGGATATCTGCGAATCGCTCGAGCTGTTTGCGCGCGAGGTGATGCCCGAGTTCAAGGAGGGGGAAGACGAACGGGTCGCGCGCAAGCGAGAGGCGCTGGCGCCTCACCTCGACGCCGCAATGGCGCGCAAGAAATGGATGCCGCAGCTCGCGGATGGCGAGATACCCGAGTTCCAAGCGTACGGTCGGAACATCGCTGCGGCGACGGACGATCCCCACGCGCAGGAGGCCGCAGCACGCTTCGAAGCGATGCGCGATGCCCTGAAGCGCGTGTAGTGCGAGTCCGAGACAAGAGGCGCTGCGCATGGGTTGCAGACGATCCTCTGCGCATCGCCTACCATGACCGCGAGTGGGGCGTGCCCGCCTACGATGATCGCGTGCTCTTCGAGTTCTTGCTGTTGGAGGGAGCGCAGGCGGGGCTCTCCTGGGACACCATCTTGCGAAAGCGGGATGGCTACCGCCGCGCATACCACCGCTTCAATCCACGTAGGGTTGCCAAGTACGACGCGCAGGATCGCGCGCGCCTTCTGGCCGACCCTGGCATCGTACGAAATCGCTCGAAGGTGGCTGCGAGCATCCAGAACGCGCAGGTTTTTCTCGAAGTCCAGCGCGAGTTCGGGAGCTTCGATCGTTACCTCTGGGGTTTTGTCGGGGACCAGCCGATCCAGGGAAAAAGGTGCACCGCAAAGGAGGTGCCGGCACGGACCCCCGAGTCGGACGCTCTCTCGAAGGACCTGCGGCGTCGGGGATTCAAGTTTGTCGGCTCGACGATCTGCTACGCGTTCATGCAGGCGGTAGGGGTGGTCAATGACCACACCCAAGACTGCTTCCGAGCACGCGAGGTGCGATCGCTAGGACAAGCAACACCTGGAAAGAGGGCCCGATGAGCGACCTGCGCGAGCGCTGCGAGGCGATGCTCGGCCGTCTTTCCGCCGACGAGCGCACAGACCTTTTGGCCCGCGAGGAGATCTTGCGCCTCCCCGGCCACGTCCCTCCGTGGACGCGCACGGGCGTACGGGTCATGAAAGGTGACTGCGTCACGTGGCTTGCCGCGGGACGGATCGTGATCTCACCCGAGCTCGATCTCTCCGGCGGTCCACGCTTCCATCTTTGGGCGCGCATCGGCGACCGTGGCACCATCATGAACGGTCCGGGCGACACCTTCACACTGATGGCTCGGGACGAAGGTCCCCTCGATCTCGCGATCTACCACGGCGAGTGGGCGACGCCTGAGGGCGATCTCGCGACGCCGCGAGAGGCCTACGCCACCGTGAAGGGCGCCATCGACGTGTGTCTGCTCCACTGGCAAAGGCCCGGCCTCGATGCGGCGCGAGCGGGTCTCAATCGCCTCGCAGAGCTCGCGCACGACGAGCCGCTCCTCGCAGCCGAGTTGGCAAGGCTCGAGTCGCCCATGCGGGATCCCGCCGGCTGGCGGCACCTTTGGTTCCTCGGCCAGAGCCGGATCTTCGAGAGCGCCCACACCGACGGTCGTGATGCGATCCGCGTCGCCATGCACGACGACCTCGCGATTGTGCAGAAGCCCGCTCCCTTTGAACTCGTGCCGGGAACCTCGCTGACTTGGGAGTGGAAGATTGATTCCCTTCCCGCGCAGGTCGCCGAAGATACTCTGCCCACGCACGACTATATCTCGCTGGCGGTTGAGTTTGAGAACGGAAGGGATCTCTCCTATTTCTGGAGCTGCGCGCTACCCGTGGGACATGCATTCGCGTGTCCCATTCCGACATGGACGCCGCGTGAAACGCACCTCGTCATCCGCAGCGGACGGAAGGACCTCGGCCGCTGGATGAGAGAGTCGCGGGACCTCTATGCCGACTGCGTGAGAATCTACGGGTCGGCGCCAACGCGTATCGTCGCAGTCTGGCTGATCGCCGTGAGCTCGTTCCGCCGCGGGCGCGGCGATGCCCTCGTCGCGGAGATCGCCCTCGAGGCCGCGGGGAAGCGCCTCGTCGTGCTCTAGGGGAGAAGGAGTGGCGGAGGCTGCCGCATGCTGGCAGCGCGCGATCAGGAGCTGCGTCGTCCGAGGTCGATTCGGAGCTCCTCGAAGACATGCTGAGCGGTACCCGCCGACCTTACCTCCGGATCGAACTGAGCGGACGCACCGCGCGCAAATGAGAGCATCCCTGCGTCCCCTGCGACGCGTGCCCGGGTTGAGCCTGCCGGAAACGCCTCCGGAGGAACAAAGAGACTGAGCCGATGATCACGCGCCTGTTCGTGCAGACAATCGCTTGGGTTGCCTTTACCGCCGCCATCTTGTTTCTGTCTGCGGGCACGATGCAATGGGCAAGTGCATGGGTTTTTCTCGCGATCCTCGCTGGGCTCGGAATCGCCGTCGGTCTCTGGCTTGCGCGCTACAACCCCACGCTCTTGATGGAGCGGATGGGGTCGATTGTGCAGCGAGAACAGAAGGCGTGGGATCGAGTATTCATGGCGGCGATCATGCTCTTGTTCAATGTGTGGCTCGGTTTCATGGCGGCGGACGCGAAGCGATTTCAGTGGTCTCACGTGCCCGGCTGGGCGCATTGGATCGGTGCCGTACTGCTTGTCGTTTCCTTCCTCGGCGGCGCCGTCGTCTTCCGGGAAAACAGCTTTGCCGCGCCCGTCGTGAAGCTTCAACGCGAGCGTGGACAGACCATCGTGACGACAGGACCCTACGCCGTCGTCCGCCATCCCATGTATGCGGTCGGAGTTCTTTTCTTCATCGGCGCGCCTCTGCTCCTCGGTTCGTTCTGGGGGCTGGCGGTCATTCCTCTCATGCTTCTGCTCGTGGCGATCCGCGCGCTCGGAGAGGAGAAGATGCTGATGAAGGAGTTTCCCGAGTATGCGGACTACGCAGGGCGCGTGAGGAGCCGCCTCTTCCCCGGAATCTGGTGAAGGCGGCAGCGGTGGCCTATCGGGGCGCTCTTGCGACTTTTGGTCCTGCACTCGAAGCGCTTGGCTAGAGTGCAGGCGTCGCCCGCTCCGCGGACCGGAGGAGTGTCCCATGGCTCAAGGGAAGCTGGTGCTCATCGATGAACCCCGGGCGGGCGTGCGTCGGCTCACGCTGAACCGCCCGGAAAAGCGAAACGCTCTCCACAACGCCATGCGCGGCGAACTTTTCGAACGGCTGCATGAGGCCGATCGGGATCCTGCGGTGCGGGTGACCGTCTTGCGTGGTGCGGGGCAGTCTTTTTCTGCGGGCTACGACCTCGCCTCAAATCACCTCGAGGGACAGCCGTATTTCACCGCGCACGGCGACGGTCTCTGGCCGCGCCACGTCGTGCAGGGATGGTTTGACATCTGGGATCTCGCGAAGCCGGTGATCGCGCAGGTCCACGGCTATTGCCTGGCGGGTGGCAGTGAGCTCGCAACCGCCTGCGATCTTGTCTACGTCGCCGAGGACGCACAGATCGGGTACCCGCCCGCGCGCCTCATGAGCCCACCCGATATGCAGTTCCATCCCTGGCTCATGGGCTTGCGCAACGCCATGGAGCTCATGCTCACCGGCGACGCCATTTCTGGCGCGCAAGCGGCCCGCATGGGCTTCGCGAACCGCGCCTATCCCGCGGCCGAACTCGAGACGCGTGTCCTCGAGATTGCCGAGCGCGTCGCGAAGATTCCCACGGATCTCCAGCAACTCAACAAACGCTCTGTGCACCGGGCGATGGAGATCCAGGGTCTTCGCGCCGCAGTTCGCGCCGGCACCGAGATCCAAGCTCTGGGTTTTCACCAGCACTCATCGCGCGAGTATTTCGCGCAGTTCGCGAAGGGCGTGACCAAGGCGCTCGACCATCGCGACGAACAATTTGGCGACTATCGCACCGCCAAGGAGCGCAAGAACTCGTAAGCGTGATCTGGGCTACTGGGCGTCGAGGAGTCGTTCCTCGAGACATCCAAGCGTGTCGGACCCTACGCCTGCAGCCGCTGCGTAGTCGCGCATGGACCCGTATCTCGCCCGAATCTTTTCGAGAAGTTGGATCATCGTCTCCGCTTCCGCGTGCATGGTGTCGGGCGGAAGGGCCGCCAGAATCGACTGGTAGCCCTCGCTTTGGAGGAGCCGCTGCTGGATGGCCTCGAGTGCTTCGGCGGTGAGTACATAGTCAGCCACGATCGTCTCGTCGGGCACGTCGAGGATCCCGAGGATCACCGCAGACAGCACCCCGGTGCGGTCCTTGCCTGCGGCGCAGTGGTACACCGCAGGGGCATCGCTCGCAGCCAGCGTCTCGAGCGCGGCGGCAATCCGCCCCTTGGCGAATTCGGCCAGCAGGAAATAGCGATCGGCGAGCTGGATCGAGGCCTGCGTCCTCGCTTCGGGTCGCATCGTGAGCCCGTCGACCAGGGGCACGTGGTGGAAGCGGATCGGCAGCGCCGCAAGCGGGCCACGTCCCTCCGACCGAAGCTCCTCGCTGGAGCGCAGGTCGACGATCGTCCCGATCCCCAGCTTGTCACGCAGGATCGCGATGTCGGAGGGGGTCACGAGGTGGAGTGCGTCACTGCGATAGAGCAGCCCCTGCTGCACGACGCGCCCGTCGCGCGCCGCATAGCCCCCCAGGTCGCGGAAGTTGAGGCAACCCTCGAGCACGACTCTGCGCGGCGCATCTACTCCCATGCAGGGATGCTAGGCGACGGCGGGCGTTGGGCTACTTCCCTGGTGCGCGAAGGGGCGTCGCCTTGCCGAAGAGCCAGCCCTGGCCATAGGGAATGCCGAGTTCGCCGAGCGTCGTGAGTTCCTCGAGCGTATCGAGCCCCTCGGCGATAATTTGCGAGCCGATCCGGCCCGCAACGGCGTGGAGCGCGCGCAAGAGCTCCTGGCGCGACGTATCCTGGTCGATGCCGCGCACAAACGCGCGATCGACTTTGATGAACTCCGGCGAGAGCTCCATCACCGCCTCGAGGCTCGCGTAACCTGCGCCCGTGTCGTCGAGCGCGATCTGGAAGCCGAGGTTGCCGTAGTAATCGCGCACTTCACGGAACAGCCAGTAGTTGTCGATCGACTCCTGTTCCGAAATCTCGAACACGATGTCGCTCGGCTGCAGCTGGCAGCGATCGAGGGTGCTCCTCAGCGAGTCGGCTCGAAAGCTCGGATCGTAGATCGTCGTCGGGCGAAAGTTCAGGAAGAGCTTCGTACCCTTCGGCAGGTCAAGCGCGCCTTCAAGGCCGCGTCGGCGACACAGCGCGTCGAGCTCAAACACGAGGCCTTCCTCGGCCGCGCGCTGGAACAGCGTCATCGGAGACTGAAGCTCGGAGCCCGCGGGACCGCGCGCCAGCGCCTCGTAACCGAACACGGTACGCGTTGCGACCTCGACGATCGGCTCGTAGACCGAGTAGACCTGCTCCCCCACGAGCAGACCCACGAGCCGACGCCGGCGATCCCTTGCGATCAGGCGGGCGTTCAGTTCCGAGTCGTCGCGTGCCTCGTCGATCGCCGCCCGTACCTGGGTGGCTGCCGAACGGGTCGGGTTGTAGAGCTGGAAGGCGCAGCCCACGGAAAGGTTCGGGTGGCTTGGGAGGTAGGGATGCGCGACGCGATGGCCTTGCGCCGTGAGCGCGGGCTGCAGCACGCGGCAGAGCTCCGGCAGTCCTTCGCGCTGGAAGCGTGCGTCGCGGGCGTCGCGAAACAGAACGATCAGGAGTTCGCTGCGCCCAGTTTCGCCTTGGACCGTGAGGTCCCGGTCTACGAGACGAAACCGAATCGTGTCAGAAACGAAATTCGCCAGAGCGCGCATCGAGCGTTGATGAGCCTCTGGTCCGTAGGTTCGCTCGATCTCGGCGAGCGCGGTTGCGTCGACGATCAGCAGGCCGAGTGCACCGTCACGCTCAAAGCGCCGGCCGATCTCCTGCAGTGCCTCGCCCAGGGGGGGCGGGGCGCCCTGGTAGGCGACCCGGGCGTCGTCCGCATGCGAATCGGAGGCAGAAGGCACGGCGATCGGGGCGGAACTCATCGGAGATCGCATCGGCATGCGCCCCTGCAAGATTGAGGCGCGCGAGGGAGCTCAGTACCGGGTGACGCCCGGCAGGTGGCCGAAGCCGAGGTAGGCGATGCGGCGGAAACCGACGTCCATATCCTCGGTCACCGTGCGGACGAGGCGCTCTCCCTCCACCACGAACTCGGGGAGCTTCGTCAGGTTCTCGCGCAGCGCTTCGGGCAGCGGGCTTCGCATCTCGACCTCGATCTCGTAGGGAGCCGGCTCGCCGCGATAGGGTGTGAGGGCACCGCTCCTCGCGAGCTCGACGGCGCGGCGCGCCCCGGCCCGAATGCTCTCCCGGGCACGGGCGGGCGGAACGACGTCCCCGGCGACGTTGGAAAGGGCACGTTTGACCTCGACGGCGTTCGCCTCCGGCACGCGCTTGCGCAGCTGCTCGCACACCACCTGGTCCCCCGTGATCAGGCCGACGGGGACTCCGAGCTCTCCGGCGCGGATTGCGAAGATCTCCGGCTCACCGCAATCGCGACCCCCAATCCGTACGGCGCGAAAGCGTTCGTAGGAGACGGTGTGCGCCATGATTCCCGGGAACGAGCCCGCGCGGGCGTGGTGACCTACCAGCAGCACCACGCCGCAGTGCGCATCCAGTCCAGCCATGGTCGTCGCGGTCGGCCGACCCGCCCCCCGGACGACGTGGCAGCGCGGGTCGATTTCGTCGAGCAGGAGGTAACACAGCTCCTCGACGCCGTGGTTCTCTTCCACCACGACTTCAGTTGCGCCCGCCTCGAACGCGCCTTCGATCGCCGCATTCGCATCCTGGGTCATGAAGCGGCGGTTGCGCTGGTAGTCCATTCCCTGGGTGATCACGTCGGCCCAGCGCACGAGCCCGGAAATGCTCTCCATGTCGACGCTCAAGAAAACCTTCACCGGATCTGCCCTCTCCCGCCGGGGAACCCACCGGCCATTCTAGACGATGAACTCTTGCGGTGACGCCGATCACACGCCGGCCGCCTGGACTGGTCGCTCGAGTGGCGTGGGCCGCGCCGAAAGCGGGGCGGATCCCTTCGAGGGAGGTCCATATGGGGCTCCATGCCAACCCGTTCGGGAAAGTGCGGCGCCTTCTTTGTGATGCGCTTCCGATCCTTCTCGCGGCGTTTTGCCTGTTTGTGGCGCCAGGCTGCGCGGTTCATCGAACACAAGAGGCCGTCGCGGCCTACGACGCCGACGAAGCTCCCCCGCCGCCCCGCACGCCCGCCCACGGCTGGCGGCGCAGGCACCCCGATGGCGTGGAGATCATCTATCGCAGTGAGATTGGCGCGTACGTCGTGGTCGGCCTCGACGACGCCTACTACTGCGACGACGTTTTCTACCTCTGGGACTCCGGCCGCTGGCTGCGGGCCCCCCATTTCACAGGCCCGTGGGTGGCGGTTCCCACAAACGAGGTGCCGGCCAATCTCGCGCGTCGGCCGGGCAAACTGAAGGCTGCCCGCAACCCGCACGACGAGGACGGGGTCCACTGATCGCTCCGTCTCCGCTCACTTCCGTGTTGTAGGGCGCTGCGCTTTCGAGCCGTCTCATTCGATTCGAAGCCGTCGCTCGACTTTTGGAGGCGTCCCGCAAAGGGCTGCAGGGACCCGATGGGTCACGTCGAGGGCCCTCCAACGGCAGAGAAAGACGCAGCGAGATCTAGCGTGAGGCTTGCCTCACCGCGGCAAGCCTCGCGAGTACCTCTCGGGCGTGCATCTCCATTCGGAGCTGACTCTCCTCGTCGACGAACTCGCAAAGACGCGCCCGCTCGACCCACTGCAGCGCATGGGATTCTTCGCTTGCGACGAGCTGCTGGCCAGGCGCGGCTTCGAGGAGAAAGCGCACGTCGAAGTGGGCATGGGCGGCCTCGCTGCCGCACGCGGGAATCACGTGCACGTCCACGTCGAGAGGCACCGGGTCTGGCTCCTCCGGGAGCGGGCGGAACCGGCGCATCCCCGACTCCTCACGCGCCTCGCGCAGTGCCACACGGAGAGGGTCGGCGTCGCCGTCGGCGTGTCCGCCCAGCTGCAGCCAGCGACCGAGCTTGCGGTGGTGCGTGAGGAGCACGCAGCCGTGGTCGGGCGAGAGGATCCAAGCGGAACCAGTCACGTGTCCCTCACGACAACTTCGCTCGAAGCAATCCTCGTGGGCGCGCACGAATTCGATAACGCGGGCGAGGCGGGCCCGGTCCTCGGGCCAGCGCTCGAGGTAGCGACCCAGCAGGCGAAGCAGAGGGGCACGGTGCATCTCGCGCAGATTCTCCCAGAGGGCGGCCGCCCGCGCACCGTCCCCGCCCGACTGCTAGTTTGCACTGGATGCGGTACAGGGCCGTGCTCTTCGATCTCGGGGGCGTTGTGCTCGGCTCGCCGCTCCACGCCATCGCCGGCTACGAGCGCGAGCGGGGCATCCCCACCGGGTTCGTAAACCGTGTCGTCGTATCTTCGGGCCCGAGCGGCGCGTGGTCGCGTCTCGAGCGCGGCGAGCTGTCGATGGAAGAGTTCCACACCGCCTTTGACGCCGAATGCGCCTCCGCCGGTCGAGCGATCGATGCGCGTGCACTGATGGAACTCGTGCACATGGCCAGCGAGCCACGACCCATGATGCTGGAGGCAATCCGCCGCATCCGGGCGCGCGGTCTTTCCACGGGCGCCATCACAAACAATTGGGTGAGCGAGGCCGAAGGCACGCGCGAGCTACGCCCGAACTTCGATGCGTTCGTGGAATCGTGCGTGATGGGCGTGCGCAAGCCAGACCCTCGTATCTACCACATCGCTTGCGAGGGACTCGGCATCGACCCTCCGCAAGCCGTGTTCCTCGATGACATCGGGGCGAATCTGAAGCCCGCACGCGCACTCGGAATGACCACGATCAAGGTGGACGACCCGCTGGTCGCCCTCCGTGAGCTCGGCGGCGTGCTCGGTTTGGAGCTTCTGGGATAAGCCGCGTCGCGGCAGCGCAGGTTGTGCTGCAGCAAGGGCGGCAAGGAGGATTCGATGAACGATCGCGTGCTTTGCTCGATCAAAGAGGGCGTCGCCGACGTGCGTCTGAATCGCCCAGACAAGCTCAACGCGCTCGACCTCGCCATGTTCGAAGCGCTGGTCGAGACCGGTCGATCCCTCATGCGGCAGCCCGGGCTGCGTTCGGTCGTGCTGTCCGGCGAGGGCCGTGCCTTTTGTGCAGGCCTCGACTTTTCAAGCTTCGCCGCACTGGCCGGAGGCGTGAGCTCCGGCCCGAGACCCTCACGACAGCTCTTCGACCGGGATTCAGAAAGCCCAGCGAACTTCGCCCAGCGCGCCGCCTGGATCTGGACGGAGCTTCCGGTGCCCGTCATCGCGGCGATCCATGGCGTGGCCTACGGCGGTGGGCTCCAGATCGCACTCGGCGCCGACATTCGGTACGTGGCGCCGGATGCTCGGCTTTCGGTCATGGAGGTCAAGTGGGGGCTCGTCCCCGACATGAGCGGCACCCAGACCCTGCGCCACTTGGTCCGCCTTGACGTCGCCAAGGAGCTCGCCTTCACCGGGCGCGTCGTGGGCGGGAGCGAGGCCGTGGGCCTTGGGCTTGCGACACATCTTAGCGACACTCCCCAGGATGCGGCGCGCGCACTCGCACGGGAGATCGCCGGCAAGTCGCCGGATGCCGTCCGCGCGGCCAAGCGCCTTTTGAGCGGCGCTTTCGTTTCGGGGACCGAGGAGGGACTGCGCCTTGAGCAGTCTCTTCAAGGAGCGCTGCTTGGCAGGCCAAACCAGGTGGAGGCCGTGAAGGCGAACCTCGAAAAGCGCGAACCCCGCTTCCTCGACCCGCAATAGGCAACCGAGGGGCGCCCGGAGCCCTCAGGTCGGGAATGCGGCCGGCCGAAAAGATCGGTATGCGCCTTGGTCTGCGCATCGCGTTGTCCGCCGTTCTCGCCGCCGGCCTCTCCGGCGCGCTGGGCGGCTGCACGATCATGGACGAGCTCGACTCCGCCAACAAGAAGATGAAGGTGGGGGAGCCAAGCCCTGGTGAGAAGCCCCCCGACCCTGCGGAGCCGGGGAAATCCATTGCGGGGAAACCCAAGAAGCCCGAGCCTGGAATCCTCGACAAGGCGCTCGCATGGACGAAGAAGTCGACGGAGCCCGGCCCGAAGCCCCATGATCCGAACGATCCGATCGTCAAATGCCTGACCCACGGTTCGGTGAGCTTCGTGTACAAGCTCGATTGCCAGCAAAACGGCGGCGTCGTGGTCGGCGAGCACAAGGCGTGAACGACCGACTACTCTCCGCGGCGTGCCGAGCGATCCTGTTTTTCGACGCAGCCGGGTGATCGGCGTCGCCGAGATCGACGAGCTCGGCCATGTCAACAACGTTGCTTGGGTGCGACTCGTGATGGAGCTCGCCGGCGCGCATTCCCGGGCCGTCGGCCTCGATTTCGCCACCTACCGCGCGCTGGGGGGCATCTACGTGGTCCGGCGTCACGAGCTCGACTACCTGCAGCCCGCCTTTCCGGACGATGAGATCACAGAGGAGACCTGGATCGCGGAGATGCGGGGAGCCCGCACCCTGCGGCGGGCCCGCTTCACCCGCAGGAGCGACGGAGCCCGGCTGCTCGAATCCACCAGCCATTGGGCATTCGTCGACTTTCTGACGCAACGCCCTCGTCGCCTCCCTGCCGAGGTGCTGGGGCGCTTCACCATCTGGGAGGAGCCGACGGCATGAGCCCAGGGCGGAGCCAGGTGCCCCCGGGAAGCCATTCACTCCGCCACCCGCGGGCCGACCCTCCCCGGTGAGGTTCCCCGCAGCCTTGCCGGAGCACCCAAGGTCCGATGACCCCGCCCTCCGGTTCGCCTTATACTTCTCCGCTGAACACTGTTCAGTCCCCAATTGGGGTCACCTCCGGTCGGCCCAGGGGCGGCCAGAGCAAGCACATCGCAAGGAGAGGCTGGATGCCGGTTCGCTTCCCGTCCCTCGAGTTTTTTCAGGCACTTCAGCAGCGCACCAAGGAAGGCCACGACGTCTTCGAGAAGCTCGGCTACTGCGACACACGGTTCGGTGCCCGCATCGGCGACACCCTCTACCGCATCACCTTCGAGGTCTACGAGTGCCTGGAGGTGGGCGTGGGCGGTGATCCTGCGCAGCTCGACTTCGTCCTTGCTGCCCCAGCGGCGCTGTGGAAGGAGATGATCGCGTCGATCCGAAAACATGGAGGGGCCGGCATCGACCAGTCCCTCAATACGCTCACCCACCTCGGAGAGGTGATGAAGGTGCAGTACGAGGATTCCGAGGGACACGACAAGTTCTACCGCTATATGGCCACGATCCAGGAGTTCTTCGACCAGGCCCGACACCTGGACGTGATCGTCAGCTAGGGAGAGGTGGGAACGTCGTGGCGTACATCGCACCGAAAGACTACTCGCAGGATCCTCAGATCTTGGCCAAGGTCATGAAAGTGATGGGCGGCGAGCTCGATCTTTCGTGGATGCGCGTCCGCGCCGGAGCGATCGCGGCGCGTCCCACGAAGCCCGGCTACGGCCTCACCCTCGATGACATCAACCAGGGCAGCTACGGACCCGATCGAATTCCGGAAATCGTGCGCCACAACTTCTCCATGGCGCCACGCGGAGCCGTCTTGCCGCCCGGCTTGCCTTCGCTCGGGTACCGGTTGAATCGCAAGAGCGAGGTCTGGTCGGATCTCGCCGCCACACTGTTCGAGGAGGGCAAGTCGCGGCGCTGGGCACCCGCGCACGACGTGCCGTGGAGCGCTCTCGAAGCGAGCGAACGCGGGGAGTCGCAGCAGATCGCGATGCGCCAACTGTGCACGGGTTTCGTATCGATTGGTCTCGTCTGTGCGGACGTGCCCGCCCGCTGGGTGTGGCAGATGAACCAGGAGTTCCACGAGGTCAAGTACCTGCTTTGCCTGCAGATGATCGATGCGACCCGCATCGCAGAGGCCTTCCGCAAGCGCGCTCTCTACGGCAGTGGCGCCCTTGGTGTGGACTCGCGTGAACTCGGCGAGCTGCTCAAGATGGTCTTCGATTCGGGAACCTATCCTTGTGCGTCGGCTTCGATGAATCTCACGCTGTTCTCATGGGTGCAAGGACTCGGGCGAGAAATCGCTGCACGCGCGTCCAACGCAGTGGACCTCTTCCTGGGCACGCGGCTCACCCAAGATGCAACACGCTTCGTCGCCTACGGAGTTGACCACCTAAAGCAGCTGATGCGCGCCCGTCCCGCCGAGGCCGAGAGTCTGAACGGCCACCTCGACGCGATCGAGAACGGGGTCGTGGGCTGGCTCGGCGCGAGAGAGACGCTGGAGCCGCTTGTCCTCCTCGCCGGCGGATTGGGTCCGGTCGCTCGCTTCTATGCTCGACAAGCCGACGAGTACTTCGAACGCTGCGCAGCCGCCGGTCTCGGCGATCGCCGAGGTCGTAGCCCGATTCCGAAACTTGTCTCCCTCATTGGAGGTTGACCATGAGCTACTACGGTTCGACCGACTACCTCGCGAGCCCCGATTTTGTCCTGCGCATGAAGGATATTCGGAAGGGCAATCTCGACCTCGGTTGGATGAAGGCCGGCACGGAGCAGGTGAAGGTGAACGCCGAGAGCCCGCGTCGCGGCCTCACTTTCCTCGATTGCAATCGTGGCAGTTACGGGTACGACGCGCTGCCCGAGATTCCGCGCGGGCCGCGGGGCGCGGCGCCCCGTGGCGCGAGCTACGAGGTCGACGGACAGGCCGATCTCTCGCCCGAGCTCAACCGCAAGAGTGATGTCTGGGCCTACAAGGTGGCGTCGTTCTACGAAGAGGCAATGAGCCGGCAGTGGGACGCCACCACCTACATCCCCTGGGCGGACCTCGAAAAATACGAACGGCCGGAAGAGGTCGAGATCGCATTCGCGCAGCTGTGCACCTTCTTCACAGAAGTGGAGATGATCGCCACCGACCTGCCTGCGAAATGGATGTGGCGGATGAACAACCAGTTTCACGAGGTGAAGCATTTCATCGCCAGCCAGGCCATCGACGAGGCGCGTCACGCCGAGGTGTTTCGCAAGCGTGTCCTCGCGGGCGGCGTCGGAATGATGCAGGCGCTGCCCCAGGCCGAGCATTCGCTGAAGGCAATTCTCGACGGCGACTCCTACAGCGAAGCCAGTGCTTTCATGCACCTGCTCGCCGAAGGCAACGTGCTCACGATGTTCCGCTTCAGCGAGTACATCTCGCCCACGCCGGTGGACAAGCGGATCTTCCAGCTCGTGATGCAAGACGAAGCGCGGCACGTCTCCTACGGCATGCAGCACCTCAAGTGGATCATCGACCACACGCCCGAGCGCAAGGAACAGCTCCATCTCGCTCTCGATGAGGCGGAGACCTTCTCGATCAGCCAGTTCGACTCCGCCCTGTTTGAGGCGATGATCGTGCTCGCTGGCAAAGGGACGAAGCCTGCCCAGATCAAGCGCGGAATCGAGATCGTGGGGACGCTCCAGGTCAAGCAGATCGAGGAGTACTTCGGACGGCTTCGCCGGGCCGGCTTCGAAGATCGCATCGAGCGCAGCAAGTTCCAGCCCCTCTTGGCAATGATTGGCCTCGGCAAGCAGGACGCCGTCGTTCCGAGCTGACACGCTGCGCTCACGCGCCCAACGGCGAAATGCAAGCGGCGCTGGGGATGGGTTGCCGCGCAGCCCCACGCCGGGTGCGGAGAGTGGCTTGGCCGCTCGCGCGCGCCTTCTTTGGGTCGACGCGCTCAAGGGCATCGCGATCCTGTGGATCGCGTACTTTCATTTCTTCAAGGCGTGGGCAAATGAGCGCTATCCCGCGCCCTTTAATCCCTATCCACGTTCTTCGCCCAGTGCGCGCCCTCGGGGGCCGCGGCGACGGCGGCGTGTGCGGGCAAGGTAGCCTTCGTCGCCTTCGCTCTCCTCGGTTTCCATGCGGTCTCGGTCTTCCTCATCCTCTCGGGCTTCGGCCTCACGCATTCGCTCGTCACGAAATTCGCACCTGCACTCATGGCGAGGCTGGTACCGCGCCCGCCTGCTGCGGCTTTTCCCGATGTACTGGGTGGCCCACGGCGTGATCGCGCTGTCGCTCTTCGTGTGGCTGGCGGAGCCGATCGACGGACGCTTCTGGCTCTCGATCGCGGGCGATCGCATCTGGCCGGTCGATCTAAACGCTACGTGGTGGTATTTTGGATTGCTCCTATAGCTCTATCTCGTATTCCCGCTGCTGTTCTTGCTCTTGCGACGCATCGGCCCGCGCGCGTTCCTGATTGTGGCGCTCATCGCATCCCTCGGCGTTCGTCATTTTCTGCTCTCCATCCATCCCGTGAACGGCAACTGGGTGCAAGGTGCCTTTTTCGGTTCTCGCCTGTTCGAGTTCGCGGCCGGCATGGTGCTCGGTGTCTGGCACCAGCGAAATCCTTCGGATACCGAGCGGCACCTGTTCGGTGCCCCGGCCCTCACAGCGGGTGGGATCCTGTACGCCCTCGGGCTCGCGAGCTACGCCAACATCGTGACCTATGTCGCCACGGACGCCCTCGTGGGATGCGGCCTGTTCCTCTTGCTCGCGCATCTCGCCCACGACCACCTGGCTCCTCGCCCCAACGCCTGTGCGGGCGCCGGCGGGGGCCTAGGCGAGCACGAGCTCCCGCCCGTTCCAGCGTACGGTTTGGTCGTCGTCGCGAACACGCGACCACGCGAAGCCTGGCAAGAAGTCCTGCAGCGCTTTTGGCTCGGGAGCAGCGAGCAGGCCCGCTGCATGGGCGAGCCAGCCGCAGAGCTCTCGGGGCCCGTAGTGCCCGCGCAGCGCGTCTGTCGAGACTGAGCCGTGGAACTTGGCAAGCTTCCCGCCGCGCTCTTCCAAGAGGAGGAGGTGGTGGCGATACACCAGCTCGGGCAGTCCGAGCAGGCGCTGGAGGGCCACCTGCGTCGCCGTGCTCGGAGCAATGTCTCGTCCCCGCACGATGCGCGTCACTCCACGAGCCGCGTCGTCCACGACCGCCGCGAGCTGATAGGCCACGGCGCCGTTGCGACGACGCACGATCGGGTCGCCCATCACCTCCCCGGGATCCTGGCTGAGGTCGAGCCCACCCTCGTCGTAGGGTTCCAGCCGACCTGGCGGGAGCACGACGCGCAACGGCTCCGCCGCCGTGCGCCAGCCGCCCACCGGAAGAGCGCGTCCGCGACACGTCCCGGCGTAGCAATATCCGCCATCGGGGGCGTGGACGGCCGTAGCCTCGATCTGGGAGCGTGTGCAGCGGCATGGATAGAGCACGCCCGCGGCTTCTAGCCGATCGAGCGCCGCGTCGTGGCGCGCCTTGGCTTCCTGCTGTACCTCACGGGCGTCGAAGTCGAGGCCGAGCCAGGCGAGGTCCCGGTCCATCTGAGAGGCCCACTCCGGACGTGAGCGCTCGGGGTCGAGATCCTCGAGGCGCAGCAGCAGCCGGGCGCCCCGCGACCGCGCGTCGAGCCAGCACAACATGGCCGCGAGCAGCGTGCCCGGATGGGCGAGGCCGGTCGTAGAGGGCGCGAATCTGCAGATTTCCATCGGGATTCCCCGCGGGCCGAAAATAAGGGAATCCTTCGGTTCGCGCGGTATGCTCCGCCCGCTCCGGCTATTGCCGGCAAAGAAGGGATCTTCGATGTCCACCCGCTTGTGCCTTGCGCTCGCCGTGTTCGCTGGCTTGGGAATCGTGGCGTGCCAGAAGCCTGCCGCCACCGACGCCGCCAAGGAGTCCACGACCGGTGAGCTTGCCACTGACGACGAGAAGTCCATTTATACCCTGGGCATCGCCCTGGCCCGCAATCTCGAGCCTTTCAATCTGACCGAAGCGGAGCTCAAGACCCTCGAACAGGGTATCAACGACGGCGCGCTACACCGTCCGTCGAAGGTAGACTTCGAGACCCAAGCGCCGAAGCTCCAAGCCTTTGCCAAGCAGCGCGCGGCCGCGGGCGCTGCCGAAGAAGAGAAGGCTTCGGAGAGCTTCCTGGCGTCGGCAGGCGGCGAGGCCGGTGCTCAGAAGTTCGACTCTGGCCTCGTGATGAAGGAGATCTCACCGGGTACGGGCGACTCGCCCAAGGTCACCGACACGGTTCGCGTGCACTATGAGGGCAAGCTTCGAGACGGCACGGTTTTCGACAGCTCCGTCCAACGCGGTACTCCCTTTCAGGTTTCCCTCAATCGTGTGATCCCATGCTGGACGGAAGGCTTGCAGAAGATGAAGGTCGGCGGAAAGTCCAAGCTCACCTGCCCCGCGAAGATCGCCTACGGCGACCGCGGCTTCCCGCCGAAGATCAAGCCTGGCGCTGCGCTGGCGTTCGAGGTCGAGCTGCTCGAGATCCTGCCGCCGCCCGAGCTGCCGCAGGGTCACCCCACACTCCCGGGCTCGCCGCAGGCCGACGCGGGTGGGGCGAAGGGGGACGCGGGCAAGCCGGCCGCGCCGCCCAAGAAGCCGTAAGGGAATCCGTGGCCGCGCACGCGCTCGCCGATCCGCTCGCGGGCCTATTCTGGGGCCTCGCCATGACGAGCCTGATTGGTGTCCCGCTCTACGCGGGCAGCGTGCGCGGTCGCGCCTACGCGCTCTTTGGATTACTCATTCTGCTGCTCTCGTTGCCCGGTGCGATCGTGATGCACGAGCGGCTCCTCGCCTGGCTCGCCCCGGGAGTAGCGCGCCTTGCGAATGCCGCGTTTGTGTACTCGATGGCAGCGGCAGGCGTGCATCTGGCATCCCTCGTACGGCCGCGGCTGCGAGGGCCCGGTTTTCGCTTCCTGGTTAGCATCCCGGGGATGGCGTTTATCGCTGCGGGCGCCCTCTCGGGCCTTTGGCTCCTAGCACTACTTCCCCTACGGGCCGTGCTCGCCGCCCTCGACTGGCACCGCGCGCTCGCAGCCGTGCGTTGGCTCGACCTTTTGCCGTTTGTCGTCGCCGCACTCTCCATCGTGACCTCGCTCCGCCTCGCGCGCGAGGTGGTGCGGATCCGGCTTGCTCGCACGGATGACGATGGGCCCGCCCGCGTCATGCGCGTTCCCCTTGAGCGCTATCGCCGGCGCACACCCTTGCCCCTCTCGAGCCGCCCGCTGCGCATCGTTCAGATTTCGGATCCGCACCTTGGCCCGTGGCAATCGGTCGCCGCGCTTCGCCGCCGCATCGCCGAGCTATGCGCCCACGAGCCGGATCTTGTTCTGCTCACCGGGGACTTCCTCACCATGGAGGGCCGCGGCACTCCGGGTGCCCTCGCCGAGGCGCTGGCTCCGTTGCGCACCCTCGAAGGGCGCACATTCGCGATTCTGGGCAACCACGATCACGAGTCCTTGGAGGAGGTCGTCGGCGGTCTTGCGAGCAACCGTATCCGCCTGCTCGTAGACGACGAAGCCGTTGTGCAGACTCCGGCCGGAGCCGTCCAAATCGTCGGAGCGGACTACGTAGGGAAGGGGCGCAAGGAACACCTCGAGGGGCTGCTCGCGCGCTACCCGCGGCGCGCGGAACACCTCCGCATGCTGCTGCTCCACGACCCTCTCGGCTTTCGCTTCGTTCCGCGCGGGGACGCGGATCTCACGCTCTCCGGCCATACCCATGGAGGGCAGCTGGGCCTCGTCAGCATCGGGCTTGATTGGACGGTGCTGGCGCGCTCAGCGTGGCCAGACCATGGGCTCTTCGGACACGGTCGCAATCGCCTCTACGTGCATCGGGGAACGGGGTTCTACGGATTTCCGCTCCGTATCGGTGTCCCGGGCGAAGCTTCGCTGCTCGAGCTCGTCTTCGATTGAGGGCCGCGCCCAGCGCCCAGGCGCGTGGTACCGCCACTACACGGCGCTCAAAAGCGCGCCGTAGCCCTCGCGGAAGCTCGGATAGATGAATCGGTAGCCCGAAGCGAGGAGCCGATCATTGGCGGCGCGCTTGCTGCCAGACGAACGGCCGTTCGGTGCGCCTCCCTCGGGTTCGCGCTGCGGCGGGGGCACACCGAGTCGCTCCGCCAGCCAATGCAGGACCAAAGCCTCGTCCGCAGGCTCGCAGTCGACGCCGAGATAAATGCGCTGCGGCCCCTCGAGGTCGAGCAGATGTCCGAGTACCCCGGCACAGTCGTCACGATGAATGCGATTGGTGTAGTGCGGCGGGCCCTCGCGCAGCCTCGCCTGCCCGCTGCGCACGCTCTCGATGAGTCGCGTCCGCCCCGGCCCGTAGATTCCGCCGAGCCGTACCACGAGGCCTGGGTAGCGGGAGGCGAGGAGGAGCTGCTCACCCTCGAGCAGACAGCGACCTGAAAAACCCCGCGGCGCCGTGGGCGACGTCTCATCGACCCATTCGCCCTCACTCTGGCCATACACCGCAGTGCTCGAGGTGAACAGGATCTGCCGTGGTGACTGGCGCTGCTCCTCGAGTGCTGCGAGGAGATTGCGAAGGCCGTCAACGTAGGCGGCCTTGTAGGCCGCTTCGTCAAAACGGTCGGCGGCGGCCATATACACCACGGCGCCGAGATCCGCGGGGAGTGCGCGAAGCGTCGCGCGCTCCGACAGATCGGCGGCGATCGGCCGGACGCCGTCCGGGAGACCGCTCGGCGAGCGGCGAAGGCCGAATACCTCGCACTTTGCGTCGACAAGCCGGCGCGCAAGCGCAGAGCCCACGTAGCCGCAGCCGGCAATCAGAACGCGCACGGCGCAAGCGTACCCGGCTCGGAAGGACCCGTCGCTATCGAAGCGCCCGTCTCGTCTCGGTATGCTGGCTGGCGCGTGGCCGCATCGACCCTCCCGCAAAACGGGCTGCCTCCGGACGAGCTCGTCCGAACTGTCTCTCGCGACGGCAGCGTTCTCGTGCGCGCGCTCGTCGCCACCCAGCTCGTGCGAGAGGCCGCGCAGCGCCACGGCGCGTCCCCGACGGGCGCCGCCGCCCTCGGCCGCAGCCTCATGGGTGCGGTGCTGATCGCGGCTGGAGCAAAAGACGAGGAGACCGTGCAGCTGCAGTTTCGGGGGGATGGTCCGCTTCGCTCACTCACCGTGATCGCCGACGCCGCGGGTCGCGTCCGCGGTTTCGCTGGCGATCCGACGGCGCATCCTCCGCCGCGCGACGGCAAGCTCGACGTCGCAGCGGCGCTCGGTCGCGGTGTGCTCGCCGTCGTGCGCTACCACCCCGCATGGCGAGAGCCGTACACGGGCGTCGTCCCGCTCGCCTCTTCCGAAATCGCGGAGGACCTCGCGCACTACCTGCGGGACAGCGAGCAGAAGCCATCGGCGGTGGCGCTAGGTGTGTACATCGACGCTTGTGGAGAGGTTGAGGCCGCTGGCGGGTTTCTCGTCCAGGCGCTCCCAGGCTCGGACGACGAGACTCTTGCGCGCCTTGAGCGGGCCGTTCACTCGATCGGGCGTCCCTCGCGGCTCGTGCGCGCGGGCGTTAGGGCGGATGACCTCATCGATCGACTGCTCGAAGGCGTGGGCGCAGGAGAGCGCCACCGCACGCACCCCGCGTTCTTTTGCCGATGCGACCGCGACCGGGTGCGGCAGGCGGTGGTTCTGCTCGGGCGAAACGAGCTGCACGAGATCGCGCGAAGCGGCGAAGAGCTCGAGGTACGCTGCGAATTCTGTGCGAGCCGCTACCGAATCCCGGCCGATGAGGTGGGCGGGCTCGTTCCGGACGCGTAGCTCGACCCGTCCCGGCCTACGCAAAGCAAGGACTCTCTCAAAATGCGCCGCGCTGGCGTGGCTTACTCCTCGTGGAAGTCCCCGGCGCGCCGCGTCTGTTTCTTGCGCGATCTCAAGCGCTTGGCCGCGAGACGGGCTTCGGCGGCGCTGCGAGTGGGGCGCGTGGGCTTCCGTGAGCGCGGGGGTGTGGCGACCTCGGCCAGCATGGCCCGCAGCCGCTCGACGCAGTCCGCGACGTTGCGCCCGCGATCGCGGAAGCGAGAGCTCGTGAGGAGAAGATCCCCGTCCCCTGTGAGACGATGCGCGAAGCGCTCGAGGAAGCGTTGGTGCACGCCGGCCGGGAGGCGTGTACTCGCGC
The DNA here is from genome assembly GCA_035315025.1 of Myxococcota bacterium. Lineage (GTDB taxonomy): Bacteria > Myxococcota_A > UBA9160 > UBA9160 > UBA9160 > UBA9160. The sequence continues at coordinate 27,739 of DATFYN010000249.1, forward strand.
GAACAGGCCAACGCAGGATCGCTTTGCTGCTCACCTTGTTCACATTCTGCCCACCGGCCCCGCCGCTTCGTGCGTAGGAAAAGGAGAGCTCGCCGAGCGGCACCGCACACTCGCTCCGTCCCTCGGGAGGCTGCCCGTCGCTGCCGCTCATGGCCTTGGCGTTGCGGCCCGGTGCGCCGCCTCGCGGACGCGGATCTCGCGCTCAAGGCGTGCGTTCGCCTCGCGCAGTGCCTGCTCACAATCAAGTTCAAGCGACCGAGCGAAGGCGACGCAGCTCTCGAGGAGGTCGCCCAGCGCCTCGCGCAGCCGCCCGGCCGTGGCGGCGTCGGGGACCTGCCTCTCGACCTCGGCGGCCTCACGCTCAAGGCGCGCGAGCGCCCGCCGCGGCGGCGCGAGCTCGCCCCAGAGACCGGTCAGCGCCGCTCGGCGCTGGAGCTTGTGCGCGCGCAGGAGCGCGGGGAGCGCGAGCGGCAGATCGTCGAGCACGCCCGGCGCAGCGCCGCGTTCCCCGGCACGCGCTGCTCGTTCGGCCGCCTTGTGTGCCTCCCACTCCCGCGTTTGCGCCTCGGCCGACTTCACCGTGGCTTCTCCAAACACATGAGGGTGTCGTCGAACAAGCTTGTCGCACAGTTGGCGAGCCACGTCTTCGAACTCGAAGGCACCTTCTTCGCGGGCCATCTGCGCGTGGTAGACCACCTGGAGAAGGAGATCACAGAGCTCCTCGCGCAGCGCCGCACGATCGCCCCGACGGATTGCGTCATCCACTTCGTAGGCCTCTTCGATCGTGTGGGGAGCGATCGTCGCGAACGTCTGCTCGCGGTCCCAAGGGCAGCCGTGCTCTTTATCGCGCAGGCGGGCCATGATCTCGAGCAATCGCTCTAGCGAGTCCATGCGGCGTGGGATCCTCCTACCGAAGCCCGACGATCGTGCCGTCTTGCAGATCGATCCGCTCGGCGAGGGGACGGCGCGGTAGCCCCGGCATGCGCAGGATCTCGCCGGTCAGTACGACCAGGAAACCCGCGCCGGCGTTGATCTGAATGCCGCGCACGGTGACGTCGAAACCGACGGGCCTTCCGCGTCGGTGGGGATCGTCGGAGAGCGAGTTTTGGGTCTTTGCGATGCAGACCGGGAGCTCTCCGTAGCCGAGGCGCTCGATCTGCTCGAGGTCGCGCTGCGCCGAGGCTGTGAAGGCGATGTCCCGCGCGCCGTACATCGTACGCGCCACGGCGCGAATCTTGTCGGGCACTGGATCCGCCCAGCGGTAGAGCGGGCGGAAGGGGCGGCTCGGTCCGCCTGCGTGGGCCAAGACGGCCCGCGCGAGATCGAGGGCACCCTCACCTCCCCGCGCGAAGTGATCGGTCACTGCGAAGGGTACGCGGAGCTCGTGGCAGCGCGCCCTTACGAGCTCGATCTCGGGCTCGCAGTCCGAAGTAAAGCGGTTCAAAGCGACCACGGGCGACTCGCCGAAGGCCCGGATGTTTTCGACGTGCTTTTCGAGGTTTGGCATCCCGCGCCCCAGCGCAGCCTCGTTCGGCCGGTCGAGTTCCTGCAGCAGAGCTCCCCCATGAAGCTTCAAGGCGCGAAGCGTCGCGACAAGTACGACCACCGCCGCCTCGAGGCCTGCACTCATGCACTTGATATCGAAGAACTTCTCTGCGCCGAGGTCAAATCCGAAACCGGCTTCGGTCACCGTCCAGTCGGCAAACGTTAAGGCGGCGCAGGTGGCGATCACGCTGCTGCATCCGTGGGCGATGTTGGCGAAGGGGCCCCCATGCACGAACGCCGGCGTACCTTCGAGGGTGCGCACAAGGTTCGGCTGCAAGGCGTCCCGCAGGAGCGCCAGCATCGCACCGGTCGCACCGAGCTGGTCGGCGGTGACCGGCTCGCCGGACGTCGTGAATGCGACCACGGTTCGCGCAAGCCGCCTGCGCAGGTCCTCGGCGTCCCTGGCGAGGCAGAGCATCGCCATCACCTCCGAGGCCGCAGTGATGTCGAATCCGGTTTCGCGAGGCACGCCGTCGCTCGGCCCGCCAAGACCCACCACGATATTGCGAAGCGCGCGATCGTTCTGGTCGAGGATGCGTCGCCACAAAACGCGACGCGGATCGATGGAAAGCGGATTCCCAAAGTGAAGATGGTTGTCGATCAGCGCGGCGAGCAGGTTGTGGGCGCTCGTCACGGCGTGGAAGTCGCCTGTGAAGTGGAGATTGATGCGATCGGCGGGCATCAGCTGCGCTGCTCCGCCGCCGGTACCCCCGCCCTTCATGCCGAGACATGGGCCGAGCGAAGGCTCGCGAAGCGCGAGGCATGCGCATTCACCAAGACGTGTCAGCGCGTCGGCGAGACCGATACTGGTCGTTGTCTTGCCCTCCCCTGCGGGCGTGGGCGTCATGGCGGAGACGAGCACGAGCCGCGAGACTCCTTTGCGTGTGCGGGGCCGGGTGAGCACCGCACGCTCAAGCTTCGCGGCGTCGGGTCCCCAGGGCACGAGGTCCGCTCCGGAGAGTCCGAGTCGTGCGCCGGCATCCAGCAGGGAGTGGCTCGGAGGCATGGGCGGGCGCTCCTCGGTCGAATCAGGCACCGAAGGATTGCCCGTACCGGTCGGCAAACGCGACCTCGGCGAGCGGCCGCCGTCGCAGGCGCTGGGGAAAGCCGCGTTCTGGCTTGCCCAGAGCGACCAGTGCTGCGGTGACAACTCCCGCCGGGATCGAAAGAAGTTCCTGCACACGTTCTTCCTCTGCGCACAGGAGCGTCGTGAGCGCTGTGCCAAGCCCCTCCTCGCGTGCTTTCAACAGAAGGTTCTGCACCGCGGGGTAGACCGACGCACCGCCGACGATCGAAAGCCGCCCGAGCCCACGATCGGTGGCGTAGAGATCGGCAAGAACCGCGCAGACGACGATCAGCACGGGCACCTCTGCCAAGTGTTCGGCGAAGTGATCGGCATTGGCGACGAGCTGCGGCACCTTTCCCGCTGCTGGATCGGCGGCGCGTACGTTCTTCAGATAGGCCTTCCACAGCGGGAGGTACCACGCGGCGAGCTGGCGCCGCTTCTCAGGATCGCGCACCGCGATGAGCCGCACGGGATGGCGGTTGCCTCCTGACGGGGCGTAGCGCGCAGCATCGAGGACGCGCGCGAGCACTGCTGCGGGTACGCTCTCGCGCGCATAGAAGCGACACGTTCCCGTCGTCTCGAGAATCTCCTGAAGCTCCATCCCGGGGGTCCTCCGTTCAACGAGAGTACCCGAGTTGCGTCTGATATCGTGGGGCCATGCGCATCCGCCAGGTGGCGATCGCCGCGCCGGCGCTTGAACCCATCGTCGAGGACTTGCGCGCGGTCCTCGGGCTTGAAGTGTGCTTCCACGATCCTGGGGTTGATGTGTTCGGCTTGCGCAACGCCTTGCTCCCGGTGGGCGAAACCTTTCTCGAGGTCCTGGCCCCCATTCGGCCAAGCACCGCGGTGGGACGCTTTCTCGAGCGCCGGGCTGGCCCTGGGGTCTATATGGTGCTCGTGCAGACCGACGACCTCGCCGCGGACCGTGAGCGGATGGACAGGCTCGGCGTACGGGTGGTGTGGCAGGCAGCCCTTCCGGACATCGCCACCATCCACCTCCACCCCCGCGACGTGGGCGCCGCCGTGGTCTCCCTCGATGAGGCGCGGCCCGCCGACTCCTGGCGCTGGGCAGGCCCGGCGTGGCGCGAGCACGTGCGAACGGCCTGCGTGAAGGGGATCTCGGGTATAAAAGTCGAAGCCGCCGAGCCCGCTGTGCTCGCGGCGCGCTGGTCGCAGGTGCTCGGCCGGCCGACCCTGCGAAGTCGCAACGGGTCTCTGACAATCCCGCTTGATGGCTGTGCGATCAGTTTCGGAGTAGCGCCGCGGGGCCAGGGCGACGGGGTGAGCGCACTCGATCTCGCGTCCACCAAGGATGGACGTGCCGCAGGGCTGGCTTCGGCCCGGGCGCGCGGTCTTGCGACCCGCGACCAAGAGCTTTTGATCGGCGGAACCTGGCTGCGGCTGCGCTGAGCCCGGCAACCTGCGGCGCGCGCTAGGCGTCTTTGGCCACGAGGGGCTCGAAGCGCTGTTTGTCCGTCGCCTTGAGGTAGGCGTCCTGGGCGAGGATCCGACCGTCCTTTGCGAGGGTGAAGAGCGCATCGTCCATCGCCTGCATCCCCATCGCCTTTCCGGACTGGATGATCGAAAACAGCATCGGTGTGTTGCCTTCGCGAATCACGTTCGGCAGGCCGGGCGTGCGGAGCAGGATTTCGTTCACCGCGATGCGGCCCTTTCCGTCCGCCGTCGGCAGCAGCAGCTGCGAAACCACCGCGGCCAGGGACTCGGAAAGTGAAAGCCGCACCTGATCCTGCTCTTTCGCAGGAAACGCGTCGATGATGCGGTCGATCGACTTGGCGGCGTTGTTGGTGTGCAGCGTCCCGAAAACCAACAGGCCCATCTCGGCAGCGGTGATCGCGAGGGCGATCGTCTCCTGATCCCGCATCTCGCCCACCAGCACGACGTCGGCGTCCTGGCGGATCGCCGCGCGCAGAGCGGGCGAGAAGCCCTCGGTATGCTGTCCGACCTCGCGGTGTGAGAACAGGCACTTCTTGCTCTCGTGCACGAACTCGACCGGATCTTCGATCGTCACCACGTGCTTGGCGTAGGAGCGGTTGATCTTGTCGATGATCGCCGCGAGCGTTGTTGACTTGCCCGAGCCCGTCGGTCCTGTCACAAGGACCAGGCCTTGTTCGAGATGTGCCAGGCTTTCGATGGCCTTCGGGAGTGTCAGATCTTCGAGCGGGACGATCTTTTCCGGGATCAACCGAAACACTGCAGCAGCGCCGTTCTCCTGCACGAAATAGTTGGCGCGGAAGCGCGCGACTCCTTGGAGACCATACGCGAAGTCCGTGTCGTTGGTCTTTTCGAACTGCGACCAATGTCGCTCTTGGGCCAGCTCGCGCAGCAGCTCCCGCACGTCTCGATCGGTGAGCGCCGACCAGCCAGCGACGGAACGCAGCTCGCCGTGCACACGGATTCGTGGTTCGAGTCCAGCGGCGAGGTGCAGGTCCGAGCCGTTCTCGGCCTTGAGAACACGCAGAAGATCGTCGAGTCGAGCCATCCTCTCCCCTTAGGCGGCCAGCTTCTTCGCGTCTTCGCAGTGACGCAGCGCTTCTTCTCGGGCGACGGTGCCTGCCTTGACGAGCTGGGCGATCGCATCGTCGAGCAGGCACATGCCCTGCGCGGCCCCGGTCTGCAAGATCGAACGGATCTGGAAGGTTTTGTTCTCCCGGATCAGGTTGCCAACGGCCTTGTTCACCTTCAGCAGCTCGTATGCCGGTACGCGCCGCTTGCCATCGGCGGTCGGCAGAAGGCGCTGTGAGATCACCGCGCGAAGCGACTCAGAGATCATGGTACGGATCTGGCTTTGTTGGTCTGATGGGAAGGCGCCGACCAGTCGGTTGATGGTGCGGATCGTGTCGTTGGTGTGAAGCGTGGCCAACACCAAGTGGCCGGTCTCCGCGGCTGTCATCGCGAGTGAAATCGTCTCGAGATCGCGGAGCTCTCCGATCACGATGACATCGGGATCCTCACGCAGCGCGGCGCGCAGCGCACGTGCGAAGGATTCGGTGTGGCGGCGTACAGTGCGCTGATTCACGAGGCAGCGTTTTGAGGGGTGCAGGTACTCGATCGGATCTTCGATCGTGAGAATATGGTCGCGTCGCTCCTCATTGATCAGGTTCACGAGCGCCGCCATGGTCGATGATTTCCCGCAACCCGCGGGTCCGGTCACAAGAAGCATGCCTTGTGAATAATTCGTGAGCTTCGCAAATGAGGCCGGCAGACCGAGCTGTTCGAGAGTCGGCGGCTCGGGCGGGATGATTCGGAAGACACCGTCCCACCCACGTTGCTGGTGGTAGAGATTCGCTCGAAAACGCGCAACACCCGAGAGTGTGTAGCAAAGATCGACCTCGCCGCGGTCGCGCAACAACCCGCGCTGTTCGTCCGACAGGATCGAGAAGATCATCCGCTCCGCGGCCGCCGCGTCGATTGGCTCCCCTTTGGGCTCAAGCAGGCGGCCATGCGCGCGATGGCGCAGGGGGACTCCGCTGTGCACGTGGATGTCGCTTACTCCCGCGCCTGCGGCGGCCTCGAGAATGCGATCGAGCTCCGCCTTCGCCTGGGACGGCACCCCTTTTACGCCTCCGGCGGGAGGCGCAGGGGGCTCGGCGGCCGGGGAGGAGCGCGGCCGGGGCTGTTCCGCGGCCTTAGGCTCTTTGGCGGCGACCTGCACCGCAGGGCGCAGCTCCGCCTGGAGGCGCGCCTGGGCCAGCGGCGCAGGACGGTCGGTGCCCTTCGGCGGGGCCGGGGTCTCCGCTTCCGGGGGGGCCTTCGCACCCGTGGCGACCGCTTGCTGCTTGGCCAGGACCTGCGCCTGAACCTTCAGCAGCTGGACGAGCTGCGCGGGACGAAGAAGGCCTTTTTCCACAAGCAGATCGCCCAGCAGCTTGCCACCGCCCTGCCGGCTCTGCTCGCGTGTCGCTGCGGCAAGCTGGTCCATCGTGATCAGCTTGTAATGAATGGCGAGGCGCCCAATCAGTGACTGATCTTGCGGGCTCATGGTGAAGCTGCCTATCGGCGGACCGCTCTCGCGTGTTGAGCGGTGAGGGGCCCGGCACCTTTAGTTCCAACGCAGGTCCGCCGATGCAAAGACAAGGATTCCCGGAGGAGGTGGCGATCATGCTCAGCATCGTTCGACGTTCTCTTACCGCGGCCGTGCTTGCGGCGGCGCTACTCGCGCCGACGGCGCAGGCCGCATCGACGAAGTTCGTGGGCAGCGACGAACACGCAAGCGACACCGCGAGCCCGATGACCGACTTGTTCCTGATGCGTCCGTTCGGCCTTGCGGCGACGGTGCTCGGTACGGCGCTTATGGCGCCCGCGGCTCTTCTGATGACGGTGTGCGCGAAGCCCCAGGAAATCGGTGTGCCGTTCCATTACCTGATGGTGGAACCTGGACGCTTTACGTTCGTAGACCCGCTCGGTAGCCATTAATCCAGGCTGCGTGCGGCGGGGCGGCCCTTCGGGCTGGCCCGCCGCCGCGCCTGCACGGCGCGTCCCCCTTAGACCGCCCGATGGCGCTTAGCCCCAATGCCGGGTAGTTTGCGCGAATCCCTCGGCTGATCGCTGGGTTGGCTCGCGTGCTCCGGACAGATGTCCCCCCGCGGAGTTGCGGGTCTGTCTTCTTACGTCTATAAAGACGTAAGGTATGAGCCGCTCGCTCCTTGAGCGCCGGCGCCGGATCCTCGCGCGGCTCCCGCCCCTCGAGGAGATCCTGCGCGGCAGCGTGGTGGTGCGCTCCCTGCGCTGTGGCAAGCCGAGCTGCCACTGCGCCGAGG
>DATFYN010000250.1:0-7893 GCA_035315025.1 Myxococcota bacterium
CCAGGGCGCGGGAGTCCACTGGCCCTCGCCGAGAGTTATGACGTATTCGCGACCATCAGAGGAAAAACCGCCGAGGCCGTTGAAGAATTGCAGATCAGGCTGCGGCGGCGCCCCTTCGGGAGCGCGTCTGGACCTGACGCGACGCGCGGGCGCCGGCGATCGCGCGACCTCAGCGTTCTCAATGCGCATCACCTGCTCGGACAGCGTTCCCTGGCGGCTGAGAAGCACAACGCGCGCGGCGGCCAGTAACACGAGGCGATCGGCGGACACGAGCCGGTCGCCCCGCAGGATGAAGACACCTCCCCACTGCTGGTCTCTATCGCCAGCCATCTTCGATTGGCTCGTTCGAACCAGCGACTCGAGCGCCGCCTGGAGATCCTGCGCGTAGGAGGCAGCCTGCTCGTTCACAAGCACAAGATCGACGGCGAGCCGCTTGAGCCGCCAATACTCGTGCGCGCGCAGTACCTGGTGAACAATCTCCTGGTCTTCGACATCGTCGATCCTCACGAGTACAATTGGCAAATCGCCCGAGATACCGTGAGGCCAGAGGGCCACCGCCCCGCCGCTTGCTTGTCGCAGAACCTCGGGCGATGAGCGCAGCGGCCGGTCCGCATAAAGAATACTATTGGCGAGGCGTTGAAAGAGATGCGCTTCCTCGGATTCGATGCCAAGGTGACGGAGCTGGACCTGCGCCTGCGTGCGGGCGAGTGTGACGACGCGCTCAAATATCGTGGGGTCGTGAAACTTGTCGGCAAGGTCGAGAACGGCGTCACGCGAAGAAGCCACCATTGTTGAAAATGCGATGCGAGCGATGGCACCTGGCGCCAGTCGAATGCGCGAACGCAGGCTGAATATTGGATCTAGCACGGTCCCCGTTGTGTTGGACAACGGACGTCCGTCGACTACGGACACAGGTGTCCGGATGCCGCGCCCACGACCGAGGAAGCGGCTCCGGTCTGTCTCATATTGAAGCCCGCCGATCCGATCACCTTCGATTGCCGCCGCGTGCGCAGCCCAGATCATCGGTTCGTCCGAAGATCGCGGGCGGCGGGTCGCCAGCAGCGCACCTAGCTCCGGGACAGCTTCTGTTTGGACAAAAAGATTGGAGAACACGGGGTGCGCCGCGTCGGCGGCAGGGGGCGCTAAGACAATCTCCGCGTACGAAGTAAGCTCGATTTCGCGTGCTCGCGTTCCGAGGTTGGTGAGGGTTACGCGGCGTACCTCGGCATCGTCTTCCGGAGACACCACAACGTCGAGACTGGTCGCAATCGCCCCGTCTCGCCGCCGAATGTTGGCGTTGGACTCCGAGAATATGGCTTCGTATGTGTCGGACTCGACGCCACTGGGCTGGTGGGCTGCAGACCACACCTCGCCGGTTTCGACGTCACGGAGGAAGATATATTGTCCGTACGCATCGCGCGTTGCATCTTCGCGCCAGCGAGTAATCGCTAGGTCGCGCCACCGGCTATAGCCCGATCCCGCCGCAGTGATCATCACTGCATATTGGCCATTCGAGAGGAGATGGGTGCGCGGTATGCGGTCATTGGGTGAGTTGAAGCGGCGCGGCATGGGTCCGACCAGATCACGGACGTGAGATGCCATCCCGAGTTCCTCAGAACGCGGCCGAGCGACGGCTACGTCCCGGGGCGCGCGCTCCTGGAGCAGAAGCTCCGCAGCTCTCACAATTGGCTCCGCATGGAATCGTGCACGCATGCACCCAGAATTCAGGACATTCGCGATCGCGACGATTGACATCCCTTGGTGGTGCGCCATGTATGCGCGTACAACGCCTAGCAGGCTTTTGTCCGTGAGACGCGAGGGGGTGTAATCGATCGCCTCGTAAAACCCATAACTTCCTCGCGCGCCCAGGGCGACGAGTCGCGCAAAATTGTCGGCTGCGGCGTCGGGTTGAACCATTGCGGCCAAGGCGGTCGCGTACGGCGCTACGACCAGATCCTGGCTGAGACCGCGCTCGAGACCAAGCCCTGGGACTCCGAAATTCGAGTATTGATACGTGAGCTCCAGATCGCGTGCGTGAAAGGCCGACTCAGATAGGCCCCAAGGCACGCCGCGGATGGCGCCGTATCGGATCTGGCGGCGAACGACAAGTTGATTGGTCTGGTCGAGCAGGCTCCCGGGCGGTGAGCGCATGACAAGGGCCGGCATCAGGTATTCGAACATGGAACCCGACCAAGAAATGAGCGCCGAACCCCGATCGATGGGAGTCATCGCCCGTCCAAGCCGGAACCAGTGCGAAACAGGAACGTCACCCTTCGCGACCGCAATAAAGCTCGCCAGGCGCGCTTCAGAAGCGAGTAGGTCGTAGCAGTTCGGGTCGAGCTGGCCCTCGCGGACGCGATACCCGATGGAAAGCAGATTGCGCATAGGATCGAGCAGGAAGCCGAACTCTGTCGCGGCGAAGAATCGGTACGCCACCCTGGAAAGGGTGAGGAGGCGGGCTATCAGCGCGCGGCTAGCACTGGTGGATCGTTCAACGCTCTCGGCGAATCCACCGGCCTCCCGCGTCGCGGAGCTCCCTTTGAGCTGCGCGGCAAGGACCGCGGCCTGGTCTGAAATCTCGGCAAGACTCGGCAGCGAAGTGCAATCGTCGCCCGAATCCTCCGCTTGCGCGAGAAGCGTCCAGGGAAGGCAGGTATCGAAATCGCGCCCGTGACTTTGAACTGTGGCACGAAGGGCGCGAGACCAGACCACGAGCATTCCCGCGGCTCCGTCGCCTCGCTCGGCGTCCAGCGTCTGCGTCACATCCTCCAAGGTCCGCGCCAACCCTGCGACTTCTCGCAGCCAGCGCCCCCACTCGGTCGAGGTCTTTGGGACGGAGCCCAACGCGGTCGTCAACATCTCAATCGCGTCATTGAGCTGTTTTCGTGTGACTGTCTGAGTGCGCCGGTCGTCCGGAATCGTCGTAACCGATTCCTGCACAAGCTCGAGAGCATCCTGTATTCCGGCCGCAGCTCCCGGGACGAATAGCGGCCGATCGATCATTTCGTGGCAGGCTTGTGCAAGCGCCAAAAGATGGCCTGCGAGGTTACCGCTGTCGACCGTGGATACGTAGGGTGGATCGAGCGATCGGAGCGTGCGGGTGTCGTACCAGTTGAAAAAGTGGCCTCGGAAGCGCTCCATGCGTGAGAGGGTCTCAGTCGTCGCTTCAAGCCGTTCTATCGTATCGATGAGACCAATCCATCCAAAGTCGTGAGCCGCTACGGTGGAAAGGAGATAGAGCCCGATGTTGGTCGGTGACGTCCGATGGGCGATGATCGGATTTGGATCCTCTTGGAAATTGTCGGGCGGGAGGGCATGGTCTTCCGCTCCTACGAAGGTCTCGAAGAAGCGCCAGGTCTGACGACCCGTGAGTCGCAAGACACGTGCGTGTGCCGCTGATAGCGGCTCATCTTCCTTAGTTCCTGCCGGCAAGCTGATCCGGTAGGCCACGATAGGCGAAACAATCCAGAGCGCTAAGAGCGGTATCGCAAAGGGGAGGCTCCGTGGCTGGAAGACCGCCACGAGCGCAAGGGCGATCACCGCAAGTCCGACAGCACCGCTCATTCCCCGAAGGAATCTCGTCAGCTCAAGCCCGATGCTCGACTTTGCCTGCTCCGCGGTTATCCACTCGAGCAGTTGGCGATGGGTCACAAACCGTCGCCATAGCGTCCGTATGATCGCGTCGATCATCAGGCACGCCTGATGGGCAAGAACCGTCACCGAGAAGGCGATTTGAGCAAGTGCTGTGATGAGGTCGGCGCCTATTCCAATGATGTGACTACGCTTCGAAACCCCTCGGCGGCGTGGTACGAGCTCGGTTACGATGGGTACGATCGGCGGAAGCGCGATCACGGCCAGGATGAACGTCGTCCAGATCACCGCTGATGCCGGCGTGACTAACCACGCTGCGAGAAGAGTCATGACCGCCGCCGGCGCCACGAGCGTGCGCCGGAGGTTATCCAGCATCTTCCATCGAGCGAGGAATGGCATTCCGCGGGCACGTCGGCTGAAAATCCACGGAAGTAGCTGCCAATCGCCACGTGCCCAGCGATGCTGTCGAAGAGCGGCCATCTGATAGTGGGTCGGAAATTCTTCGAACAGCGCAATATCGGTCACGAGCCCCGTGCGCGCGAAGATTCCTTCGAAGAGATCGTGGCTAAGCAAGGCGTTCTCGGGCACTCGGTCGGCAAGGGCCGCCTCGAAGGCATCGATGTCGTAGATTCCTTTTCCGGTGTACGAGCCCCGGCCGAAGAGATCCTGATAGACGTCAGAGACCGCAGAGGCATAAGGATCAATCCCACAGGGGCCTGCTGAGAGCTTGTGGTAGACGGAAGACTGACGATGGGGGAGGAGCGCAGGGATGATTCGAGGTTGAAGTACGCCATAGCCATCTACGATGCGCCCTACACGCGGATCAAAGCGTGCCCGATTCACGGGATGCGCAAGGGTCCCGATCAGGGCCCGTGCCGCACCCATCGGCAGACGTGTGTCGGAATCGAGCGTGATGACATATCGCACTCCGGCCGGTGGTACTGGCGGTCGGCCTCCCACCGCGATGAAGGTGGTGTCCGTTGCCCCGCGAAGGAGTCGGTTGAGCTCGAGTAGTTTTCCGCGCTTCCGCTCCCAGCCGAGCCACTTTCCTTCGCGCTCGTTCCAGCACCGCGCACGATGAAAGAGGAAGAATCGGGCGGTTCCGTCAGCGGCAGGGCCATACCGGGTATTGAGGTGCTCAGTCCCATCAAAGCCTGCGGCGAGGAGACGCTCGTCGTCAGGCATGCTCTGCGCGGGCGCGTCGGTCCAGTCCGAGAGAATCGCAAAGCGCAACTCCGGGTCTGGATTGGAGAGATAATGCAGCTCGAGGTGAGCGATCAGCGACTCTACTTCACTCTCGCTGCTCAATAGGGCAGGGATGACGACCAGCGTGCGCAGCTCCGGGGGCACCCCGCCCCGCAGTTCGAGCTTCGGAAGCATCCTCGGACCGATCTGCTCGACGACGCCGCGATTCGCAATTGCGATCGCGAGATCAGCCGCGGGAACAAGTGCGAGGAGAGCAAAAAGGACAAGCCCATCGGAGGGCAAGCCGGCTCGTTCGGCGAGGACCAGCGGAAACGCAAGGACGAGTGCACTCAGCACCACCACTGTGCCCGCATACGCCGGCATGGCGGCCGCCAGATAAGCGCGGGTCAACCACTGGCTCGGCCGAGCCCGAAAGCCGAGGTCGCGCTCTAGTGGTCCGCGTCCTTCTCCGATCAAGTGGAACCCGAGATCACTGCGGCGCTCACCGTAAGGATCTCCGGGCGCGGCCGGTTGTTTTGTGCGGGCAACGACTTGGCGCGCGACCGCGACTTCCGTCTGTCGGGAGCCTCGCGCTAGGTCCTCAATCGCATGGCGATAACGGTCGCGCGTCGGGAAGTCGAGAGCGGAGAAATCGGTATCGGCACGAAGAACCTCGTCCACGCGGCTCACGCTCTCAAACCATTCCTTCCAATCGAGAGCCGACATGAGCCGCATGCTCGTAATGATATTCCGGACGGTCACGTTCATTGCAGCCTGGCTTTGGTGCTCGACGCGGACGACCTCTTCCGTCGTACTGCCTTGAAGCGCTAGTCGGGTGTCGAGCCACCGCAATGCCGGCACTACATCCGGATCCTGCTCGCGCAAGCGCTGAACCAGCTGCGCAGCGAAGTCAATCGGCAGTGGTTCTTTCGCGAACCGATTCAGCGCAGCATTAGCTTCCCGCGGTGTGCGACCCCCGAGACCAAGAAGCCCATCTGCAACGGCGTCCGCCTCTTGACGCACCGCTCGACTTCGAACAATGCGCACGGCCAGCCGACGAAGGTTCTCGATCAGCACGATGCGGAGCGTAATGGGAACGGCCCAAAGCTCGCCGATCATGAGCGGCTGTACGTCCTGGTAGGCACGCACGAAGCGTCTCAGAGCATCAGGCTCAAACCGGCTGTCAGTATGCGCGACGAAGGCCCACGCGACGCCGAAAACGCGCGGGTAACCCTCGAGGAATCCACTGTCAAGCTTAGGAAGCTCGTCGTAGAATCCACGGGGCAGGTCCTCGCGTACTTGTCGTAGCTGTTCATCTACGATGTGAAAATTATCGACGAGCCATTCCGCCGCAGGAGTGATCGTGTATTCCTGGCGGATTGCCTCCGCAGTGGCTCGATAACAAGCAAGCAAGACGGCGCCGTTTTTCGCGAGTCGCGGCAGCAGGCGCCGCCGCCGGTGGTGGCGGTCTGCAGTGACTGGCTGCGCAGCGGCAAGGCTGCGGCCATGCTGTTCGAGTCGCTCAACACTGAAGAGCTCAGCCCGAATGGGTTCTTCGGCATCGAGCGCCGGTTCTGCGAATGCGTAAAGTTTGTTGATGAAACCCACGTTGCGAAGCCCTCAACAATCCACGGTCGCGACGATCTTAGCAAGTAAAAAAGTTGAGCAGCAGTCGTCCTCGCGCTATCTCTGAGGCATTCCTCCTGGCGGATTAGAGCCCGAGATAGCCGGCCGGATCGAGAATAGGGAGCCCTGACTTCCCGCAGATCTAACCGCAAAGGTGGCAACCGGGATGGAGGCAAGCCCTTGTTTTCTGTCGAGGCCACCCGTCGGTTCACTTTGGGTGCAATCCGGCGATCCGCTCACCATCCCGAGTATCGTTTTGTCGGTCGGCTTCAGCAGCGTAATGTGTTCAACTCTGCGACCTAGGCTACAGATATCGTGGCTCCTTGCCTGATCGAACTGACTACCATCGAACATGCTAGGCGTTGCTGGAAGCACTCCACGGAAAACCTGGTCGGGAAGATGGATCAGGCGAAGGGGCGGGCGAAGGAAGCCGTAGGCGTGCTGGTGGGCGACAGGCGCCTCGAGCGCGAGGGCAAGGTCGAGCGCGCAGCCGGCGAGATCAAGGAGAAGGCGAGAGAGCTCGCTGACGAAGTCAAGAGGAAGACGGAGCAGGTTGTGGGGGACAAGGTGAAGTCTGCGATCAAGCGCACCGATAGCGCGATCGGCTCGCACGGCACCGATACTTCGAGAGGATGCGGCGGTCCTTGGGCGGCAGCCCGAAGCAGAGCGCCGCGAGCGACCTGCTCGACGACGCGAGGTGCGGACGCAAGACCAAGGGCAAAGCACGGCAGAAAGCCAACCGCTAGCCGAGCACCAAACGCCAGCGGTTCCCTGCGCTACGCTCGCGCAGACTTCCGTGACGAGCCGGAGGATCCCCAGTACGAGCGTCGAGCGCACGATTGAGCTTCCGGGCCGTGACGCCGTGGCGCGGGACATCCCCGGCCCCGAGGGCGCTCCGGTGGTGATGCTGCTGCACGGCCTCGGGGCCACGGCCCGCCTCAACTGGGGCCGATGTTTCCGGCCACTTTCTAGACACTTTAGGGTGTTGAGTCTCGATCATCGCGGCCACGGTCGCGGGCTCCGCACGAAGCATTTCACGCTCGAGGAGTGCGCCGACGACGCGAGCGCGGCGGCGGAGGCGCTCGGCGTGCGACGCTTCATCGCAGTGGGTTACTCAATGGGTGGTCCCGTCGCCGCCCTAACATGGCGTCGCCATCCGGAGCGGGTCTGCGGCCTCGTGCTGTGCGCAACCGCGCGGCACTTCGCGGCACGGCACGTCGCCCGCCTCGCGCGCGCCGCGCTGCCAGTGGCCGCGGTGGCCGCTCGCCTGGTGCCGGACATCGTGCGCCGTCGCATGATCCAGCGCCTGCTGCTGCAGATCGAGCACCCGGAGATGCGGGATCGGATCCGCGAAGAACTTCTGGGCCACGAGCCGGCCACGGTGATTCAGGCAGCAGAAGCGGTGATGCGCTTCTCCTCCCACGACTGGATCGGGGAGGTGGACGTGCCGACAGCCGTGGTCGTGACGACCCTCGACGAGCTCGTCCCCGT
>DATFYN010000251.1:0-14090 GCA_035315025.1 Myxococcota bacterium
GATCCCCGGACACACAATCACGTCCACAGCTCCGAGCGGCACGTCTTTGCCCTCG
This sequence comes from Myxococcota bacterium, assembly GCA_035315025.1. Lineage (GTDB taxonomy): Bacteria > Myxococcota_A > UBA9160 > UBA9160 > UBA9160 > UBA9160. The sequence continues at coordinate 56 of DATFYN010000251.1, forward strand.
ACGTTACCGACAAAATGGATGCCAGGCGCCGTGCGCAAGAGCGCGTGGGCCTCGCGCAGGAGTGCATCGCCCTTGTTTGCTTCCTCCCCGATATTGAGCAGACCCACACTCGGCTCCTTGACCTTGGAGATGCGGGCGGCGTAGGCCGTTCCCATCGCCGCGAACTGCACGAGGTCTGCGGGGGTGCAGCTCGTGTTCGCGCCGACGTCGAGAAGTAGGGCAAAAGGGTCCGGGTTGTGAGGACGCGGAAGCGTGGGATAGACGGCAGCGAGTGCGGGGCGGTGCACGCGCGCAAGGCGCGGAATCGTGGCGGCGGCGTGGAGCAGCAAGGCTCCAGTGTTGCCCGCCGAAACGAGAGCCTCGGCCTCACCACTTGCGACGGCGCGGACGGCGACTGCGATGGAGGACTCCCGGCGCGCGAGCGCCGCTCGAGGAGACTCATGCATGGGCACGGCATCGGGAGCGTGCTGCAGATCGATCCGCGCGAAGTCCGCACCGTGTTGTCGGAGCAGCCGACCGATCCGCCCCTCATTTCCTACCAGCAGGAGCTGAATTTCCGTCGTGCGGGAGAGCCGAGCGGCCGCCTCGGTCACGACCTCAGGCGCGAAGTCGCCGCCCATCGCATCGAGAGCGATGCGCCGTGAGACGGCGCGTGGGGAAGGCCTGAGAGATTCCGCAAGCGATCGAGGCTGCGCGCTCACACCCTGAGGCTATCACGCAGCGTCCGCAGGTAGGCGCCTGCTCGGCCGCCGAGTCCCTCCGGCGCCCGGCCACCGAAGCGCTCCGCAAGATACCGCTCCGTCAGGGCGGCGAAGGCCGCAGCTCCGGCCGGGGAGAGCGCCTTTGCCACTGCCCTCGCAAAGCTTCTTGCCGTGTCTGCGGGGCTGCGCACGAGACCGCGGCGGGCGAGGAGCCGGAGCGCGGCGAGATAGGCGGCGGAAACGCGAGGGGTGTTGCGACTCCGGCTCCGGCGCCGCCACCACCAGACCGTAACTGCCCCGAACGCGCAGACGGTGAGGAAGAGGTGCGGGGCGAGCTTCCAGCGCGCGAGCGCGACATGCTGCTCGGGGAGGGGGTTTTCGGGTCGGCTCTCGACGTGCCCGCCGGAGCGAAGGAAATGCCATGCGCGCCACGCCGCCTGAAATGCGCGAAGCTGGTCGACGCGGTCGAACTCGACGACGTTGCGGAACCACCAGAGCTCAAGCGCGCTTTGCAACTCGTAGAGGCGCTGGCCAATCGAGGGAAGCGCGCCGGCGCGCAGGCGCAGAGCGGGAGGTGTCGGGTCGTAGGGTACCCAGCCCGCCCGGGCGTAGTGCACCTCCACCCAGGCGTGGGCGTCCGAACCCGTCACCTCGACGAACGCACCGAAACGGTTCTCCCGGCCGCCAGCGAAGCCATTCACCACGCGCGCGGGTATGCCGATCGCGCGAGTGAGCACGACCATCGCGCTCGCGAAGTATTCGCAATGTCCGCTGAGCTCTCCCAGGAGAAAACGCTCGATTGGTGAGCGGGGATCAGAGGGATCGGCCGGCGGGGGCAAATCGCTGTAGTGGCCGTGGGAGCGGAGCCATCCCTCGACCGCGAGCACCCGTTCCGCATCGGTGTCGCCAGTTCCGGCAGCTTCGAGGGCGAGAGTTGCGACCTCGGGCGCGAAGTTGGGGAGCGCAACCCAGCGGGGGTCGTCCCCGGGGACCACGGTATGGTCCGCGCTCAGGGCGGCTTCATCCCGCGCGTGCCAGCGACTTTCGACGACGTAACGAACACGCTCCTCGGCACGCGTCGGGCCATACAGGCCGCCGTTTCCATCGCGCTCGAGCCGCCCCATGCTGCCTTCGATGTGGACCACCTGGCCCATGCTGAAGAGCACGCCTGCCGCGACAGGCTCGCGCAAAATGCGCTGGGTCAGGTTCGAGCGTACAGGGTCTGCGGCGAGGTCAACGCCGAGTTCCGCGTCGACTGAAAGGACCGATCGATGTGGGCGTGAGATGGACCAGCTGCGGCCGTCGAAGGTGTCGAAGGCAAGACCGCGCCAATAGCGCGCCTCCGCCGGCAGCTCCACCCCACGAGGAGTTTCGACTCGCATCACCACCGTCGGGTCTCCGTGGATCTTTCCGAAATCGCCGAGTTCCATCCGATCCGAGAAACCGGCTGTCGAAATCGGGCCTCCGAGCAGGCGGCCGCGTACCAGGCCAGAACTCATGCGCGGCAAAATCAGGAAGAGCGCCAGCCCGACCAGCACCGACAGGGCCGATGCCGCGAGCGTCACGCGCAGGAGCCCGGGTGTGAGTACGCGGCTTGCGGCGGCGGGGTCGCCCGCTTCGTGCGCCTCAGTCCGGAGCGTGTGCACGAGGAGCGTCCAGACAGCGGTCGGTAGGAATGCCATGAGCAGAGGCGGAAAGAGGACGCTGTCGGTGAGGTTCGAGGCGAGCACTACCTGAAACAGCGCGAGGGCAACGAGCAAAAATTCGGATCGGCGTGGGCGGGCGTCAAGCAGCTGGAGTCCCTGCGCAAGGGTGGCGAAGTGCGCGAGGGCGATGAGCGAGGCGGCAGTTTCAAAGGCGATCCAGGCCGTGACGAGCGAGATCGCGGCCATCGCGAGATTGAGGACGAGCGTGCTCCGCTGCCAGGCCATGGGCCGCTCGCGCAACAAGACGGCCGCGACAAGCATCGCGGACTGGATGGCCATGCACCAGAGGAAGAGCTGGCCTGTCATCGTGAGGGTCAGGCTCGCAATGCTGACGAGCAAGAGCGCGGCGATCGGGCGCGGCGAGTCGACTGCGATGCGGAAGGAGCGGCGCGTCACGGGTTCGTCTCCGGCGCCACCTGCGCCAAAAAGAACAGCAGACGCGCGCGCTGCACCGGGCCGTCCGCGGCCGCAAATCGGTGCGAATCCGTGCAAAGCCCGACGCAGGCCCCGGCGTCGAGGAGAGCCACCGCCTCCGATGCCGCACGGCGAACGGCGGACTCGAAGGCATCACCGGGCTCCGCACCCCGGGTGCGCAGGCGAACCTCCTGCTCCGTTCGGTGCTCGCCTTCACTCTCGCGGACGACCAGGCTGCCGCGGCGCAGCGACGCGCGCCAATGAATGCGTCGCAGGGGGTCACCCGCCCGGAAATCGCGCAGCCCGCTGATCTCGCTGCCGGGCGCAGGCGTCGCCACGGTGGCGCGGCCCTCTTCCTCGCCGCGGCGAGCGGTCCGCACTGTAAGCACTTCGAGACCGGGGTAGACCAGCGCCTCGGCGGGTTTCACCAGTTCGAGCGACTTGGAGAAGAGTCCGAACGGATAGCGCGTGGAGATACGAAACCCTTTCAGCCGCAAGACGCCTCGCCGCGGCCATCGCAGGCTGTAAAAGCGTCGCTCCGTCGCCCGCGGAGCGATCCGCAGCACGAAGGCGCGACCCAGAGGAATGAGTGCGTCCGACCCGTCGGGCGCCTCTGCGAGGTCCTCGACCACGAGCGCAAAAGCGGGGACGCGGCGCTGGGCGTTTGTGATGTCGAGCGCTACGAGGTGGCTCGCGTCAGCAAAGATCTCGCCAGGGAGTCTGCGCTGCACCGTGATGCCGCGGAGTGCGGATTCCGACAGGACCCCAGAAAGTACAAGGAATGCCAGCATGAGAGAGAGCACCAGATAGAGCAGGTTGTTCCCTGTGTTGAGCGCAGCGAAGCCAACGCCGAACGTGAGCGCAAAGAACACCCATCCCGCGCGGGTGGGTCGCAGGATGCGGGGCGGACGGAGCCGGCGCGCGACGCGCCGGCTCAGAGCGGAACGGGTACCCGCTCGAGGATGTCGCGTACGATCCACTCGACCTCCTCGCTCCCGTGTCGGGGACCGTTCTGCGGATCCACCACCAGCCGGTGGGCAAAGACCGCGACGGCGAGGTCCCGCACATCTTCGGGGATGCAATAGTCGCGACGCCCACAAAGCGCGCGCGCTTTGGCCGCACGCCGCAGTGCAACGGCGCCGCGTGGAGAGACGCCGAGGGAAAGCGCGTCGTGCTGGCGGGTCGCATCCACGATCGCGAGCAGATATCCAGCGAGCGTGTCCTCAAACTTCACTGCTTCGGCAGCCGAGCGAAGTGCGCGAACCTCCGTTGTCGAGAGGACCGGTGCGAGACGAGGCAGCTCGGTGGACGCAGGATCGTCGCGAAGGACCGCGATCTCGTCGGCATGGCCCGGGTAGCCAATGCGCAACCGCATGAGGAATCGGTCGAGCTGGGATTCTGGAAGGGGATGCGTCCCATAGTGCTCGAGCGGGTTCTGGGTGGCGATGACGAGAAAGGGCTGGGGCAGCTTGTGCGTAACGCCGTCCACGCTGACCGAGCCCTCGCTCATTGCCTCGAGCAGCGCGGATTGCGTGCGCGGGCTTGCACGGTTGATTTCGTCGGCCAGTACCACGTTGGCGAAGAGGGGCCCGCGCTGGAAGACAAAGCCTCCGGTCGAGCGTCCTTCCTCATGCTCCGGGACGGCTGTACCCGTGATGTCGCTGGGCAAAAGGTCGCTCGTGAATTGGATTCGGCGGAAGCTCGCCTCGACCGAACGAGCCAGGGCAAACGCGAGCGTCGTCTTGCCAACGCCGGGCACGTCCTCGAGCAGCAGGTGGCCGCCCGCGATGAGTGTTTCCACGGCGCAGCGCACGACCTCGGGCTTTCCCCGCAGCGCGCGCGCCACATTGGTGCACAGGCGGTCGGCAGCCTCGGCGGCCTGCGCAGCCGTCAGCAGTCCGAGCTGCCGCTCTCCCTGCACGCGCTCCACCCCCTCGCGTCGGTGCGGCTGCATTGCGCTCTCTTCGGCCTTGCAGCACGCAAGCCTGAGACCGGGAGGACCCTGAGGGAGACACGCAACGCGCATGCAATGCACAGGCAGTAGGGCGGCATGGATGTGCGCAAGTCGGCCCTCGCGCAGGAATACCGAGGCGGTTGGGATCAGGGCGCATCCCACAGCGTCCGCCTCGGATCCGCGCTGAGCGCGGCCTGCTTGGCGCGAACGATGAGCGTCGGGAGATCACCCGCACGGACGAGCGCCTCCGCGTAGTGGGTAAGATCGCGCGTGTACGTGCCCTCCAGGGCGAGGCACGCGTCGCCCAGTTGAACGTCGCGGGCGAGTGCCAAGGGGTCTTGCGTGGTCAACGCAAGCCCTGCGATCGCAACTCTTGCGTCCATTTCAATGGCGGCGCGGGCGGCGTCGCGTTTCGGGCCTGCGGACTCTGTTCGGTAGAGTCGCTCCACCCTCCCACGCGCATCTTCGAGCGCGGCCGAAATCGCCCGATCGTCGATCACGAACGCGCGCGCTCTTGCGGCAGATGCGCTCGAGGGCCCGTCACGAGCCTGGAAGAACTGAACCCTCCCTTCCTGGCCCACGAAGGTGGCGATCCCCTCATTGAAATCGGCGGCATTGCGCGCGTACACCGTCCGGTGGACGAGCTCGTGGACGAGGGTCTCCACGAGTTCCGATTCTTCGCCGCGCAGCATGGGACCTGTGACCGGATCTTCGAACCATCCGAGGGTCGAGTAGGCGGGGACCGCGGAAAGGCATGTGGTGAAGCCCTCCGCTTCCATCTCCCGGGCGTCTTGCTGGGCACGTTCTCGGTCGAAGTAGCCCTTGTAGGGGACATGGCCGACCAGCGGAAACCAGAACTCGTAGGGCTCGATTTCCCCGGGGCGAGTCGCAACCAGGGCAGTCACGATGCGATCTCCGGGCCACGGGGCGTAACTCGTATACTGATCACCCACCTCGAGGCCGAGCTTCGACGCGAAGGCGCGCACGTTGGACACGAGCTCGAGGCGCTCCCGAACCGGAGCGGGTGTCGCCGGATCTGCAAGAACGTTCGCGATGGGTGTTCGGGCGCGCATCAAGCGGGCCTGTCCTAGCCCGATGTGGGCGAGATAGCAGCCGGGGGTAAGCGAGACGAGGATGGCCACGACGGCGAGAGGGGTGCGCCTAGTGCGCATCGAAGTTCGGGCCGACGACGTCGCCGTAGCCGAGCGCGCGGCGGGAGAGGCGTGGGAAGGCGGCATCGTCGGGCTCGAAGAGCGCGAGGCAGCGGGGGGGACGGTTCTCCTCATTCTCTATGCGCCAGCGGCGAAGGGGGACGCCGTACGGGACGCCCTTGTGAAGGCGCTGGCGGGCACTGCCGAGGTGACGCAGCCCCGGCCTGAGCTCGAGGTGGACTGGTCGATCGCCTGGCGCACCGGCCTAGAGGCCATCGAGATCTCCCCGCGGCTCGTCGTCCGGCCGCCTTTCGCAAGGTTTGAGCCCCACCCCGGGCAGGCGTGCGTCGTGATCGAGCCCGGCCAGGCATTCGGCACCGGCGGCCACGATTCCACGCGGCTCGTTCTTGAGCTCTTGGACGGACTCGAGAGAGACCGAGTCGAAGGCGCACGCGTCCTCGACGTTGGCTGTGGCTCCGGCGTTCTCGCGCTTGCGGCGCTCGCGCTGGGCGCGAGGGGCGCGGTGGGCTTCGACATGGATCCGCGGGCGGCACAGGCGGCGGCGGCCAACGCGCTGGCGAACGGCCGCGATGGGCAGTTCCAGGTCTTTATCGGGCCACTCGACGCGATCATGGGACTACCCTTCGATCTCGTGCTGGTGAATCTTCTGCGCACCGAACTCCTTCCCCTCGCCGGCGGCCTTGCGCGCCTTACGCGAGCGGGGGGGACTCTCATCGCCTCTGGCCTCTTGGCGTCGGAGCGCGCTGAGGTCTGTGCGCGCTTTCGCGCGACCGGACTCCGGGTCGAGGGCGATCGCACGTCGACGGACGCAGGGGGCGAGCCCTGGCTCGGCCTCGTCATGCGGCGCTAACGGCCGCGCGCCAGCTGTCGAGAAGGCGCGCCAGTGTGTCGGCGAGAGGGCGGACTGGTTTCCAGCCGGTCGCCGCCTCAATCCTTGCGGCCGTCCCGACCGACACATCTGTCGGGCGAAAACGCCCCTCGTCCACGCGGATCTCGGGTGCGAGAGCTGCCCGAGCGAGCAGAAGGGCCAGCACCTCACGCATGGTGCGGCCTCGCCCACTGGCGACATTGTAGACGCCGCTCGGTACGGCCCCCTGCAGGAGTCGGACATAGGCGTCCACCACGTCCTCCACGTCGAGGAAGTCGCGCACACTTTCGAGGTTGCCCACCACGAGTACCGGCGGGGACTTGCCGGCCTCCATCTCGGCAATCTGACGCGCCATCGCAGATGCGAAAAACCCGGGGCCCTGGCCGGCCCCCGTGTGATTGAAAGGGCGGACGCGCACCACGTGGAGCCCACGATCGCCATAGGCACCGCCGAGAAGATCTCCTGCCGCCTTCGTCCAGTCGTAGGCCGAGCGCGGTCGTAGCGGCGAGCTCTCGTCGAAGGGCTGCGCGCCTGGCGGCGCAGAGCCATACACCTGCGCTGAGCTCACGAGGAGCACCCGAGCCCCTGGTGCGTGGACGCGCGCGGCTTCGAGCAGAGCGCGCGTCCCTAGGTAATTCACCCGGTACGCCTCCGCCGGGTCGGCCGCGGCGGCTGTAACCGAGCTCTGGGCGGCGAGATGGACGACCGCATCGGGGCGTGCCCGGGCGACGGCGTCCGCGACGGCGGCCGCCTGCGAGATCTCGAGTTCGCGATCCACCCACAGCACAGTGGCTCCCTCGTGCTCAAGGCGCGGCACGAGCCATTTGCCGACGAACCCCCCGGCACCTGTCACAAAGACACGCACGAGAGTGCAGGGTGCCGGAGGGTCCGGGCCCGTGCTACCGCCGCGGCGGGTGCGGGGGCGCCTTGACCGACGCCGCCGAACCGAGTAAGGGGGAGCCCATGATTCTCGGTCTCTCGGGACCCTACGCCGCGGGAAAGGGCGAGGTGGTTGCTTTCCTGCGAAGCCGTAGTTTCTACAGCCATTCGCTCTCAGACGTAATCCGGAAGGAGCTTCAGGCGCGGGGGCTTGAGGAGACACGGGAGCGGATGATCGAGACGGGTAATCGGCTGCGCGCCGAGCACGGTCCGGCAGTGTTGGCGCAAAGGCTGCTTACGAGTCTCCTTGCGGATCGCAACTACGTCGTCGATTCGATCCGGCACCCCGCAGAGGTGGCAGCGCTCCGCACCGCGGGGCCCGGCTTCAAGCTGCTCTGGGTGGACGCCAAAGAGAACCTGCGTTTCGAGCGGCTTCGCGGGCGCGGGCGGTCGGGCGACCCGCAGTCACTCGAGGAGCTACGACAACTCGAGGCCCGCGAGCTCGGGAGCACCGACCCCGCGGGCCAGCAGCTCCGGGCAGTTCGCGACCTTGCGGACTTTGTTCTCCATAACGACGGTGATCTTGCGACCCTTCACACCGAGCTCCATCGGATTCTAGAGCGCTCATTGCACTTTGAGCGCCCTGGCTGGGACGAGTATTTCATGAGCATCGCCCGTGTGGTCGCCTCGCGCAGCAATTGCGTCAAACGTAAGGTCGGTGCGGTGATCGCAAGAGACCGCCGAATCGTCTCGACCGGATACAATGGGACGCCGCGCGGCACCCGCAACTGCAACGAAGGAGGGTGTCCCCGCTGCAACGCCTTCGTCGAAGGAGGCACCCGACTCGACGAGTGCCTCTGCTCCCACGGCGAGGAAAATGCGATCACCCAAGCCGCCTATCATGGCGTCTCCCTTCGCGGTGGGACGATCTACACGACATTCTGTCCCTGTCTCATCTGCACCAAGATGATCATCAATGCTGGGATCGAGGAAGTGGTGTACAACGCGGAGTACCCGCTCGGAGAGGTTTCCTTGGCCCTGCTGCGGGAGGCCGGAGTGAAGGTGCGGCAGGTAGCGGTAGGATAGGACGTGTACCGCCGCTTCAAGCCGTTGCCGGACGAGTGGCGCAATGCTCAAACGGAGAGCGCTGTTTGATGAAGCGCTACGCGGAGCTTGTCGCCTCTCGGCCGAGAATTTTCATCGCCGCGGTACTTCTGGTGACACTCGGTCTCGCCTCGGAACTTCGTCATCTGCACCTCGAAATCAAGCTCCAAGATGAGGTACCTCGGGGCCATCCCTATATGGCGATCGACGACCGGCTGCGTGCCCGCCTGGGAGCCCAGCAGACATCCCTCATCGCCATTGGAGTGCATGAGGGGGATATCTTCAATCCAGACACGCTAAGACGTATCCAGCGCCTCACGGAGGGCGTCGCGAAGATTCCGGGCGTGATCCCCAGCACGATCCTGAGCCTTGCGGCGGAAAATGCAAAGGCCATCTCCGCTACGGGCGATGACGTGCGCGTCGAGCCTCTAATGACCACCATTCCCCGGGATACCCGCGGGCTCGCGGAGCTCCGGAAGACCGTATTTTCCTATCCGATGTACGTAGGCAGTCTCGTTACCCGTGATGCGCGGGGAGCGATGATCCTCGCGGACTTTACCGGCGACGTATCGAGCGAAAAGATCACAGCCGCACTTGAGGCTTTGGCTTCTCAGGAGCGGAATGACCGCACCGACGTGTATGTCGGCGGTCAATCGCCCGCGTTGGCGGCGCTAAACGGCGCGACCCGGGGAATCGTTCCTCTCGTGGCAGTGGCTCTTTTCATCATTGCAATTGTCCACTACGAGGCCTTTCGGACGCTTCAGGCGGTATTCCTGCCGCTCGTGACCGCGGTGCTGAGTGTCGTCTGGAGCCTCGGGATCACGGCGCTGCTTGGATTTCAGCTAACGCCGTGGACTGCCATGACCGCTGTCTTGGTTCTTTCGGTGGCGGCGGGGCATGCCGTCCAGATCTTGAAACGCTACTACGAATGCTACCGCGTCACTGGTGACAGCCGAGAGGCGGTGATCCAATCCCTGGAGCGAATCGGTCCGGTGATGCTCGCCGCTTGTTCCGTCGCCGCGGCTGGCTTTATGTCGCTCGCGACCTTCGGGATTCCAGCAGTCCGAGACTTCGGAGTGATGGCCGCATTTGGAATCTTAAGCACTCTCGTCTTGGAGTTGTCATTTATCCCTGCCTGCCGTGCTGTCTTACGTGCTCCCCGCTCTGCCGAGGCGGGGCGAGAGCGGACGCACAGAGTCCTCGAGCCTGCGCTCGATTGGCTCGTCACGATGGTGTGCCGTCGTCCAAAGGCTGTTTTGGTAGCGGGCGCCATTGTGGTGCTATGCGCAGCGGCGGGAACGTTCCGTCTGGAGATCAATAGCAGTTTCCGTTCGTGGTTCCGTCGCACTGCACCGGTGATTGTCGCGGATCGAGAGATTCGAAAGAGCTTCACAGGCACTTCTACCATTCGTGTTCTCGTGGAAGGGGATCGCCCAGACACCCTGCTGGACCCTCAGGTCGTTCGGGGTCTTGCGGAGCTCGAGGCCACCCTCGCGAGGGAACCGGCAATCACCAACGTCGTGTCATTTGCAGACTACACGAAGGTCATGAACCGAGCGATGCATGAGGGAGACGCGAACGCTTATACGATCCCGGAGACTCATGAGTTGATTGCGCAGTACGCGTTGCTGTACGGCCGGGACGATCTCTCCCGCGTGGTCAGTCCAGACTATCGAGCGGGCGCGGTGCTGGCACTCTCTCGCTCAGACAATGTCGCTTGGGTACAAGATCTTTTCGCTCGCCTCCGGCAAGTCGGAGCGACTCAGTTTCCTGCGGACGTGCATGTGGAAGTGGCGGGCGGTGAGCTTGCGCAGGCTTTGGCGATGAATGACACCGTGGTGCATGAGAAGCTGCTGAACATGCTTCAGGTTGGCAGTGTGATTTTCATCCTGTCCGCACTTGTATTCAGATCGGCGATTGCAGGGCTTTTCGTGTTGGTACCGTTGATTTCTGCGGCTCTGGTGAATCTTGGTCTCATGGGTTGGATTCATAGTTGGCTGAGTTTTGCTACTGCCACGTACACCGCAATGGGTGTCAGCCTTGGAGCAGACTTCGCGATCTACTTGCTTTTCCGGCTTCGCGAAGAAGTGCATCTCAAGCCTCTAGAAGACGCGATGCGGGAGGCACTTCTTACCTCAGGGCGAGCGATCCTATTCGTGGCCTCGGCGATTGCGGCCGGGAATGTCAGCTTGTTGGCGTCAGACTTTGCACTCTGGCGGCAACTCGGAGGCTATGTGGCGCTCATGATGGGAACTAGCGCGCTAGCTGCGCTCAGCCTGCTTCCCGCGTTGGTCTTGGTGACGAGGCCTCGGTTTCTCTCGGCTCCCGAACGGCGCGACGCGTCAATAGGAGACTGCCGAACGGCCGGGTGAGGGTTTCGCCCGGTTGATGTTTTTCAGCATTCAGGAATAGAATGGTTTTTGGGAGCGACGCCGCCCTGGTTTGAGCCTGTACAGGTGGTGAGCATGAGGGGGACGCCACGATGCAGCCTCTGGCAGGACGGGCGGATCCGATCACGCCGGATCAGCTCCGCCAGCTTCATGCAAGGGTCATCTCCGATCCCGAGCTCATCCGGGGTGTCCTCGAACAGGCAAGGGGCGCCGCTGTCGTTTTCCGACGCGGTATGAACGCTCAAATTCTGCCGGAAACCGCGCGCCTGACCCGTATCGCGGACCACGAGATCGTACTGGAAACGCGCAACTTTGAGAAAACGCTGCCGAAGAGCGTTCACCTCAATTTCGTTCTCGAGGGCCTGCCGTACTTCTTCTCAGCACCCCCATTGAGCGAGTCCATGGGACCCGTTCTTCGACTGATGATGCCGAATGCACTGTACCAGGCCGAGAGGCGCGATCGCACGCGTACGGGCGCGGAGAATCTTTCCGGGTGGCCTCGAGTCATCTCCCTCTCCACGGAAGCCGGCTTTGAGGAGCAGGGCGAGGTGGTAGATGTGTCGCCTGGAGGGCTTGGTGTGTTTGTATCGGGAGCTGCGGCGGAACAGTTGAGCGGGGTGCTACGGGTTCGGGGGAGTGCGGGATCCACAGAACAAGTCTTTGCTGAGGTGAGAAACCAAGCACCGGCCCCAGAGAGACCTGGTTGGGTTCGAATCGGACTTTCTACGGCCCACGAGGGTCCGCGACAGCCGCTTCGGGTCGAGCGCAGAGCACTGGTGAGCCCGAACGGGAGTCTCACCCGTCTTCGGGAGCGTATTGCGCTTCTCGGCGGCGTGGCCGCCACGCGGCTTAACCCATTTCGCCGGCGTTCTCCTTCGGCGACTCAGGTGCCGATCGTCGACTATGCGAACGCTCGAGGCGAGAGAATTCGAGCAATCGTCAGCTCTTGGGGTTCTACAGTGGGGGCACCCGCAGTAATCATTCCTCCTGCGTGGGGACGCACCAAGGAAACACTGTTACCGCTAGCTGAAACCATCGTCGAAACTTTTCGTCGTCACGGGCGTCCCGTCGTCGTCCTTCGGTTCGACGGGATCCGAAAGCGCGGTGAATCCTATAACGACCCGGATTGTCGGGAACCTGGGCGGGAGCACCTCAGGTTCACGTTCTCCAGCGGAGTCGAGGATATTCTTGCGACGCTAGACTTTCTCGATCAGGATCCGCGCTTTAGACCGAGCGCAAGGGTACTTGTGACGTTCAGTGCTGCTGCGGTCGAAGGGCGTCGGGCGGTAGCTTCCGATGTTCGCAAGCGGGTTAGCGGTTGGGTCTCCGTAGTCGGTACAGCCGATCTGCAAGCAGCCATCCGGGTGATCTCTGGTGGCATCGATTTCTTTGGGGGAGTCGACCGGGGCGTTCGCTTCGGGCTACAGGAGATCCTCGGAGTTCTCGTCGACATGGACGATACAGGACAAGACGCATTAGACAGCCGTCTTGTGTATCTCGACGACGCGCTCGAGGATATGCGGAAGATCAGTGTTCCCATCACCTGGATTCATGGTCGTCATGATGCGTGGATGGAGCTCGAACGCGCACGACTCCTGCTCGCCGCGGGCGATTCGTCCCAGCGGCGACTGATCGAGGTTCCCACTGGCCACCAACTTCGGAGCAGTCGAGAAGCCCTTGAGACATTCCAGCTGATCGCCTCCGAGATCGGGCGGATTTGCACTGGCACGCCTTTCAAGCCCGCTCTACCGGGTGTCAGACGTCTCGAGGATCAACGGAGTGCGGAACGCGCACGTCTGCCAAAGCCCACCGTCGACCTGAAAAACTTTTGGAAGAGCTATCTGCTCGGACGATCGGAAGGTCGGTTGGGCATCGAGCTCATGACCCGAACCAGCGCCTACCAAGGCCTGATGGAAGCTCAGGTGAAAGGGCTGCGGCTGACTGAGGGCTGTCGGGTTGTCGACCTCGGGGCAGGTCCCGGCGCCTTGCTGCAGTTCTTGGGTTCCCATCCAGATACACCGAATGGACTCACGGTGGATGCACTCGACTTCGTATGGGAGGCCTTGAATAAGGCACGGAGCCACGGGAATACCCTCGTAGAAGGCCGTCATGGACTGGTGCACTGTGTGGTTTGCGATCTCGCGACCTCAAGCACGTTGCCTGCGATTCCGCTTCGGTACGGCATCTATGACTCGATTTTGGCGTCGTTGATCCTCAGCTACGTGAGTGATCCACTCCAGCTGCTGAGGGAAATGCGACGCCTGCTGAAACCAGCCGGACGGGTCGTGGTCTCAAGCCTCCGCAAGGATGCTGACATCTCCAAGCTCTTTCTCCAGGTCGCTTCTGAGCTGCTCTCGCTTGAAGCGGACGATCCACTTGCGCAACAGGCCAGAGAGAACCTCGCCACCTCGCTGCGCGAGTTTCTGAACGATGCCTCTCGACTGCTCGACCTGGAGGAGCTGGGTCTGTTTCATTTTTGGGATGAGGCCGAACTTGCGGCTCTGCTTCGCTCGGCTGGCTTTGACGAAGTGGAGACGACGCTGGCGTTCGGAACCCCTCCGCAAGCGATCGTCGTGTCGGGGCGTCGGGCCTAGAGCCAATGCCGGGTAGTTTGCGCGAATCCCTCGGCTGATCGCTGGGTTGGCTCGCGTGCTCCGGACAGATGTCCCCCCGCGGAGTCGCGGGTCTGTATTCTTACGTCTATATAGACGTAAGGTATGAGCCGCTCGCTCCTTGAGCGCCGGCGCCGGATCCTCGCGCGGCTCCCGCCCCTCGAGGAGATCCTGCGCGGCAGCGTGGTGGTGCGCTCCCTGCGCTGTGGCAAGCCGAGCTGCCACTGCGCCGAGG
>DATFYN010000252.1:0-12196 GCA_035315025.1 Myxococcota bacterium
ATCGCTCTTGACGCGGCCTCGGATTCGGTCTCTACTTAATCTCACGATTGTGGCTCCTCGGTATGCGGGTGGAAGTCGACAACTCCTTCTCGCACACCGTCGGAGCCACTTTCAATTGTAATCCGCGATTGATCTTAAGAAGGTCGGATTGGGGATAACCATGCGTTGAAAAATTGATCTGTGTTATCTCTGATGAGTTTACGGATATATTCGAGATCCCCGGTTCCGACGCCACCAACAAACCATGTGGTACCCATCACCTGGGAAGACGGATCTCTGGCAAGCAGCACGTTTTGTTGTAGTAGGAGGTCGGTGCGAAACGCCACTCTCTCGTTCGGCCGTTTGTGTAGGGCGCCAATACAAACGAAGAGCCACGCGTCGCACTTGGAAGATTCGTTGGGGACTGTGAGACCGGCGCTGCGGAGTTTTAATTCTACATCCGTCTGAAAGGTGCTCTCGTTGAATCCTGCTTGCGCTTGAGCGCCGGTCAGCGCGACAACGACGCAAATGTTGTTCAATGCCACGAGCGATTGTCGGGAGGGTGTGTCATCCGACGCATTCGCCGAATGGGTTGCAGCGAGTGTCATCACGAGACAGAGAAGAAACGCGCCGATGCTTCGCACGCTCATTTCTTTCCCGCGTTTGTCTTGCACGGGAAGGAATCGGCGAGCGCATTTATCAGTAGACCCGCCGCTGAGAGATGGCGCTGTGCCGGGTGGTCATGCAGATATTTGTAAAATACGGCTGCGAGCTGGGTATCCGTGACCTGATCGGGCAGGCAATAGGTCTTACTAGTCATGCCGCTCCATGACAGGGCGGCAATCGTGTCCGACACGCCGTCCACGTATCCCACGCACGTCGAATCGGGGACCGCGCATGCTTCAACCAAGGCATTCCCTGATTTGAAGTATGGAGCTGATTGAAAGGCCGGTGGTAACCCTTGGCCGTGCGAACTGCCCGCCAAGCACAACGCCACCACGATCCCCGCAGCCGGTAAACGCCTCACAGTGGTGGACCCTCCGCGTCAGTGTCCGAAGCACCCGAGACCCCGGAGCAGACCAAACGTGGACGCAACAATGAGTATTACGACCACAGGCCACATGCGGACAACGACTGTCGGCGCAGGTGGCGGCAAACTTGCGCACGTGCAATCCACACCACTATGCACCGCGCACTCAGGTCTGTAGTCGCTCATTCTTCAACCTCTAAAAATGTAGGGAGCGGATCGAGCCGGCTTTGCCGTGTTGCTGCGTCCGGCAAACTCCGAGTGACCCGATCCGCTCCTGCGCACCGTACCCATGCGGATCTCCCTCGGCAGTCGTCCCGGCGACCGTGCTCTGATTTCGCCGACCCTCGCCCCTGGTGGCCGTCTCGATCAACGCTTTTAGAATCAGTGAGGATCAATGATTCCTGGTAGCCGTATGATAGCCGTACGCGGATGAGTCGAAATCTCGTAAGTGCTTGATTTTAAAGTGACCCGGGCGCGATTCGAACGCGCGACCCCCAGCTTCGGAGGCGGCATGTCTCGCGGGTCGCCTTTCCGGGGGGCTACGTCAGGGCGCGCTATCCGAGCGAATCGCCTCGCGCACGGCGGCGTTGGACGGCGAGGCCCACGATGGCTGCCCCAGAAACGACAAGGCCCCGACCGAAGCCGGGGTGTTGTGCTTCTTGCACTTGACGAGCTGGTTACACGCGCTGGCGACGTCCCAAGGCCGCGAGGCCTGCGAGGCCGGAGCCGAGAAGTAGCAGCGTCCCGGACTCGGGGACGAAGACGTCCGACAGCGTTGTGCCGACTCGGATCTCGTCGAGCGCCTGTCCGGAATCGCTTCTGTAGAAGAACTGCTGCAAGAGGTCCGGCGACGCCGAAGCTTGCGTGTAGAAAGCGTTCGGTGGACCAAGCACAGGCCCGGGATCCAGCCAGAGGTTGAAACTGATGGTGCTGGCGGGTGGGTTGAACTGAGTTATCTGCAGCAAGAAGAAGTCCACCTTCCCGACGGCGGAGTACCCGGCTGTCCAGCCGTTCATGTCGATTTCGCCGAGTGGGGTCTTTTGCACGTAAAGTCCACCAGGCGGGAGGTAGACGGTCGCGCCACTGCCGGCAACGGTGCTCAGCTCCTGGAAGCTGATCCAGAGATCGCTCCCGGCGTTGCTGAGCGGTGCGGAGAAAAGACGTCCCGCGTCCCCCCCGGTGCTGAGGAGCGCGTCGCCAGTCGACGGCAGCGCCGTCGGGTAACTCAGGGTCGGCGGCTGATCGACGAAGGCGTCGTCGCCCGTCCATGCTGCGCCCCAGCCGGTCCCTCCGGCCATGGTCGGCAGCCTCTGACCCACCGCGTAGTTGAAGCCCTCATACGCGAGTAAGACCGCCGTCGCTTCGCGGGCCGATGCGATCGCGAAGAAGAGCACGAGCGAAGTCGCCAAGCGATGTATCGAGGCGGGCATGGTCCCTCCCGCTTCTGGAATGTGAATCGAGGAGAAACGCGCGATGCGGTTCCCCTCCCGTGGGCATCCTCCCACGTTACGCAGACCCTTTGAGTCGCGTGGGCGACGTTTCTCGCTGCTCTCGCCCAGAGGCAACTGACAGCCGGCCCTCGCACCCAGGCCGTGCTGGCGGCCGTGGCGGCGGGGTGCGGGGCGCGTGGCAGCTCAGCCGGGGCCGGCGGGGGCGACCTCGGCTCAGGATCGCGTACGTGTCTCGCCTATCAGGAAGTCGAACCTGATCCGCCGGAACTTCAAGCCTCTCCTGCGAAGGGCTGGCCTTCCTGAATCGACTCGTTTCCATGACCTCCGCCACTCGGCAGCAACCCTCCTGCTCGCGCAGGGTGTTCACCCTAAAATCGTCCAAGAGCGCCTCGGGCATTCCTCGATCGTGCTCACGCTCGACACCTACTCTCACGTGCTCGAGGGCATGCAGCGCGAAGCGGCGGTCAAGCTAGACGCGATCCTCGGCGGGTAGCCTTCGCCGTGGCTACAACGCGGCTACACACTGCAAGAAACCGTTGGATTTCTGGGAGGTTGGATGCGACCCCCAGCTAGCGGGTCAGGCGCTCAAAGACGGGCATTCTGACGCCGGGCTCCATTGGCGCGAGACGGAGAGTCTCAGCGCGGTCTACCACCCTTTGAATGCTTCCCTTGAAAGCCGCGTGTAAGCTGGATTCCACACCGCTGCTCTCGCCTCGCGTTCGGCGTTGAGGAAATTGAAATAAGGGAGGAAGCCCGAGATCAGCTCTGAAGTCTCCCGCTTGCCTTCGGCGTCGGGACAGGAAAAGGATCGCGCAGTCTTGGCATCCCAATCGACTTCTAGCTTGGGACACGTCGAATCCTCGAACTTGCTCGCGATCATGCGCGAGCCGGTCCACTCTCGAATCCTCCACTCCCTCACGCTGGCCTTTAGGGACGCACCCACGGATTGGACGGCGATGATGCTAGCGTCAGCCTCGATGCAACGCCCAGTCTCTTCGTGGCATTCGATCTCTGCTGTGTTTGGCCACCCGGCTGGGTCCTCAATCGTCGGAAGAGCCGATGACCATGTTCCGTAAGTGATGGTCGCCCTTCTGCGTCCTGGTAGTGGGTCGAAAACAGTGAACCTTGGCGGACCAATAAGGTTGAAATCGCCCATCAATCCCGGGAGGCCCTTCCCAAGAAGGTCGAACTGAGCCTTGTCAATCTTTCCCGTAATCGGGAAGGACTTGTCTCTCTGAAATGCTTTGATCGCCTCGACCGTATCCTGATGAGGCTCGGAGGCAGGGAGCCTGAATAGGTACTTGTCCTCTATCAGAAGGACCTCAATAAGGCTTGCCATGGTCGCAAGATCCTTGACTTGTCTAGCGGTGTCCTCGCTGGAGATATTGGCCAAAACATCGTCGGCGACGATGGATCGAGGATCGACCCTTTTGCTACCGCAGCCAAGCACAAGCGAAAGACCGGTCGCGAGCACAATGCATGCAAACGGAAATATCTCAGACATCGGATTTCCTCACTGTTCGAAATCAAGCGCGCCGCCTCGGCGCGCGACCGCGGTCTAAACTATTGAAATGCCGGCAAGCCCGAGCCCCCCGGCCTCCCCCTACCCACCGGGGTCACCGCCACCTCTCCGGGTGGAATCAAACTCGGGGCGACTGGCGAAGGGGAAAAAGGATCGCCCCGCCGAACGCACGGCGGCAGCGGTGTCGCCCCGAGCATCTTAGGCTCCCGCGCCAGTCACGCCGCCGCGATAGTCGATCGCGCCGCAGCCGAAATCCAAAAGCACCTTGAAACTGACTCCATCGGTCAGAAAGTCCCGGCGGGAGGTCACGATGGGACTCGGGGCGCCCCGCAGCCCACCGTACACAAAACAAGGACACGCGCCCGGATCCGCGGCCACGTAAAAGCGCGTGCCGGAAAGGTTCGCATCCGAGACGACCGCGATTTTCCCGACCGAGGGAAGTGGAATGACGCTCTCCGCGAGGCGCCGGCTCGCCGGCGACACGAGCAGAGTCGCGACCTCGAGATTCAGTTTTGACCCGTCCGCCGTCGTTTGCGCTTGCAAAAGCCCGGAGGCGCTCCCCAGCGTCGTGAGAGACAAGGCGCCCGTCGCGCCGATGTTCGCGTGCGCAGAATTGAACACCGCGACGCCGTCGGAGGCGAGGGTCGCCCCGAGGCCGTTTGATCCGAAGCACGCCGGAAAGAAGGTCGCGCCCTCGAACTCCAAGATCCGCGACGCCGCGGACTCCGCCAAGCGGCGGAACGCCCCGAGGTCGTCATTGATTAGAAGGACACGGCTAAAGCTGCAGATCCGGCCGTAGGTCACGAGGCTCAAAAGCTCCTGATTTTCTGACATCACGCCGAATTTGACCTCGGCGGACTCCCCGGTCTGCAGGAGCGCGGGAAACTCGGCCACGCGGACGGCGTGGGTTTGCCGGAAATCCTGAAAGGGCACCATCGCGGCGATTTTCCGATAGGTCGGCTGCGCGACGCCGTAAAAAGCGAGGAGGAGATTGTCGAAAATGTTTCCAAGAGCGAGGGGGAAGTCACTTGTCGTCGCCGCGAGCGCAGCGTCGACCGCGTGATCCAGGGACACGCCGCGGTCGAGGTTTTGCCCGGCGAGGAGCGCGAGGGCAAAACGCGCGAAGGTCGCGTTTTCGTAGAAGGGCGTTTCCAATTCCGTCGGCGGCCGGCCGAGAGCTTTGGCGACCATGGCGTCCACCATCCGGACCGTGATCGGGACCCCGTCGGCGGGGATGCGCTGCGCTCGAGCGCGACGCGTCGGCGCCGGCGAAGGCTGCGAGAATCGCGACCAGGGGTAGAGGCGCGGGGCGTCGGGGTCGGGGTCCGTGGTTCGGCGCCAAGGGGGAAGCATCGGTTTAACCCTCCAAAAGTGTCGAGGTTTCCGAGGTCGGGCGCTCTGGGGGCCGCGTTGCGCCACCTGACCGCGCGGAAAGATCTCACGTACTCGGCAGTCTGTGGGATACTGTGCGCTCCGGCGTGTGAGGGCGGGACGATACTTGCGCCGCCCAACCACGCGAACAACCGCGGCGGCTCGATCTTCCCGCCCCCCACGTCGGTTCGCGCTTCCCCAGCGTTCGCAACAGAGTCCTTCAAAAGCGTAGCGCCGGGTCTGAGTGCGCCCGACCGCTGCGCGGAACTTTTCCAACGCCTTAGTGACTGTCGGCCCACGCGTCCCTGGCCGAGCTGACACGAGCCGAAACCCCGCCGCCACGCGCGCCAGCGTGGGCCAGGGCCTCGGGTTACGAACGAGTACGACGCAGGCGCACCCATCCGTGTCCGAAGTCTTGGAGCAAAACTTTTCCTTCTACGAACGGAACCGGCGTTCCATTCCCCCGCCGCAGGGCGGGGAAGCTTCGCTTGAGTGCCCGTCGCATTCCTGTGCAGGACCGGGAAGTTGCGTAGCGAACGCGATTGCAAGCGCTTCGCGGGCACGCAACTTGCTGCGCTGGGACTTGGGGAGATGGCGGCCACTGCGTCTCTCTTCTCCTTCCCAATCATCTCCCCCTAAAACGCTGAGGTCGCTTCCGTCACGCCCGCGGACTCCGACTCTTCGGACATTGGCCTACGCAGCGACGGAAGAGGGAGCCGCGACGGGCGCTGTTCCCGGGACTCGGTGTTCGCTCGGGAGAAAAGGCCATGCGTTCGTTGCGTCGCTGCGCCGCATTATCGTCTTGGCCGCCGGTCCCCTTGCTCTTCGCGGCCAAGGTGCTCCCCGAACGATTTCGTCTGCGAAGGCTCCAGCGGCTGCTCGCGAAGTCCCTGGTCGTTGCCGGACTGCTCGTGACGTGGGTTGCACCTTCGGCGAAAGCCAGCGCGATCTACTGGACGAACGGTGGTTCGAACACGATCGGCAGCGCGAGCCTCGACGGCACGGGTGTGAACCAGAGCTTCATCTCCACCGGCAATTTACCGGGCGGCGTCGCAGTCGACGGGACGTACATCTACTGGACGTCCTCGACGAACACGGGCCCTGAAATCGGCCGCGCGAACCTCGACGGCACCGGGGTGAACCAGAGCTTCATCTCCAGCACGTCCATCCCGAACGGCGCCGGCGGCGTCGCGGTCGACGGGACGTACCTCTACTGGACGAGTAACAGCAGCATCGGCCGCGCGAACCTCGACGGCACGGGCGTGAACCAGAGCTTCATCACCGGCGCCAACGGCCCGTACGACGTCACGGTCGACGGGACGTATATTTACTGGGTAAACCAAGTTAACGGGACGATCGGCCGCGCTAACCTCGACGGCACGGGTGTGAACCAGAGCTTCATCACCGGGGACACCTACGGGGTGGGCATAGCGGTCAACGGGACGTACATCTACTGGACGAATGATGCAACGGGTACGATCGGCCGGGCAAACCTCGATGGCACGGACGTGAACCAGGACTTCATCACGGGGGCCAATGCTCCGTGGGGTGTCGCGGTCGATGGGGCCCACATCTACTGGACGAACCATGCTGGTTTCTATGGTAATGGGGGTTTGCCCAGCATCGGCCGCGCGAACCTTGACGGCACGGGGGTGAACCAGGACTTCATCACCGGGGCCAACGGCCCGTACGAAATCGCGGTCTCGCTTGTGCCTGAGCCCGCTACGGGCCTGCTCGTAATGGTGGGAGTGCTGGGGCTCGCGGTGGCACGCCGCAGAGCAAGCGTGAGCGCGTAGCACTTCTCTCGGCTGGCATCGTGGCCTCGCCGCCCGACGCCACCATGCGCGAGGCGCCTCGCGCGGAGAGCGCGCCCCTCGGTCGCCACGCGCCCCGCACCCCGCCGCCACGGCCGCCAGCACGGCCTGGGTGCGAGGGCCGGCTGTCAGTTGCCTCTGGGCGAGAGCAGCGAGAAACGTCGCCCACGCGACTCAAAGGGTCTGCGCAGCGTGGGAGGATGACTACGGGAAGGGGAGCGCCGGCGCACCCGTGCCGCTCCTAAACTCTTTGTGGAGGGGCGACACATGCGGAAGACGGCCTACACGTTCCTCTGTCTCGCGATCTCACCAACGGCATTACCGGTGGTGAGCCGCGCAGCGTCCTTCACGGGCGTTGGCTTCCTGCCCGGCGAATCCGAAAGCGAAGCCTCTGCCAAGTAAGGTTTTCGAACGGCGGTGTGGTGGAGGTAAAGCAGTCGGCCGCCGAGATCAGGGAGATTATCCTGCGCAAGAGCAGGGAGGGGAAATGAATCGTCGTGATGAGGTTCGAACGTGTGTTGCTTGTCCTGGTTCTTGGTATCACTGCCGCCACGGGCGGACAACCCGGATGCGGCGGCGGCGTGCCTGCGCCCGTCGCGGGCGCGCCCGAGAATGAAGCTCCCGCCATCCTGTCTCTTCCGCTCGACGTCGCTGTGAACGCTATGGGCGGGAACGTCCTCATCGAACGAGAGGACGCTCGCATCTTTACTCAGCTGGGCGATCTCGTGGTGAGCCGCACCTACAATTCTGAAACCCTGAAGTGGACCCGCGGCGTCCTTGACATGACGCTTCAAGCGGGCCTCTTCACCGACGACACAGGAGCGGCCTACTCTACCGGCAACGTAGTGGGACCGATCGTCGGTACTGGCTGGGTGCTCGTAGATTGGCAGACCGTCCGCACCAAGAACGGTGCTTTCGTGTACGGCTTCGGCACAACTGGGGCGCTCACGTCGATCGCCTCGTTCGCCAAGCCCTATCCCCGGCTCGAGATCAGCTCCACGCAGATCCTGGAGTGCGAGAGCGCCAGCTCCTGCTCGAGTCTCGCCTCGATCACGCCCGCGTCCGGACCGAATGGTTCTACGGTCATCAAGACCTCCGACGGCCGTACGGTGGTCTACAACTACTCGAACGGGCTGCTGTCAAACGCGCAAACACCGCAGGAGGTAGCCGACAGCTCGCCAGGCGAAAGCTACGCCTACGACTCGACCGGACTGCTCCTGCGATTCGCGTTGGGGGATAAAGCAGCCACCCTCACCTATTCGGGACGCGCGCTCTCCAAGATGCAGCAAGACGGCTTCGGTTTCTGGACCTTCAGCACGGCCATCACCGGCGCCTCGACCTTTGTCTCGACGCTGACGAGTCCGCTCGGGAACACGATTTCAGACACTTGGAACTCGAGCTACCAGCTGACGCAGGTAACGGATCCGGACGGATTCAGCGTCGCCTTTACCTGGAGCGGCCCGCGGATCACGGGAGCTACCCTGCCGAACGGGACGAAGATGAGCGCGGTCTATGATGCCAAGCTCGACGCGCCGATCTCCATCACCGGACCCGACGGCAACACGGTCACGGTCACCTACTACGCGTTCGGGGCGGACCCGAGGGCGCGCAGCTACCCCGTCCTCAGCGCATCCGATCTGTACGGGCAGATCTTCAGCCAGACTTTCGACACCATCGGCCGAGTGACCGCGATGGCTAACGCGATGAACGAGACGACGACGCTCACGTGGACCAGCGCAGGCTTGCTGAGCGCTACCGATGCGGCCGGTGTCACGACGACGTTCGGCCCGTACGACCTCCTGGGAAACACCGCAAGCATCACAGTGGGTCCGAACAGCGAGACGCCTACCTATGATCCTCAGGGAAACCTCACCCGGGCGCTCATACCCACGGGCCAGTTTCCGATCATCGCTGGCGGCGTCCAGGGGCTGGGGTACGACCAGAACCGCAAGGTCAACCTGCTGAGGCTCTCCAGCTCTGTCTCTGGAGCTAACCCTGCAGACGCCATCACGATCGACTATCGGCCCGACGGGCAGACGCTCGCGATCCACCGCCCATACGGAGGAGACACGACCTTCTGGTACTCCTACGGTCTGCTCACGCAGCGCTGCGATACGCTCGACGGAACGCAGCAGTGCACCAGCTTTGGCTACGACGGAGATTCGAGACTGATCAAGCGGGTGCTGCCGAACGGGACGGAGACGGACATCACCTACGGAGCGAGCCGCGTCGCCAAGGTCGCTACCGTCTTGAACGGCGCCGCGCCGCAGCAGTCGAAGACCTACACGTACGCGAACGGGCAGCTCGTGAGCTGGACAGACTCGAGCTATGGCGGAGCCGCGGAGACGATCGAGTACGACGGCGCGGGCAGGCCGCAGAAGCACACCTATCCGGGCGGCGAGAGCGTCGTGGTCGGGTACACCAATCGAAGCCAGGTCAGCATCCAGATCTACTATAAACCGGACGGCGTGACGGAAGGGCGCTGACCTTTACCTACGACGTCGTGGGTCGTCTGATCGAGACAGACTACGACGGCAGCCTCCTCGTGGCGACGACGTTCGTCAACGGCCGACCGGCAACCACCAGCTGGGGCAACGGCCTCGTGCAGAACTGGAGCTTCGACCCTGGCGATGGCAGCTACGCCGGCTCGGCGCTGACGAGGGGGCCCGCTGGCCCGGTCGTTCTTCAGGATGCCGTCGCGAAGACCGGCTGGAACATCGGCAACGGGGTAGGCAGCGTCGCCCGCGTGGCGATGACGGCGAGCGCGGCCGGGTACAGCGACGGAAAGACCTATGACATCTCAACCTCCGATGGCAGCGGGGATATCCATGAGTACCCCGACGGCGCGCTCGTTGACGTGGAGGACGCGTGCCCGGCGTGTCCGAGCGTTCCAAACGAGACCTACGGGTACGACGTGATCGGAAACATCTCGACCCACGTCATCTACGACGGCGGGACGCCGCAGCAGACCACGTTCGCGGTGATCCACAACTACAACCCGGAGCACAATCGGCTGCTCAGCATCACGGGAGATCCTACCGGCCCGAACGCGGGGCAGACACTCCTCCGGCTCACCTGGGACGTGGCGGGCTACGTGACTTCGATCACCGGCGCCGACGGCAACACGCTGCCGGTTTCGTTCGACGCTGCCGGGCAGGTGACACAGATCGGAGCCAGCACGGCGACACGGGACCTCGACGGGCGGCCGATCAGCTTCCAGCTCCAGCTCCCAGGCGGATCAAGCGACACGAAGACCTTCGCCTTCGGCGGAGAGATGGAGTCTGGAGCGGACCCGGTCCTGCTCGTCGCAGGCGTCCACCTCGAGAACCCGACACGCAGATACCTCTACGCCGACGGCCGTGGAAACGTGATCGCAGTCCTCGACGAGAGCGGGAACGTGGTGGGCTTCTCGACCTACAGTGGCTTCGCTACCCAGTCGACGGCCGGGCCGGACACAGAGAACCACAACCGCTTCGCCTCGGGGATCGAGTTCGGAGGGGGACTCGAGCTGCTGGGGCGGCGGCTCTACCACCAGCTAGCGGGCCAGTTCCTGCAGCCGGATCCCGTCTATCAGATCATCAACCAGTTCGCCTACGCGCGGGGCAACCCGGTCCTGCTGACGGATCGCGGCGGCGCGGAGGTGGAGATGACGGATAAGGAGGCGGACGACGCGCTGGCGGGCGGAGAGAGAACCGGGAGAAGCGCCGCAGGAGCGGCCATGGCAGGGATTCCAACCGCGCTCGCGGCAGGCGCCTTCTGGTATCCGCCCCTCGGGATTAGTGCGGCTATCGCTGTCACGATCTTCGGCTGGATCTGGGAACCCGCGGTGCAGCACTCCGGGGACGACGGCTGGTGGTGGGTCTATATGTGGCGCCTCGACTTCAAGCAGCAGACGAGGAACTGGGGCAAGGCGGCGACGCGCTACGAGCGGCTCTTCGGTCATCCTTGGTACCGCCCGGTCGGGAGCGGAGGAGGGTCCGGTGTCGGCGTCGGCAGCGGTCTCGAGAGTGGGAGCTTTGCGTCGATGGGCTACGAGGGCGGCCAGGGAAGTGGTCCTCCTCAATTTCCATTTCAGCACTGGAGATGGGACCCTGAGTTCCACTGGATCCTGGGCGGGGTTGGCGTAGGCGCCAGCATCCCTGGCGGCTTCGGAACTGGCGGAGGCCCCTGTGGCTTCCTCGGGATCGAGGTGGTGCCGCTGCTCTTCTTCTACTGGCTCGTTCGAGGAAGGAGGATGCGATGATCAAGAGCAGAGTTACCCTTCTAAGTTTCGCGGTCCTGCTGCTCGTAGCGTCCCTTGCCTACGCCATCTGGGACATCCGGCTCGGCTACGCGGCGGCGTCCGTGCTGGGAGCACCGAGGCCAGATCTCTGGTCGATCCGTGCCCTGCTGCTCCCGGCGCTCGCGCTGCTCTTCCTGATCAGTGTCGTCTTCTTCCCGCCGAGGAGGTTCGTGCCGACCGATGATGCCGCGCGTAAGTTACGGAGGATCGGTGCGTGGTTCTTCGTCTCTTACTTCGTGCTCTGGGTGCTCCTCGCCTTTCTTGTGCCGGCCGTGACCGGATACGATCCTTTCACGAACGTCGTGGTGGGAAGGAGTTTTCTTCTCGCGGTCGGTGCGTTTAGCCTCTATTGGTTCTGGCGAACGCGGCACTGGCCAGAGCGCCCTAGATGAGGAAGCGGAAACTCGCGGGTGGGGGTCACGGCGGTGGATTCCATGGTAGTGGGTTCCACGGTGGTGGATTTCATGGTGGTGGCTTCCACGGTGGCGGATTTCACGGCGGCGGGTTTCACGGTCATGGCTTCGGCTTCCGCGGCCCGGTTTTCGGCCCCGGGTTCTGGTGGGGCTCGGCCTATCCCTGGTCGTGGTACTACCCGCCGCCGTACTACTCCGGCAATTTATCCCAGGGGACCGCGCGGAGCAGCGGGTTGTGAGCGCGCTTGGGATAGCGGACGCTGATTTCGTCGCCGGCGATGCGGACCTGGCCCTTGCCGCGAATGAAGTGCCGGAAGATCTGCGGCGCATTGCA
>DATFYN010000253.1:0-2441 GCA_035315025.1 Myxococcota bacterium
TACTGGCCACTGGTGCGCTTGGTGCGCCGCAACGGCAGACTCCGCATCCCCCCGCGGATCGACGAAATGTAGTGCCAACTCGCGACGCTAACCCCGCGAAAAGCCAGCAATCTGACCCCACAACTGCGGAAGTTCGGCTAGAGCGTGGCGCGTCTGCGCACCGCGATCAGGGCGTGCGCTCGGTCGACCATCGATGCCAGCGTCGTCGCCACAAGAATCCAGCCGAGCGCCGATACCAGGCCGTCGCCTGGCCAGGTGAAACCGAGAAGATCTCGCGTAATCGGTGTCCCGAGAAGCACGAAGTACCCAATGCCGTTCCAACGGCCCAGCAGACTTGTCCGCAGCGGACGACCCTTCAGTGCGCGCGAGTCGCCCGCATACTGCGCGAACGCCAGCGCGATCAGGATGGGGAGCAGGAAGCTCAGGGCACCCTTCGCAGCGAAGGAGAAAAGACCAAGCGACACGAAGGTCGCGTCGGTCGCGTGATCGAGAAGGCCGCCCAGGCTCGAGGCCTCGCCACGGCTACGCGCAATCCTCCCGTCGGCGAAGTCGCTCGCCACTGCACCCCAGAAGAGGGCAGCGGCGGCGAGCGTCGAGCCGCGCCATACCGCTAGGGCTAGCAGCGGAGCTGCCGCGAGGCGCAGCAGGGTGAAGAGATTCGCGAGCGTGAGCCAGCGCGGCCGTCCCTCCGGCAAGCCCTCGCTCATCACGCCATCGTAAGGCCGCCAGAGACTGAAAGAGTCTGCCCGGTGATGTAGGCGGACTCATCCCCGGCCAAGAACGCCACCGCATTCGCGATCTCCTCGGGTCGGGCAAGCCGTCGCAGCGGGATCTGACGCACGACCGCATCGAGGATGCGTTTGCCTTCCTCACTCGAACCCATGAGTCCGTGGAGAAGCTGGGTATCCGTCGGACCGGGGCAGACCGCGTTGACCGTGATGCCGTCGCGCGCGTGCTCGCGTGCCAGCGTTTTCGCGAGCGCAATCAGGCCTGCTTTGCATGCCGCGTAGACGGCTTCGCCGCTCGATCCCACGCGCGCCGCGTCGCTGCTCACGAGGATGACCCGGCCGGTGCCGCGACGGACAAGCAAGGGCAGTGCGGCGTGGCACAGGTGCAGCGGACCCCGAAGGTTCACATCCAGCACCGGCTCCCAGCTCGCAGGATCGCTGGATGCGAAGGGTCCCACGATATCGATTCCGGCGTTGGAGACGACGACGTCGAGGCCGCCGAGGGTGTGCTCGATGCTGCGAACGGCCCCCCGCACGCTTTCGGGCGTCGCCATGTCGCAGCGCACGAAGACGCCATGCACCGCCTCGGCGACGGCACGGCCTTGCTCTTCAAGCACGTCGAGAATGGCAACCCGCGCCCCGTCGGCCGAGAGTCGGTGCGCAATGGCGGCGCCAATGCCGCGGGCACCTCCAGTCACGAGGGCGATGCGTCCCGCGAGCTTTGCCACGGCGTCAGGCTTCCTGGAAACGCCGCACGCCGCCGCTACTCTCGCGCCCGGCCGACGGCTGCAGGAGATCGCGGGCAATGCGGAGAGGGAAACGAGGAGCGGTGCTGCGGCTCGCGTTTGCGGCAGGCGGAGCGCTCGCCGCGCTTTTGGCCGCCGCCTGCGGGCAGGCCAAAAACGACGACACGACCAGCGTCGAACGCGGACGCAGGGTGTATCTCGTGAACTGTACGGCCTGCCACAACACCGATCCTGCGCTCCCAGGCGCAATCGGGCCGGCCGTCGCGGGCTCGAAGCGGGAGCTCATCGAAGCTCGCGTGCTCCGAGCGGAATATCCGCCCGGCTACACGCCGAAGCAACCCACCCATGCGATGGTGGCGCTGCCGCAACTGGCCGGGAGCATCGACGACTTGGCCGCCTACCTGGCGTCGGTTCCGCCCCGCTAGGCGAGCAAAGAGGCGACGACGTAGAACAGCACCGCAAGACCCAGCCCTGCGTGAATCGTGCCGCGCACGGTTCCGAGGAGCTTCTGGCGCGGTTGCCCGCTCCCGACGAGCGCGTTCCACTCCACCGCCCCCAAGATGGCGAAAAACACGATCCAATACTTCAGCCCGCGACCGCTGCTCGCGAGTCCGGGCAAGTGGCTTGCCGATCCCATGAAAAAGAGCATGGGAATCGACAACAAAGTGTTTGTCCGCGAAGCCAAACCGGCGCGCGCACCACGGGGGGCCGCCTCGGGGTTCGCCTGTCCGCCGCTCGCGACGGCCTCCGCGGACGCGATCACGATCTGCTGGGCGGGCCAGATCACGAACCAGACGTTGAACCACATGAGCGAACCCATGAGGCCCCCAGTCAAGATGCGTGTCATGTAGGGGTCGGAGAGCGGGATGCCCTGGTGCCCCCATTTTGTGAGCACGATGAGCCAACCCGTGAGAAACGTGATCATGGCGCCCCAGCGGAACCACCACAGGGCGTTGGGGACAAGTCC
>DATFYN010000254.1:0-4054 GCA_035315025.1 Myxococcota bacterium
AATCATGGGAAGCGGGCTCGGAATCGCGCTGCTGCCCGGGGCGCTGGCGGACATCGCCTCCTCCTTGGCGGGCTTCCATACGAGGACGCAGCCCGCACTTTACAATGACCGACTGGTCAGTCATGATAGCACGGATGCCGAGGATGGCTGCAAAAGACCGCGATGCCCTCGGAGAGGCTCGCCGAGACCAGATCCTCGAGGCTGCCATCCGCTTGTGGCTGCGAGGTGGCTTCGACGCCACAAGCGTCGAGGCGATCGCGCGGGAAGCAGGCCTTGGGAAGGGCACCGTCTACCTCTACTTCCCGACCAAGGATGCCATCCTCGACGAAGCCGTGCGGCGTTATTCGCTGCTGTCTGCCGTGGGCGAGCTCACCTACCTGCTTGAGGCCGCGCCGCCTGAAGAAGCCATCCCTGGGATCGTCTCCGGCCTCTGGGCCAGGCTGCGCGAGCGGGCTCCGCTCATCGGCCTGGTCTTGCGCGAGGTCCCTCTGCGACCTGAAAACGCGCGGACGTTCATTGAAAAGGTTGTGCTGCCGACCAACCGTCTCCTCGCTGACTATCTCGATTCCGGGGTGGCCTCTGGCGCCTTGCGCCCTCTGAACACCTTCGTCGCCGCCCGCGCCCTCGTCGGGATGCTCGTCGTGTTCCTCCTCACGCAGGAGGTCTTCGGAGGACGCGCGCTTTCCCCGCTTTCGGACGAGGCGATCACCGCGACCGTCACCGACCTCTTCCTCCACGGGGCGTGCGCGTCGGTGAAAAATGTCTAGGCCGCCTTTCCCCCGGCTCAAGCGACGGGGCGTCGAGCGAGCGGGGGCGTTCGAGGTCGATCGGGGCGAGGGGGGTGCTCTGTGCTCGAGCTCATGATCCTCACCATCGTCTTTGTGATCGTAATCGCACGCTGGTTTAGAGGCTGAGAGGTCGGGGCGTCGAGGCCTTCGGCCACCGGGGCGGTCCGCCCTGTTCCCAAGACCCTCCCCGAAAGAGGGGGCCAGAGGACTTGCCGCGCGGCCTCCATCCAGCCCTTGCGGTGATCTTTGCTGACACTTTCGTCCGTTCCGCGCCACTTCTCCCTTTGAGACAGGGGGCCACGGGAACGGTCGTGCGGCGGCGGTTTGATCATCTGGTGATGGAGCTCTCGGTGGCCGTCGGCTGCGTGCTCCCGCGCTACGCGCTTTGGCTGCGCATGCGCGAATCTGGGATCAATCCCGAAGCTCTCTCGAGAGAAGAGGCGCTCGCGTTCTGCGATGCGCCCGTGACGGCTTTCCTTGGGGAGCGAGGCCTTGCCCTGCCGATCCGCGCTCGCCGCCGCCTCCTGCGCGCGATCGAACGATTCGATCCCAGCGTCTTATCGCCCTACGAGCGCTTCGCTCGAATCTGATCCCGTCGCGCTCTTCTTGCGCCGGGGCCTCTCCCGGCCCCCCCGCGCCCTCCCTCCGAGGTGCGCCCCGCGGTTAAGCCCTTCCCTGGATGCTCCGATAGCGAGATAGGCGGTTTTCCCGAATGGCCAAGGATCGGTGTGTCCTGCTCCTCGACGGGCCTTCTGGCCGGCTAGCAGGCTTGCGAGATCGCCTCTCAGGGCTCGGGCTCTCGGGAGTCGTGGCCAAAGACCCTGCCGAGGCGGGTCGCGCCCTCGCAGGACGATCACCCGCTCGCGTGGCGCTTCTCGTGCCCGAGTTTGGCGCACCGGCTCTGCGCGAGGCGCTCGCCTCGCTCGTGGAAAAGGCGCCGGAGCGCGACCTGGGCTTCGTCGCCACGGGCCCAACCCCCAGTGCCGAGACGCGCTCCCGCTTGCGCGGGGCAGGCGTTCGGCTTGCACTCTGGGAGCCCTTCGATGATGGGGCACTGCGCTTCCAGATCAATCGCGCTCGCCATCACAAGGGCAATGGACGGGACGAGATGCGGATCCCGACCACGCTTCTCGCGCGGATCATCGCCGCGGATCGCCCGCGCGACGCGATCATCTACAACCTCTCCGCCCGTGGTGCCTTTCTCGAGACCCCCCGTGCCCAGCTGCGGGGAGCGCTCATCGAGATCGAGATTCCGCTTCCGTCGGGCATGGTGCGTGTGCGCGCGCGGGTTCGCTTTCACAATGTCGCGGGAAATCTGCTTCGCTCGAATCTGCCCTTCGGCATGGGCATCGAGTTCACAGGCGTGCCGCGGGACGCCACCGACGCGATCCGTGTCTACGTTGAGGAGCGCTCCAAGGCGTTCGAGGTCTAAAGGCGAGCCCGGAGGGCGTCCCTCAGCCCGCTGAAGGCGCGACCCCGGTGGGAAAGCGCGTTCTTGTCCTCCGCGGAGAGCTCCGCCATCGATTTCCCGCGGCCCTCGACTTCGAAGATCGGGTCGTAGTCGAAGCCGCCGCGGCCACGCGGCTGCTCAAGGATCCGACCGACGCATTCACCGCGCGCCACCACGACCGCACCGTCATGCGTCGCCAGAGCTGCGACGCACACGAAGCGCGCTCGTCGCGCGTTTGCGGGCATTCCGAGCAGCGCCTCGAGAAGCTTGGCGTTGCGTGCACCCGGATCGAGCCGCAATCCGCCGAAACGTGCGGAGCGCGGGCCCGGGGCGCCTCCAAGCCCGTCGACCTCGAGACCCGAGTCATCGGCGAGGGCGAGCCGACCCGCGCCGTGCGCCGCCGCACGCGCCTTGGCGACGGCATTTGCCTCGTACTCGTCGCCCTCGTCGGGCAGGACCACCTCGGGGAAGGCCTCGAGTGCGCGAAGCGAAATCGGGAGGTTGCCCAGGATCGCGCGTACCTCGAGCAGCTTATGGGAGTTTGCGGTCGCCAAGACCACTTCGCGATAGGGCCGATCGAGCGAGCTCGCGCCCGCCGGCGGGCTCATCCGACACGCCCTCCCGCGCCAGCGCTCGTCAGAGCCTCTTGTTGCAGGCGTGTCAGCTCTGCGATTCCTCGGCGCGCCAGCGCGGTCAACGCCGTAAGCTCGTCGGGTGAAAACGTCCCTTGTTCGGCGGTGCCCTGGACCTCGACGAACCGACCGCCTCCGGTCGCGACGACGTTCATGTCCACCTCGGCCCGCGAGTCTTCTTCATACGGCAGGTCAAGGACGGCTTGACCGTTCAGAATCCCGACGGAGATGGCGGCCACAGAGTCACGGAGGGGGGAGCGCTGGAGCACGCCCCGCGCCAGAAGACGCGAGATCGCAAGATGCAAAGCGACGAACGCCCCGGTGATAGAAGCGGTTCGCGTGCCCCCGTCGGCTTCGAGGACGTCGCAATCCACCCAAAGGGTTCGCTCGCCAAGGCTGCCGAGTTCAGCCACGGCCCGCAGGCTTCGGCCGATCAGGCGCTGGATCTCCTGGGTACGGCCCGTGGGGCGGCCGCGTGTCGCTTCGCGCTCGCTGCGCCGATCGGTCGAGCCAGGCAGCATGGAGTACTCCGCGGTAATCCAGCCCTTCCCACTCCCCTGCAGAAAACGCGGGACACTCGGCTCTTCAGTCACCGTGCAGAGCACCTTCGTGCGCCCCATTTCACAGAGCACAGAACTCAGCGGGTTCGCCGTGAAGTCGAGAACGAACCGTACGGGGCGCAGCTCGTCGGGCTTGCGCCCATCGGTCCGCCCCCGCCCCACCTGTGATTGCGTCACGCTCGTCCCGCCCGCCTCATGAGCCGCCACTCGATCCCGTACGTCCACCCTGTCGCGCCACGCCGTGGCGCGCGTCGTAGCGCCTGCCGAACTCGTGTACGGCGCGGGCGAGCGCGTCGGCGATCTGTTCCTGCCGCACCCTGCTTCCGAGGGCCCTCTCCTCCTGGGGATTGGTGATGAATCCAATCTCGACCAGGGTGGCGGGCATCTGGACCCCCATCAGTACATAGAAGGGGGCTTGCTTTACGCCGCGCGAGGGGTGGCGGTCGATCGCCGCGAGCTCCTCGTGTGCCAAGCGTGCGAACTCGTTCGATTCGGCGAGGTGCTCGCTCACCGTGAGGTCACCGAGGATCGCTGCGACCGGATCGGCTCCCGCGGTCGATCCGCTCGCGGAGCGGAAGGCGGAGTTCTCCCGCGTTGCGACGCGCTGGGCGGCCTCGTCGCTTG
>DATFYN010000255.1:0-14474 GCA_035315025.1 Myxococcota bacterium
CACAAGCTGATCGACGTGATCAAGGTCACCGATCATGTGTCGGGCAGCTTCGTGGATCGCGAGATGGCCGTGCTCAAGATCGCGCCGCCTCCCGAAGCGCGCGCGGAAGTGCTGCGCGTCACCGAGATCTTCCGGGGAAAGATCGTCGACGTGTCGCCCAAATCCTTCGTGATCGAGGTGACGGGCGGTCCCGACAAAATTCAGGCCCTGGTGCGGCTTCTCGAGCCGCTTGGCCTGCGTGAGCTCGTGCGGACAGGTCCGCTTGCGATGGCGCGCGGGCTCTAGCTCGGCGTGGCCGGATCAGGGCACGAAGCAAGAGAGGAGTAAGGACTGCGATGGCACTGCGGATCTTCTACGACAAGGATGCCGACCTTGGACGCCTTTCAGGCAAGACGGTGGCCATTCTCGGATACGGTAGCCAGGGCCACGCCCACTCCCAAAACCTGCGCGATTCGGGCGTACAGGTAGTCGTCGGACTGCGCAAGGATTCAGCCTCATGGGCCAAGGCCGAGCGAGCGGGCCTGCGGGTCGCGGTACCCGATGAGGCCGCGGCAAGCGGCGACGTGATCATGCTGACGCTGCCGGATGAAACCATGGCGGAGATCTACCGACGCGAGGTCGCGCCACAGCTACGCCCTGGCAAGTACCTCGCGGTGGCGCACGGCTTCAACCTCCACTTTGGGCAGATTGTCCCGCCGCCAGATGTGAACGTGTTCATGGTCGCGCCCAAAGGCCCGGGGCATACCGTGCGCGGCCACTATCAGGAAGGGAAGGGTGTCCCCGCGCTCGTCGCCGTTCACGCCGATCCTTCGGGCGATACGCTCCAGACCGCCCTTGCCTACGCCAAGGGAATCGGCGCAGGCCGAGCCGGCATCCTCGAGACGAATATCCGGGAGGAAACGGAGACCGACCTCTTCGGTGAGCAGTCCGTGCTGTGTGGCGGCCTTACGGCGCTCATGACGGCGGGCTACGAGACACTCGTCGAGGCCGGCTACTCGCCGGAGATGGCGTACTTCGAATGCATTCACGAGGTGAAGCTGATCGTCGACCTCATTTACGAAGGCGGAATCGCGAACATGCGGTACTCGATCTCCAACACCGCCGAGTACGGCGACCTCACCCGCGGCCCGCGCCTCATCGATGCAGCAGTGCGGGAGCGCATGAAGGAAGTGCTGAAAGAAATTCAGAGCGGCCAGTTCGCCAAGGAGTTCATCCTCGAGAACCAAGCGGGCAAGGCCTCCTTCAACGCGCTGCGACGGCGAGCCGCCGAGCACGAGCTTGAGAAGGTCGGGGCGAAGCTGCGAGGACTCATGCCGTGGCTAAAGGAGAAGGCCCTCGTCGACCGTTCAAGGAACTAAGCCCATGCCCGAGCCTGGGGTTCCCGTCTTTGCCGAGCGCCCGACCGAGCCGATCGTTCCGGACGCTTGGCGTATGGCTGCGCTGCCCCTCGGGATGGCCCTTGCGTTTTTTCTGGCGCGGTCCAGCTGGGCCTTCTTGTGGCTCGGCTTGGCCGGCTTCATCCTCGCATTCTTTCGCAATCCAGAGCGCTTGATCCCCGGCGACGAGCGGACGGTCGTTTCGCCGGCGGACGGCCGGGTGATCGCCGTGGGAGAGGTCGAAGACGGCAACGGATCGAAACGCCTGCGCATCGGGGTTTTCTTGTCCGTCTTCAACGTGCATGTGAATCGGGCACCTCTTGCGGGCCGCGTGGTGGAGATCGTGCGCTCGGGCTCGCAGTATCTCGCGGCCTTTAACCCCGATGCGGAACGTCTCAACGTCTCTTGCAGCATGACCCTTGAGACGGCGAGTGGCCAGCGGGTGCGGATCGTTCAGATCACGGGTTTGATTGCGCGGCGCATCGTCTGTCATCCGCGGGTCGGGGAATGGCTCCGCCGTGGAGACCGTTACGGCCTGATCCGCTTCGGCTCCCGAACAGACGTCTTGCTGCCGGCCGCTGCGCGGCCGCGGGTACGCGTGGGCGACCGGGTGCGGGGGGGCAGTAGCATCGTGGCCGAGCTCCCGGCGGGAGGGGCGTCGTGACCAGCATCGAACCCGCAGAGAGTTACGGTAGCTTCGGTGCGCGCCGCAGGAGGCGTCGCCGCGCGCGCGGTGGGCGACGCCGCGGCATGTACCTTCTGCCCGGCCTCTTTACCACCGGAAATCTCTTCTTCGGCTTCTACGCGATCATTCATGCGACCTTGGGCGAGCCGAATCGTGCCGCGCTCGGGATCGTGCTCGCAGCGATCTGCGACACGCTCGACGGTCGGGTGGCACGTCTCGCGCACGCGACCAGCAAGTTCGGTGCGGAGTACGACTCGCTGGCCGACGTCGTCGCCTTCGGCGTCGCGCCCGCCGTCCTCGCCTTCGCCGCGGGAGACCTTCGTGTTCTCGGTCGACCCGGCTGGATGATGGTGTTCGTGTACACGGTGTGTGCGGCGCTGCGCCTCGCCCGCTTCAACGTGCACCCCTCGCGCTACAAGGGACGCTTCGAAGGGCTCCCGAGTCCGGCCGCAGCGCTCATGGTCGCGGCCACGGTGTGGTTCACGGACTTCGTGCACGAGCATTTCGTGCGCTTCCGCTTCCCCGAGGCGGTGGTTGCGATCGGGGTGGTGAGCGTGGGCCTGCTCATGGTCAGCACGTTCCCCTACCGGAGCTTCAAGGAACTCGACCTGCGTCATTCCTATGGGACCCTTGTCTTCGTGGTCATCGCCCTTGTGCTTGTCGCCCTCGAACCGAGCGTGACGCTCTTCGGCATCGGCGTCGCCTACGTCGCTTCAGGTCCTTTCGAGTGGATGTGGCGCCGCAGGTACGGCCAGCCCTTGGAGGAACTCCCGCCGCCCTCCGTAAAGGATGGAAACCATGAGCAGCACTGAGATCATCCGCATCTTCGACACCACACTGCGGGACGGCGAACAGTCCCCGGGCTGCAGCATGAACCTCTCCGAAAAGTTGGCGCTTGCGCGTCAGCTCGAACGGCTCGGTGTGGACGTCATCGAGGCAGGCTTTCCGATTGCGAGCGAGGGTGACTTCGAGTCGGTTCGTGCCGTGGCCGAGGAGCTGCGGGGGACCATCGTCTGCGGACTTGCACGCACCGGCCGGGAAGACATCGAGCGCGCGGCGCGGGCGCTCGAGCGCGCGGCCAAGCCTCGGATCCACACCTTCATTGCGACAAGCGATATCCATCTGCAGCACAAGCTCCGGATGAGCCGGGAACGCGTGCTGGAGGAGGTCGATCGCGCTGTCCGACAGGCCCGCAGCTTCGTCGACGATGTGGAGTTCTCGGCGGAGGACGCCACGCGCTCGGATTCAGAATATCTCGTTCAGGTCTGCAACGTGGCCATTGAAGCCGGCGCCTCCACCCTGAACCTGCCGGACACCGTCGGGTACACCACGCCCGAGGAGTACGCCGCGCTCATCCGGCATCTTCGCGAGCGCGTCGCCGGGGCGGATCGCGTGGTGTTCAGCGTCCACTGCCACAATGACTTGGGTCTCGCCGTCGCGAACAGCCTGGCAGCCGTGCGTGCCGGAGCGCGGCAGATCGAGTGCACGGTCAACGGGATCGGCGAGCGCGCAGGGAACACCTCGATGGAGGAGTGCGTCATGGCCATGAAGACGCGCCCCGATGTGTTCGCCGGCCTCGATACCAGAATCCGCACCAGCGAGATCTATCCCTCAAGCCGACTGCTCTCCTCGATCATCGGCGTGCCCGTGCAGCCGAACAAGGCGGTGGTGGGAGACAACGCGTTTGCGCACGAAGCAGGGATTCACCAGGACGGCGTCCTGAAGGCGGCGATCACCTACGAAATCATGACGCCACAGTCGATCGGGAGGCCCTCGAACGAGCTCGTTCTCGGCAAGCACTCCGGGCGTCACGCTTTCCGCGAGCGACTCCAGGAACTCGGTTTCGCCCTCGAAGGCGAGGAGTTCCAGCGCGCATTCCAGCGCTTCAAGGACCTCGCGGACAAGAAGAAAGCGATCTACAACGAAGATCTCGAGGCGATCGTCGCGGACTCGGTGATCATAAGCGACGACCGCTTCGCCCTCGGCGATATCTGCATTGTGAGTGGGAGTTTCGGCGTTCCAAATGCAACCGTCGAGCTCACGGTGGATGGCAGTCCTCGCAAGGCGAGCGAGTTCGGCGTCGGCCCTGTGGATGCGCTGTTCAAGGTGATCGCGGTACTTACGGAGACGAAGAGCGAGCTGCTGCGTTATCAGGTGAACGCGATCACCGGGGGCATGGACGCGCAGGGCGAGGTTGCGGTCACCCTGTCCGAAGGCGGGCGCAAGGTGATCGGACACGGTGCCCACACCGATATCCTGGTGGCAAGCGCGAAGGCTTACATGCACGCCCTGAATAAGCTCGAATGGCACAAGCGTCGCCACGCGATCGCGGAGCCGAAGGGGATCTAGAGCAACCGGCACGGTGTCGGGTCCCCCCACCGGTAAAGCTCCGCGCGTCGAGCGGTCGCGGGATCGACGCGCTCAGTCTGGCCACGAAGGGAAACCGATGGATCGCATCATCCTATTGCCTGGGGACGGAATAGGCCCCGAGGTGACACGAGAGGCCCGACAGGTCCTCGAGGCGGCCTGCGCGCGACGCGGCCGCAAGCTCGAGTTCGTGGAGGAGCGGATCGGAGGGGCGTCGCTCGACGCCCACGGCACGCCGCTCACCGACGATGTCGTGAAGCTTGCACGGCAAAGCCGCGCCCTGCTGCTCGGCGCCGTGGGCGGTCCGAAGTGGGACGCGGCTCCCGTGGACCGGCGCCCGGAGAAAGGGTTGCTCCGCATCCGCAAAGAGCTCGGTCTCTTCGCGAACCTCCGCCCGGCGACCGTATTTCCGGCCTTGGCGGGCGCATCGACGCTTAGGCCCGAGGTGGTGCAGGGGATCGACCTTCTGGTGGTGCGCGAGCTCACCGGCGGGCTCTACTTCGGGGAGCCCCGCGGACGCGCCCTGGTCAATGGGAAACGCGAGGCCTGGAATACCTTGGTGTATGACGAGGTCGAGATCGCGCGAATCGCCCGCGTGGCGTTCGAGGCAGCGCGAGCTCGGCGGCGCCATGTAACGCATGTCCACAAGGCCAACGTCCTCGAGGTGTCGCAGCTGTGGGTCGAGGTGGTGGACGAGATCGCGCGCAGCTACCCCGATGTCGAGCTCACGCACCAGCTTGTGGATTCGTGTGCGATGCTGCTCGTGCGAGATCCGCGGCGCTTCGATGTGATCCTGACCGAGAACCTCTTCGGAGATATTCTCTCCGACGAGGCGGCCATGACGACGGGGTCTCTTGGAATGCTGCCGTCGGCGAGCCTCGGCGAAGGAGGAATTGGCCTTTACGAACCTGTCCACGGCTCTGCCCCCGACATCGCCGGGAAGGATCTGGCCAACCCCCTTGCCGCGATTCTTTCGGCCGCGATGCTCTGCGAGCACTCGCTCGGTGCCAAGGAAATTGCTGCCGACATCCGGCAAGCCGTGACCGCCGTGCTCGACGCCGGCCATCGCACGGCTGACCTCGTCCTGCCTGGCCAGGCGCACGCGGCCGTCGGTTGCAAAAAAATGGGAGCGCTCGTGCTCGCCGGGCTTGACAGGCAGAGCTGATGGGCGATGAACCCTGGGCGATGCGCTGCCAAGCCACAGACCTTCTCTCAGGGCGCGCCCGAGGGGCGCGCTAGTGCCCAAGCGCGCGCTTCGGGTCGCCGTCGCAGGGGCCACCGGCACGCTTGGGGGAGAGCTCCTCTCGGTGCTCGACACGCGACGCTTCCCCCTGGGCGAGCTTGTGCCCCTAGCGACCCAGCGCTCGGCAGGGGATGCGATCGAGTTTCGCGGCGAGGTCTACGATGTGTGCACCGATGCGGCGCGACTGCGCGGCGTCGATCTGGCGTTTCTGTGCACACCGCTTGTGGGCTCGCTTGAGCTTGCGCGCCGCGCCCTCCACGAGTGCGTGCCATGCATCGACCTCTCCGGCTGCCTCTCGGGCAGCCCTGACATACCGCTACTCGTGGCGGATCTCGACCCCACCGCCGAGGCGCTCCTCCAACCCGTTCTTTCTTCCCCTGCGAGCCCGGCGCTTGCGTGGACAATCGTGTTGCGCCCCCTGGATCGTGCGGCCGGCCTTCGACGCGTGGTTGCCACCTCCGTCCATTCGGCCTCGAGCGGTGGGAGGCTTGGTATCGAGTCGCTCTCCTCGGAGACGATCGCACTTTTCAACCAACAAGATCCGCCGGAACCCACCGTCTTTGGCCAACCGGTGGCGTTCGACTGCGTGCCCTCCATTGGGGACGTTGAACCAGGAGGCGCCACGAGCTTCGAGTCTGCTCTTGCCCGCGATCTTCAGCGCGTGCTGGGTGCGCACGT
This sequence comes from Myxococcota bacterium, assembly GCA_035315025.1. Classification (GTDB taxonomy): domain Bacteria; phylum Myxococcota_A; class UBA9160; order UBA9160; family UBA9160; genus UBA9160. The sequence goes on from DATFYN010000255.1 coordinate 6,350, forward strand.
GGGAATCGCCGCGACGGCGCTTCGGGTACCGACATTCTCAGGCGATGGGGCCGCCCTCGCCCTCGAGTTCGAACTCGCACTGGCCCCGGACGAGGCACGCAACGCGCTCGCGAAGGCACCCGGGGTCGAGCTGTGGGAGGCCGTCATTCCCGGCCCCGCCACGCGCGCGACAACAGGGCGAGACAGCGTTCTTGTCGGTCGGCTGCGGGCGGATCCGACGAGGGAGCGCGGACTCATGCTCTGGCTGGCCGCCGATTCGGTGCGACTCGCTGCGATGAACGCCGTAAAGCTCGCCGAGGCGCGCCTCGCCCTCGCGTGAGCCCCACCTTTCGGCTTGTGCTCGAATACGACGGCGCGCGGTTCGCGGGCTGGCAAACGCAGGCCGAGGGCGCGCGCACGATACAAGCGGCGGTCGAAGAAGCGATCCTGCAGGTGACCGGTGCTGGGGTGGCGGTCGTCGGTGCGTCGCGGACCGATGCGGGAGTTCACGCGGAGGGGCAGGTGGCGAGCGTCGGCCTCGAGACGCGCCTTGCCCCCGCGGCGCTCGTCCGCGCACTCAACGCGCTTCTGCCAGAAGACGTGGCCGTGCGCGACGTTGCGCTTGCGCCTGAGGGCTTCCATGCCCAGCGAGACGCGCGGAGCAAGCTGTATCGCTATGCGATCTGGAACGGCCCCGAGCGCTCACCCCTTCGGGCCCACCGCTTTTGGGCCGTGCCGCGCGCACTCGATCTTGGGGCAATGGAGACCGCAGCGGCCGCGCTCGTAGGCACCCACGACTGGAGCGCATTCCAGGTGCGCGGTTCCGAGTGGAGGGCCGAGGGCGAGGCGCAGGGACGGACCCGGTCGGCGGTGCGCCAAGTGACACGACTCTCGGTGCTTGGCTTCGGGGGCGGCGAAGTGCAAGTCGAGGTCGAAGGCGAGGGCTTCCTGCGTCAGATGGTGCGGACCCTGGTGGGTACGCTGGTCGAAGTTGGCCGAGGCCGGCGGGATCCTTCGTCCATGCCCGCTCTCCTCGAAAGCCGAGACCGCGCCGCCGCAGGGCCTACCGCACCGGCGCACGGACTTACCCTCGTGCGCGTTGACTACGCGCTTTCCGGGCTCCGCGAAGCGGGCGAATCTCCCGCAAAATCCGCACGTTGAGTGCCCAAGAGGGTTGACGCTCGGGGGCGCATCGGGTATCAACCCGCGGTCCCGGCGCCCTTTCGGGGCGGGGCCGGCCACCGCGTTCCGGTGGGCGATCGCCTTCAATAGTCTGGTCGACTCGGTCGACCCTTTGGAGACCCTGGCATGGGAGCCCAAGCGCACGGGACCACGCGGAGCGCGCGGCCCGGGGAGCGGACCCCGCACTGGTACCTGGTGGACGCGTCGGACCACGTCCTCGGTCGACTCGCGACGCGGGTGGCGACCGTTCTTCGCGGCAAGCACCACGCGCTCTTTACGCCCCACGTCGATACCGGCGACTTCGTTGTCATCGTCAACGCCGAAAAGGTGAGGCTCACCGGCAGAAAGCGTGATCACAAGATCTATCACCGACACACCGGATGGACCGGCCACGTGAAGAGCGTGACGGCAGGGCAGATTCTCGACTCCGCCCATCCCGAACGGGTGATCGAACGAGCGGTCCGCCTGATGCTGCCGAAGAACGCTCTCGGTCGGCGGATGTTCGCCAAGCTCAAAGTGTACGGGGGACCAAACCATCCCCACGCGGCCCAGAAGCCGGAGGAGCTGCGTCTTGCCTGAGCCTCAGATCGTCGTCACCACGGGAAAGCGAAAGACCGCCGTTGCCCGAGTGCGGCTGCGCCTTGGAGGCGGGACTATCCGCGTCAACGGCAAACCCGTGGACGAGTACTTCACACGCGAAGTGCTCCGCATCCTCGTGCGCCAGCCCCTCGAGAGCACGAACGCCACGACCCGATTCGACGTGAATGCCAACGTCGGGGGCGGAGGTCCGGCCGGCCAAGCCGGCGCGCTTCGCCACGGCATCGCGCGCGCTCTCGAGAAGTTCGACACCTCGGTGCGTCCGACGCTCAAGCGCGGCGGCTTTTTGACACGCGACGCGCGCAAGAAGGAGCGGAAGAAGTACGGGCAGCGCGGCGCGCGGGCGCGTTTCCAGTTCTCGAAGCGCTAGACACGCGGTCTCCTCAGGCGATTTGCAACGGGAGGTCCGCCGGGACCTCCCGTTGTCGTTTCGTGCTCCCGCTTTGAAAGGGGGATCCGATGCGAGTCGCGGTGTTCGGAGCAAGCGGATACTCGGGCCTCGAGCTCTTGCGGATCCTGCTCCGCCACCCCAAGGCGGAGCTCATCGCCGTGAGCTCGGAGCAGCGCGCGGGAGTACCCGTAAGCACTGCCTTTCCCTCGCTTCGGGGACTGCTCGAAATGCGTTTCGAGGCGGCGCGGCCTGAGGTGCTCGCGGGTCGGGCCGATGTCGTCTTCACGGCACTGCCGCATGCGGCCTCGGCACCCATCGTCGCCAGCTTGCGCAAGGCTGGCCTCACCGTGATCGACCTCTCCGCCGATTTTCGCCTGCGCAGCGCCGACACCTACGCCAAATGGTACGGCCAGCACCCCGCACCCGAGCTTTTCGGAAAGGCCGTGTACGGTCTCCCCGAGCTCCGGCGCGAGGAGATCCGTCACGCAGAGTTCGTGGCCTCGCCCGGCTGCTACCCGACCTCCGTCCTCCTGCCCCTCGCACCCTTCCTGCGCGCGGGGCTCATCGAAACGGCGACAATCCTCGCCGATTCGAAGTCGGGGGTCTCGGGGGCCGGGCGCACCCTCGAAGAGCAGTACCTCTTCGCCGAGCTGGACGAGAACTGCCGGGCGTACAAGGTCGGCGGATCGCATCGGCACGTGCCGGAAATGGAGCAGGAGGCCAGCGCCCTTGCGGGGGAGCCGGTCCGGATCGGGTTCGTACCGCACCTTTTGCCCACGATTCGGGGCATCGCGACGAGCGTCTACGCGCGCCCGAAGGGCAAGCTCGGGGCGGACGAGGCCTATTCTGTCCTCGAGGCTGCCTATCGTGGCGAGCGGTTCGTGCGTGTCCTGCCGCCGGGCGAGACCCCGAGCTTGGCCTCCGTCCGCGGGAGCAACTTCTGCGACGTCGCCGCCACGGTGGACGAGCGCACGGGGTTCCTCATCCTGCTCTCCTCGCTCGACAACCTGGTGAAGGGCGCCGGCGGCCAAGCCGTGCAGTGCATGAATCTGATGCGTGGACTCCCGGAGGAAGTCGGGCTCGTGGAGGCTCCGCTCGTCCCATAGCCGTTGGTTTGACAGCCTTCGGACCCACGGGCTATAAACCGTAAAACCGACCCCGAGTGACAATGCGCTGGATGTGGACGGCCCCGATGCGCGAGGCGCTGTACGGTGGCTCCTGGGCGTAATGCAGGGAACCACGCGCTACTTCGCATCCGATCCTTCCGAGGTGCGCCTGTCCGTCTCCGCCGTCATCTGGCGTACAGCCCGCACAGGCGAGCTCCTGCTCATGCAGCGCAGCGATAACGGCTTCTGGGGTTTGCCGGGTGGTTACGTCGAACCCGGGGAGTCCGTGATCGAAGCGACGCGTCGCGAAGTGCGAGAGGAAACCGGCTACGAAATCGATCTCGGGCGTTTGGTCGGTGTCTACTCTGACCCCAAGCATCAGGTGATTGCGTACGCCGACGGCCGCCACGTGCAGGCCGTGAACTTGTGCTTCGAAGCGCTGGCGGTTCGGCAGGGCGGGGCGACCACGCCACACGAGACGCTGGCGCTTGGGTTCTTCGCGCACGACGAGCTGCCAGAGCCCTTCGTGCCGATTCATGCTATCCGCATCGCCGACGCTGCCGCGGGGGGCGAGGTGCGCGTCCGGTGATGACCAGCCACGGTGGAGCCCTTGCATGAACACGAGGTCGACCAAGTTCATTTTTGTTACGGGAGGCGTTCTGTCGTCGCTCGGTAAAGGCCTCGCTTCGGCGAGCCTCGGCGCGCTGCTTGAGGCCCGTGGGCTGCGCGTCACCTTCCTAAAGCTCGATCCCTATCTCAACATCGACCCGGGCACCATGAATCCCTTCCAACATGGAGAAGTGTACGTCACCGAGGACGGTGCTGAGACAGATCTCGATCTTGGCCACTACGAACGCTTCACCACGGCAACGATGAGCAAGACAAACAACGTGACGGCCGGCAAGGTATATGACGCGGTTATCACGAAGGAGCGTCGCGGGGATTACCTCGGTGGGACGGTCCAGGTCATTCCCCATGTGACGGATGAAATCAAAGCGCGGATACACGAGGCGTCACGGGGCGTGGACATTCTCGTGGTCGAAGTCGGTGGCACGGTGGGCGACATCGAATCGCTCCCCTTCCTTGAAGCGATCCGCCAGTTCCGCGCGGACGTCGGTCGCGACAACGTTTGCTATGTGCACATCGCGCTCGTCCCTTTCGTCGCGACAGCGGGTGAACTCAAAACGAAGCCGGTCCAGCACTCGGTGAAGGAGCTGCGCACGGTTGGTATTGCACCAGACGTGATCTTGTGTCGAACAGACCGCTTCTTGCCTAAGCCGGTCAAAGCCAAGATCGCGCTCTTTTGCAATGTGGACGAGGACGCCGTCATCACGGCCAAGGATGTGGAGACGATCTATGAGGTACCGATCATCCTGCATCAGGAGGGCCTCGACGACAAGGTGACCCAGATCCTGAACATCTGGACGGGGCGGCCGAATCTCCGGCGCTGGGAGGAGGTCGTCGAGCGTTTCACCCATCCCGAACGCGAGATTGCAATCGCGATGGTCGGGAAGTACGTCGACCTCACTGAGTCCTACAAGAGTCTGAATGAGGCGCTCTATCATGGTGGCCTCCCTCACAAGACGCGGGTCAAGATCTCGTACTTCGACTCGGAAAAGCTCGAGGACCCGTCGGTTCTTGCGACGGCGCACGGGATTCTTGTCCCACACGGGTTTGGTGAAAGGGGAGCCGAAGGGAAGGCCAAGGCAGTGCGCTTCGCGCGGGAGCGGCGAATTCCCTATTTCGGCATCTGCTTCGGCATGCAGTTTCTCGTGATCGAATTTGCGCGCAACGTGGCAGGCCTCGAGCGCGCAAACTCAACCGAAGTGGACGAGAAAACGCCGCACCCGGTCATCGACCTCCTGCCCGAGCAGCGGGGGCTGAAAGAAAAGGGCGCAACTATGCGGCTCGGTGCGTACCCCTGTGTCCTGCGACCTGGCACGAAGGCCTACGAGGCTTACGGGACGGCGCATGTGTCCGAGCGGCATCGCCACCGCTACGAGTTCAACCCCGAGTATCGCGACCGGCTTTCCCGCGCGGGTCTCGTGCTCTCGGGGACGTCGCCCGATGGTCGCTTGGTGGAGGTAGTGGAGGTGGAAGACCACCCCTGGTTCCTAGGCTGCCAGTTCCACCCGGAGTTCAAATCCACGCCCTTTAAGCCTCACCCGCTCTTCACCGCATTCGTGGGTGCGGCAGCGCGCCGGGCTTGAATCGGCCGGGGCTTTTCGCGAGTCTCCGGGAACGAGGGACGTTAGCTCAGCTGGGAGAGCGCCGTGTTCACACCGCGGAGGTCGCAGGTTCGATCCCTGCACGTCCCACCAATTTTCCTACGCGACTCAATTTCCCTTGCACTCAAGTTGCACTCAGGCCGGAGCACCGTGACAGGGGCCATCGGGGCGAGTCGCGCGTAGCGCGCCGTGCTCCGCGCGTCCGCATGTCCGAGCGCCTGCTGAATCACCTCGAGCCGCACTCCACGCCGCGCGGCCGCACTCGCGCTGCTGTGCTTTGTGCCTTCGTACATGCGCGCGCGAATCCCGAGGGATCGCGCCGCACGGTTTTACTCCTGCCGTAGTGCACTCCCCAGCCACGAAGAGCGGAGCGCCGAGCGCAGCGCGCTGATACTCTGTGATCCAATCGGCAAGCTCACGATCGACCTCCACAAATCGGAAGCGCCGACTCTTCGTACCGCGCCGCGGGTGATAGGAGGCTGGGCCCTTCATGCCATGCGCGACGATAAGGCAGCCCTCACGGTAGTCTTCCATGTTGAGCGCGTGGACCTCGCTTGGTCGCAGGCCGAGGCGGGCCGCGAGGAAGGCACCGCGCCGCTCCCCTGGTATCCTCGCAATCACGCGGTCCTGTTCTTCGAGCGAGATGATGGTCGGAAGGTACTCGTCGACCGGCACCGCCGGGAAATCGGGCACGTCGGAGAGCTCTCCGCGCCTGCGCAGCCAGCTCAGGAAGGTGTGGAAGTCGCCGGCTCGTGCAATCCAGCACCCACTTCTTGGGGAGGACGCGCGCAGCCGCGAGCGTACTGAGCACCGTATTTATCGAGTTGAGGGAGCCGGGCAGCGTGCGGGTCAAGGACGGCGTATCGATCTTTCATTCCCACCACCGCATGAAGAGCTTCAGCAGCGGGAAACGTAGGAGTTCAGAGAGAGGTCAACAATGGGAAATTCGGGGAAAAAGGCCACAGAAGATCAGTAGCGCAGGCCGTCGCAAGCACGCGTATAGCGGCGCAGTGTACTGAACGACCCACCGGCCGTTTTCTTGCTCGCTCGCTACCCGTGATTTCCCAAATGTCTTTGCACGCGACAAGGTCGCGTCGGACGAGGATGGAGAATTCGCACTGCACGCCGATTCGGAACGCGATCGACCTCGTCATCCTGAGGACGCGGACTTCGCCCTCGAGACGGAGCGGCCTCGGTTGCCGGGCGCCGTCGCGTTCACGGCGCATCACCATGATAGGCGCGATGGGCGCCTCGAGCAGCGATTGCGCGCGTCCGCTCCGTCGTCATGGCAAGCCCAGAACGGGCAAACCGGTGAAGCGCGGTGGCGGCGCGCCACGGTGCCCGGTATGCCTATGCGGATCGAAAACGAGGCAGAGGCTCGCCTCGCAGACGGGCCATAGGCGGAAGGAAGGGGGTGCGGCCGATGTCCCACGACGACGCTTCCGACGCAATCACTTCCAGAAGGCTGTCCCGTCGGTTCCCGTCAAGGACTGCGTGGAGGCGCTTGGCTTCTACTGCGATGTGCTCGGCTTCCAGAAGGATTTCGACGATTCCGTCCTCGGCGTGAAGAGGACTTTGTTCGCGGGCGTCAGCCGCGGCGACTGCGCGCTCACGCTCAACCCGCACGACCGGCAGGCCTATCGCCTCACGATCGGCTGCCGCGTCGATGCCCTCGATCTCCTCTGCGAGGCGTATCGCTCGCGAGGGGTGAAGATCATCCTCCCCCTCAGGACGAGGTCTGGGGCGAGCGTCACATGGCGATCGAGGACCTCTACGGGCACGAGCTCCACTTCACATCGCCGATCGAGCGAGAATAGGTCCCGGCGCCCACGTTCCCCGTTTCCGGGGCCTGGCGATGCTCGGCACGAACCTCGCGGAGGAATGCATGCGGCAGTCGACCGGCTTCCCCTTGAAGTTCCTGCTGTTCGCGATGTCCCTGTCGACACCGTGAAACTCCTCCTCCGGTGCAACGAGCAGAAACGTCCGGTGGATAGGCAGGCGAGGGCAGAGTGCGCAAGCCGGAAGCGCTTCGAGGCTGGCCGCGGCAAATAGCGGCTCCTGATCGACCGGACAGGCTTCGATAGCCTCCATGGGATTCGCAGCCTCGCTCGCAGAGACTAGAGGTCGTCTGGCTGTAGCCCCGTTCGCCGCGCGATCCGTGCAAGCATCCTCGGTCCGATCTCCCCGCGGTCATGGAAGGCCTAGACAAAGTCGGGCCAGCCTTCGCGGGCGAGGACCTTGTGCGAGCCGCCGGACTCGCGCTTCACACGCCAACCGATCCGGAGGAGCGCAGCGAGAACGCGGCTCGCCCGCGTGGAAGGCCAGTGGCTCAAGCGGCGGTCGCGGTCTCGAAGGACACGGTCACCGGGCCGGGCGGCCACTCGCCGTGCTCGAGCCGGTCGGCCAGGATACGGAGATCAAGCGCCTGGGCATGGGTGAGCGCTTCTTCAGGTGTGGCACCGTATGCGAGGCAGCCCGGAAGATCCGCCACGTCAGCGATCCACCGGCCGTCCTCTTCGCGCTCGATCTCGACGCGGAAACTCATGCCGGGACCGTACCCCCCACCCCACCTAGTCTGAAGTTCCTGACGGCCCCAGGCGGAATTCTGCGATCGCTCGCGGAGATAGAGCGACTCGCGGCGG
>DATFYN010000256.1:0-14589 GCA_035315025.1 Myxococcota bacterium
ACTGCTCGTCGCATAGCAGCTCAGCACCGTTTGCATCTCTACGCCACCGACGACGTGATGTCGGATCACGCCAGCCGGAGCACGCCCGGAGACTCGCTGTTGCTGAGCAAGTTCATTGCCATGGACATGGACGAGCGCTGGATCCACCGATCCCCGAAAACCATGCTCGAGACGTTCCATTGGTTCCAGGGCGAGTGCTTCGACTTGATCGTCGAAGACCTCCTCCGCCTCCCGAAGGAACCCGGCGTGATCGTCGAGGGTTTCCGACTGTTGCCACGCCTCGTGAAACCTCTCCTCGCCGTGCCTCGTCATGCCGTATGGCTCCTACCGACGCCCGACTTCCGTAAGGCTGTGTTCGAGAGGCGGGGCCCGGCCGGGGATTTTTCGCGAAAACCAGCGACCCGGAGAAGGCGCTACACAACCTCCTTGAGCGCGATCGGATGTTCACCGACCGTCTCCACGAGGAAACGAAGCGCCTGGAACTGCCCACCATCGAGCTCAATACCACGATGACCGAGGATGATCTGGCCGAGCGCGTGAAAGAAGCGTTCGACCTCTGAGAAGTGACACGACGGGACCTCATCGGTGTTCGACGGCTGCAACCCGCTCCAGGTCGCGCTTAAGGATACAGAGGCAATCCTCGATCTCGTATGGTTCGAGGGCGCGCAGCTCCTGGGGTAGCTCGCCGACCTCGATCTGATGGGCGCGCCAATCCAGACCAAGCGCCTGTGCCCCGTCTCTCGTACCGCGGTGCAGATAGACGCGCGACGGGTACAGACCCAGCTTGGCGCCGATCCGTAGGGCGGTGTCGTAGGTCATAAGCTCGCCAACCCCAGCGACACCGCACAGTAGGTCCTCAACTGTGGCGTGAAGTTCATCGAAGTCGCGGCAATGACGGAAGTCTTCACCAGACAATATCCGACACGCCTCCTCCAGCGTTTCCTTCGACAGGCGGCGCTGATGGTCGTAACGCCTACCGTCAGGTTTCTTGGCGAGTCCGGCGCGCTGCACTGCCGCAGGGAGCGTAGGCTCGCAGCGAAAGCTATTGAGTTCTTCGAGAGCCCGGGGACGACAGTGCCGCTGGTAGGCTCGGACTATGGCTGCGAGCGAGTGCTGCGGCTCGCCGATTGACTCCCGCATGCAAGCTGAACCTTTGTGTGGTCTCCCCGTTGGACGCCTGGACATCCTTCCCTCCATCAAACGATTTGGTCGTCACTCTGGGTCGCTCGTCTTAAAACAAGAGTCTCGACCGCCGGACGCCCTTGCGTCAACCACCGATCGCTGCGGCCGCCGGCGCCGCGCGAAGGAGCGGCTGGTACCCTTCGGAGCGACAGGAGCGAAGGTGCCTGACGAGCAGAATCACCGGCTCTACATCGACGACTCCGGTACTAATCTAGGCGCCATGACCGATCGAGCGGGGAGGCGTGGGCAGGTAGAGGGTCGGCTCTGGATCAGGGGGCGGGCACACCGTAGAAGTCGGCAATCGATTCGGTCATCCAAATCCGGATGTGATCTCGAGCGACTCGTTCAGATCGGAAGAGGGGCTTGGTGCTGCCGCGCACCGCACGCACGCACTCATTCAGGAAGCCCTCGATCGCGTAGCGCATGCCCTCAGAGTATGCGGCGGCGTCGAGGATTTCGATTCGTACGCAGTTCGCACGATCCGGGTCTCGCTCGACTCTCCAGTCGCCGGTGCTGTAGATGCTCTTGGAGAGAGTGACTACGAGTTTCAGCGATCGAGCATAGGACTGAATGACAGCGCCTCCGTCGCTGCGCTCCCTGCCATCGATGCTCTTTTCCCATCGTTTTAGAAACTCAAGCTGTCCGTAAAGGCCTTTCTCGATGAGCCGCCTCGCGTTGGCTGCGCCGCGCCCGCGGAAGTACTCCCTGGGCGTCCCGCCCGCGAGCTCACACAGGAGATCGGTGATCCGCGCATAGCTCGCCATGGGGTACCAGGCCGCCGGACTGATGGCGTTCTCCATAAGCTCAAGTTCGAGGGGGGAGAGCCTCTCCTTGAGCTTTTCCGGTGAGATCCGGCCCGCGTCTCTCAGCTCCCGCAAGTCTCGGATCACGCTCGCGAAGATTGACCCCTTAATTGCCGGTCCGTCCATTCTCCCTCCGGCCCCGCCGATCCGGACCGTCCCGGGTCAACCCCGCCTGGGGTCTGGAATCGGCGAGACCACCGTGCCGCCTTAGGCTCCTCCCCGGTGGCTCGAGCGGGGCAGTGAGCCCATCCGGTGGGCTGCAGGCAGAAGGGGTCCTTTGGGGGGGGATGGGCGAGATTTCGGCGCCGCAGCTCTTGCCGCATTGCTCATAGGTTCTGAACAACTCTAATTTGGGGAGCGAACGGGGTCGTCCGACAGGGTGCCGTAGATGGCGCATCGCCGATGCGGGTCCTGAGATCTCCTTTGGTGGTCGGTAGTGGGTCAGGAGCCTGGGCAAGACGCAAGCATAGGAGGAGCTGAAGATGCCTGACACCGTGCGAATCACCTGCGTCAACAAGAGGGAGCATCACAACCCGCACGAGCGCATCACGAACGTAGGAGGCCTTAATTAATTCAGACGGCAGGACATGGAAAATGACCGAGCAAACCGCAATTGTCGGGATTGAACAACGGCAGTGGAAGCTCTACGTCAGCGTCGGCGGCAAGCGCGTTTGGGTCGTCATCGCTACCCACTTCGGCCGGAAATACCTAAAGACCGAGGCTGACGGCTACGCGCCGAACAACCTCCCTAGCCTTCCGGAGTGTCCATAAGCGGCTGGACTAGAATCCTTGACCGCGCTTTTCGTTTACAAATGAGTCAAGTTTTATTCGCAGGGCACACATTTCCCCTCCCTTCTCTACGGTCGAGAGGAGCAACGGCACGTAGGAGATGGATCGAAGAGTCGCGTCGGATAGCGGTTGGCTGAGTTTGCCGAGGTCCCGCACGATGTCGGGAGCCATGTACAACCTGCCGGAGCAGGGTCATTTGCTATTTCGTGGACTCCGACTCCTCTGGTCTGTCTCCTCGCGTCTAGATAAAGCAAGCCTAACTAACATGACTCGTCGGTCTGAGGCGAAGCCTCGTTAGACCCTTCTCGATGGTTTCGCTTCGGCTATCGCATCAGCTCGAACCTGTCCGGCTGTGGAGGTGGACCCGCTCTCTAGGGACCGACGACGATTGCCCATCCATTCCGGTGCGGTTCGCGAGCGAACACCTGATACGGCCACGTTGACTTGCCGTCCGTCACGTCGATGTCCCAGTCAAAGGGCGGCGTAATCTGATCCCACAGCCGGCGCACCCCGGCTCGCGCTGCATCCTCCGGAGTGGCCGCGGTCACCGTGCACTCATGGCCACGGATCGAGACTGTGTACGTCGGTATCGGCATCGTATCCCCTCCGGCCATTCCTTCGGCCGGAGGGTCCGGGCGGTTTAGCGCAGCCGCCAAGCGCAAACCGCTCCCGCTCGCCTTGGTGCCTTCGCTTTCGCAGCAAGGCGCCGGGCCGTACCGACTCAGCGCTCGGCGCGCTGCCGTCGGAGGCCAATCAGTTCCGCTCGAACTCCTCGACGATCACAATGAAGACGCCCAGGAGGTCCTCCTGGGGCTCCTCCCAGTGCCAGTCCACGATTGTCCAGCCGTTCTCGACGGCATCCCGCGCCGCGCGATCGACGGCCTCTTCCCAGGAACGTGCCGTGTAGCTGAACGTCCGCTCGTGCGGCATCGCTTCGACCGTATCACGGCCCCGTCAGGGCGCATCGGCAAGCGCACGGCGCTACGGTCGCCTCGTGGAAGAGGCCGACTATCCCCGCCTTAATCTTTAGTTAGACCTGCGGATCATGCGTCTTCTTGCGCTGGCGGCCCGACGAAGACGGAGCTGCGTCGGTCCGACAGCCGGCGTGTTGGCCGTACCCGCGCTCCGGGCCGCCGCTGAACATCTGGTCAGGCCGCCGGCGGTGTCCAGACCGTGTCGAGGGGGCGCCGCCTTAGTTGCTAGGCGCTCAGTCGCCCAGGCTCAAGGCGCAGGGTCAGTCTCACGACTCAGGACGTCTGCCCGGCGGGACATGCAGCGCGTTCCCTATCATCGCTACGGCGTCATCGACCAGGCGACGCACCTCGGGACTCAAGTCGGCATACTCAATCGCGAAGCCGCCCTCCACATGTCGAACGACTTTACCCACGATCACGAAGGGAAAGTCCTCGTTCAAGAGCACATAGACACGGACTTGGGATCCCAGGCGCGGCTGGAGCGACGCTTGTGTCAGCAGTGCACCCGAGTAGGAGATATTGGCAAGAATCGCCGAGCCCTCTTGCCGCTCGGTCGAGTAGGTAGTCTCAAAGTGAGTTCGGATGCGGGAGTTCCGACGCCTGTCTACCGACCGCTCCATGGTTTCCCCTAGCGGCACGGATCCACCCGATTCTTCGGCACTCTTCGACCGGCGCTTGAGTGCCAGTTACTTCATCACTAGCTGCCGTGGCGAGTCAGGTGTCACACGGCTCTTCGGCGCAGACGGGGGAGCAACCTCCCCACTCGACCCATGTACTCCTCGAACTGCGTTCCGAACTCGCTCGCCATCATGCGCTCCTCGGCCAGGATGTAGAACCAGAAGGCCGGGGTCACATACACCGCTGCCGCTCCGAATAGGAGCGCACTCTGGAACGCAATCGCGATCCCGAGCCACAGAAGGATGATCCCGAGGTACATCGGGTTCCGGACGAGGCCATACGCGCCGGCGGTGACGAGCCGGTGTTCCTTCTTGACGAAGTGGCCCGCATCCAGGATTACACGACGGCGAACCGTGGTAAAGATTGCCCAAAGGGATATGAGGACACCGGCGAACGCAAGCGACGCCCCGACGGCCGCGAGGGCGAGCGACGTAAGGGTGGCGGGGAGCTGTGGCAGCGGGCGAACCGCGAGAAAGGCGGTGAGCGCCAAGAAAAGACTGGGAGTTCCATGAAGGCAAGCACCTCGACCCTACCCCATTTCCTTGTCCGGGCACGAAGGTGAACCGGAATGACTCGAACCAGACCTACGAGAAGCCAGGCTGATCGCACAACCGCAGCCGCGATGACGGCATAGAGCAGGATCTCCAACATGGTGACCCTCCTTGTTGAGCCAACGGTACGCTCGCCTCTCCTCAGGTCTCGACCGATGGCCGAATCGCGGCGGGCCCCAGACGGCCCCTACTTCCCATCCTCCGTGCGCGTCGCGCAGCCTGTACCCTGGGCCCTCCTCGATAGTCAGTCCGCCGCAATCTCCACCGGCAAGTTCAACGGCCGCTTAAACAGCCCCATTTCCTGGAATCGCTGCAGGTCCTCGCGCAGCCGAGATCCAGGCGGAGCGATGTCGAGCGTGCGTGACGTTCTCGGTGTCGTTGAAAAGCCACTTCACGTCGTCGTAGCGCGTGACGAACCAGAATCCGAGCGGAGTGACGAAGTGAACCGGGTCCCGCTCGCGCAGCTCGTGCAACAGTGGCGCCGTGTCCTTGGCGCCGAGGATTTGGACGAAGGGATCCGCGTCGGTGGAGCTGCGCATTCGGGACTCCCCCGCAACTTTTCGATAAGAGAGTTGTAGTCTACTCGAGCGTGTGCTGCCGAGCCACGGGGGACGGATTCGAACGGAAAGGGCTTCGTACTGAGAACGAAAATTACGGTGAAGTATTTCTGCCGCCCTCTGCACTCCGGCGCGTCCCTGCCCGGCGCTTCGCCGACCGCGCTACTCGGGCACGCAGCCGTCTCTCACTGCACGCACCGAGGCAATAGTCGCGTAACACTTCGGACACCACTCACGCCCAGATCCCTCCCTTAAGTTCTCTTCCCGTCCACCGATACGCGCTACTGGGGATTCGTGTGGCCAGCGAGGTGTCCATGGAGCTGCTCGGAGCGATCGGCGGGGTCTCCTTCATCCTCGCCAGTCTGGTGATCGGGTTGCGCCTCTTGCTCCTCGCCCGGCACACCCGGGAGGTTCCCGAGTTCGCGATCGGGTTGGCGCTCTTCCTGATGGGCGGCCTGGGTTATCCCCTGGTCAGCATCGCGCGGCTCGCGAGCGGGATGCCCGAGTCGATGCGTATCGGCCTCTTCCTCGTCTCCACCCTCTTCAACATTGTCGGCACGGTCGGCGTCTGTGTCTTCAACTGGCGCGTCTTCCACCCCAGGGAATCGTGGGCCGGCTGGCTCACTCTCGCGTTTGCCTGTGCGCTTGCAGCGGCCCTGGACCTTCAGAGTGTCACGGTGGGTCTGGCCTCCGCGGCGCTGCGCAACGAAGGTGCCGGGCACCACGTGTTCATGGCGCTCGACGGCGTGCCGATCGCGTGGGCCGCCTACGAATCGCTCCGCTACCACCGTCTTCTCACCAAGCGCGCAAAGCTGGGCCTTGCGGATCCGGTCGTGGCCGATCGCATGCGACTCTGGGGGGCCGGAATGCTCTTAGCCTTCGTGATCAACGTCTTCAGCTCGGTCTTGGCGTTCTTCGGAGTCGATATCGCAGTATCGCCCGCGGGAAGCCTCGTCATCGCTCCCCTTGGACTTGCAGCGGCGGGCTGCGTTTGGCTCGCTTTCCTCCCTCCGGCGGCCTACAAGTTGCGCGTCTTGGCACGCGCGGCGCCGACCAGGCTGTGATCCGATGAGCGAGTCGGCAGTCTTCGAATCCGCGTGCCAGGAGCTCGCACAGGCCACATCGTTTGACAGCCTGAGCGCGCGAGGGACGATTCGGCTCGCGCTCAAGAGCTCCGGGCTCGACGCACGGGAGGTCACCGCCGCGCAGATGATTGTGGTCGTGAAGAGGGTGCTCCCTGGAGAACTCAAAGCCCGCGGCGTGAAGGAGCCTGACGCCATCTGCTCGACGATTGCCCGCCGCCTGAGCGGCCTCGCGCCCGCGAAAGAAGCGACGAGTTCCTCGGTCGAAGACGTATTTCGGCGACTCGGGGGTGCCTAATCCAAGCGCTCACCCGCAGGTGGCCGTCTCTGACCATCGGATGTCGGTGCATCGACGCAGCGGAGTCGAGGACGGCCCGGGTCACCGCGCAACCCCAAGAAGAGGAGCTCTGTTTCCAGGATGCAGCCGAAGAAGCGACGCAGTTGGACGGGCATCGCCACTCTCGGTATCGGGTTTGCGCTCGCTATCGCGCTGGCTCTCGCACCCGGGGCGTCCCACGCGGCGGATACGCCCCGGACGGTGGTCGAGGTGACTGCTCACAAGGCGCTCGAAATCTTGAACTCGGGCGCGAGCGAGGGCGAGAAGATCAAGCGCCTCGAGCAGATCGCCTACGCGACCATTGATTTCGAGACGGTGAGCCGCCTGGTTCTGGCGAAGTATTGGAAGCAGTTTACCCCGGAGCAGCGCCAGCAGTTCCAAGACGAGTTTAAGCGCACGCTCACGATCAGCTACGGCCGGCGCATCGGGCAGTTCGGCGGAGAAAAGTTCGTGGTCGTCAGGGAGCGCCAGGAGCCGCTGAGCGACGTCACGGTCCAATCACAGATTGTCGGCAAGGCCGGGGACGTGAAGGCGGACTACCGGCTCCGCCAGAAGGACGCTACGTGGTACGTGATCGACGTCACCGTCGAGGGCGTGAGTATCGTTTCGAGCTACCGCACCCAGTTCCAGGAGATCATCGACCAGGGGGGGCCAAAACAGCTCCTCGACGAGCTCCGAGCCAAGAATGCAAGCGGAGAGGGCCTCGCTGTCCCTGAGACGGCCGGTTCCGGCGCCTGACAACCGACACGATTGTGCCGGCCGAAGCAAACTGGAGTCATTCGTCCAGATTTGCGGCGCCGCTTCATCATCTTGAAGGGAACCTGCTGTTTGTCTTGATCGGGTATGGCAGCAGGCAAGGGGATGATTCTCGGGAATCCGCGGCTCCAGCGAGACGTAGCCGAATCATTCCGTCCTTCTCGCGATCGTTTCCGCGCATTTTTCACCCCCCTCTGCCTTGTATCATGGGCTTCAGCAGGCGGGCAGCGTCTCTCAGTGCTAGCGAGGCTTCGCCTCAGACCCACGAGGCATGATACGATTGCTTCGACATAGCAGAGGACAACCGTGCCGCGGAGGAGAAACGCACCGGCAAATCAATGACCGCCACCTCGGCGAGTTTTCCATCCCGTGTTTAAGCGGGACCGCGGCAAATCACGCCAACTAACTAATGCCACGCATCCCTCCACGGTCCGCTGCTCGCTGCCAGCCTCTTCGCAACCACGATCCAACGTGGGGAGAGGGGGAGGCTTATGCGTCATGACAAAACTTGACTCAACTGTAAACGAAAACGCCGCTCAAGGACTCTAGAGCGGCTGGGGCGGCAGGTCTGGGCGCTCTGCGATAGGCAAGATTGAGGCTCAAGAGCGCGCCACGCTGTACCGATCAACCTCTTTGGGGCTGGGGAGGGTGAGGTGTGTCCGTGCGGGTTCCGTCGATCAAGGGATCGGGCTTCCAGTCCGCCCTCGAGGACCTCCAGCGGCTCCTCGACACGCGCAAGCTGACGCGCGAAGAGATGGAAGACCAGCTCGCCCCGGACGATCTCATCATCCTCGAGTCCAAGATCGGTCCGGCGACCTGGGTTCCCATGGACACCTATCGCCGCGTGCTCGATCTCCTGGTCTCGATCGAGGCGCACGGCGACGTCGAGGGGTACCTCTTCCAGCGCGGCTGGCGCGCGGCGGAGCGCCTCCACAAGGCCGGTCTCTACAGCCAGTTCGATGCGACGGCGGAGAAATGGGGAACGCGAGTCGGCAAGCTCATCGTGACGCTCGGCCCCGTCATGTACAACTTCACCGAGTGGCGGTTTGACGTGGATGCGGAGGCGCCCCTTGGGATCTTTCGAATCACGGTCCGCAATGCGGCGGAATTCCCGGACTGCGCACGCTTCACGGCCCAGGGATTCATCGAATACATCGCGCGCTCGGCCACCAGCCGCACGATTCGGGTGACCAGCGAGCGCCTGTCCGATGGAAGCATCGTCTACAGCGCGAATCCAGGCTGAAGCTATGCGCCGGGCGTGAAGCCAGGTCGCGTCAGGGCGCGTGACGTCGTCCACATTCCGAGCGCCCGAGCGCCGCCGCGCATATAGGGCGCAACGACCCTCTCGCCTTGCCCTTGCCGCGCCGGTCTCCGGCAGAGGCGGCTGCCGGGTACGGTGCAACCTGAACCCCGCGAACTCTGCGACGAAGGCGCGACTGCGGATGCGGCTCAAGCGAGAAAGGGCCGGCGGAAGGTGAGGGCGACGGTACGCCGCGCGTTGCTTGGAGTGGCTGTCGGTGACGTGCTCTCTCAGACCTTCGACGCCGGCCAGAGAGAGTTTCTCATCGATGGTCGCCTCCGCGGCGGGTCTTTCTGCGCACACTCCTGTGACGACCGACCCTTTCGTCCGCGGCGGGTCGTCGCACCTTCTTGGGCTCCCAGGTGCTGAGGTCCAGCGTGTCGGAGGAGCGCCCGGAGACCGGGATCTCGGACAGTTCGGCGACGGGACTGACGATGCTGGCCCCACAGCTCTGTGGGCAGGGAAACTCGGGATGCCTAAGTAACCACTCGAGCGCGATCCGCTCGACGTAGCCGCAGTGTGCGCAGCGGATTCTGTACTCCAGGGAAGCGACCATGGCGGTATTGCCTGCATCCGTCGCCAAAACCGGCGAGGCCGGCGCGTGCGACCCCGGTGCAGCAAGAGTCTCTCTGACCCGCTCGGACGCCGTGCCTCGCCTTCAGCGCCGGTCCGCGAATCATCGCACGAGAAGGTGCACATGAGGGTGTTTTCGGAGGATTCGGGTGGGGTGCAAGGAACTATCAAGCTCAGCTGACGCCCTACTCCCCGGAGTGAGGGTCTCGCCGGAATGAAACGGCGTTTGATAGACCGACCGTTTTCCGATAGCGGCTCGTGGGGGCGGCCCAGCGGCACGAGAGGCTTGGTGCAGGCAGGGCATGCGTTGTTCCACGGGGGTTTGGCATCGCTTGGTCATCGTGAACCTAGCCATCTGCCCTTCATCAACAGCAACACCGGGATGCAGCATCGTCCGGTCTAGCTTCCGGCCGCCCGCATGCCGGCGCACGTGGTCCCGCCTAGGCTCCCTCGCACTCGCCGTTCTTGCTGGCATTTTGGTCTTGCTCGTGTGAGAGGCTCGTCACCATCAATCCCAACCTAGTGCGGCGTAGTGCGGCGGCCCCGCGGAGAGCGAGGTCGCTCAGGAGGGTCGTTCGGATGCAAACTCCGGATGTCGTGGTCTTGGTCCCGGGCTTTCTCGGCTTCACTCGCTTCGGAGGCTTCTACTACTTCGCAGATCGGCTGATCGGCGTCCTCCGGGGTTTGCTCGAAGAGCCCCTGGGGTATGGCGTTCCGGTCATTCCTGTAACGACGTTGCCGACCGATAGTCTCCGGAAGCGGCAAAAAGGTCTGCTCCACGAGTTGGAGGGCTTCTGCAAGAAGCTATCCGGCGCCGAGCGCATCCACCTGATTGGCCACAGCACGGGGGGTGTGGATGCTCAGCTTCTCGCTTGCACCCGGCCCCTCTATGGCGATACCTGGGACAAGAAGGCGAGCGTCGTCCGCCAGAAGATCAAGTCCGTCGTCACGATCTCGGCGCCTCACTATGGAACGGGTCTCGCCGATAGCCGGCTCGCGCGTTGGGGCGAAAACCCGCTGCGCCACCCGACGGCAATCCTCCCGGAAATGCGCACGCTAGTCGATCTCTTGACCCTCATCCCCCGCGATCTGGCTGCGGCTGCCGGGATCGAACTCGCGGCTCCCAACGACGTGCTGAAGTTCATGTGGCAGGTGGCACGGAACCGCAAGCTCATCGAAGACCTCAAGCCCAAGAGCATGGAGGTCGTGCGCAAGCGCCTTGCGCCGGACCCAGACATCGCGCTCACCTGCTTTGTCAGCGGCACCGTGCCCCGGGACGATAAGACGCGGCCGAGCGATCCCTTCTTCCGCGACATGTACAGGCTCACGCAGGGCTCAGAGGATGTATCGCCTGTCGTCGCGAAGTGCGGCCGCCTTCTGAGCTAGTCGAAAAGCCCAACCCGGAGTTTGTGATCCGCAGCGACAAGAGCAAGCTGCCGCCGATTTCTCCGACGCTGAACGACGGGGTGGTGAACACCGTCCGCCAGATCGTCAACCCCGACGAGCCTGGGGAGATCGGGGCTTCGTGGTGGCCGACCATGCAGATGTCCTTGGGCACTACGACCGGCAGGATGCACTGATCGATGGGAAACCCTACAACACCGGCATGTTCCACAGTGGGGCTGCGTTCGGGGACGACGAGTTCTATAGGCTCTACCGAGGGGTGGCACAGGCGATTCTCAAAGTCATTCCGGGTGCGCAGCACGGAATGAATTGGGAGCAGCGACGCGGCCGCCCCCGCCACTGAAGTAGATCAGCGCGGGCTCGGTGGCATCGCGCAGTTGGCACTGATCTTTGGGCGAACGGCTGTGGCAGGCTGGTCGCCGTGAACCCGGGGCCGAGGAGCGTTCGCAGCGGTCGGCAGACTGAGGAGCTACCCTTTGGTGGCGAGAGTCACCATGAAAGACCACCGGATATCCGAGAAAGGGGAGCGACTCACCTTCACGTGCGGCAACCGGCGTTACCGCACGAACATCGGGAAGGGCGAGGCTCACTGGCCGCACTCCACAGTCCGAGGCTCCGTCTTCGCGGAACCCCTTGTGAAGCACAATGGCTACACCCTCTGGCTCGAACATGTCATCGAGGTCGTTTCGGGCGAGAAGTGCTACTGGCTTATGTGGTATGACCCGGACGGTCTACCCACCATCCCGCTGAGCAGCATCTTCGATCATACTGATCTCGAGCAAATGGCCAAGCTTCTCGTTAGGTTGGTGCCGTAGCCCCCGGAGCCGGGTCTCCGGTCCACCTGGCTGCTCAGGCCGCGCATAGTGTGGCCGAGCGCTTCGCGCAAGGCGGCCCTCGGGACCATCCTGCGGGCTCGAGGCGCGGGGTCCGACTCAAAAGAGTGCAGGCTGGCGGGCGTGCAAATCCCGGAGCCCACCGTGCTCTTCCTGGTCGCGTGGATTGCGGTGACCACGATCCTCCTGATGCACATGTAGGCGGTCGCCCATGCTATGATCATCCTGCCGTGCTGCCGGCCGCGGCACCCGATTCGAACCTCTCCCAAACGGTGAGATCTGGGTGCACCCGACGAACACACATGGAACCTGACCGGCAGCGCGGTACCCCATGGGGGCCACACTCCAACGGATGCCGCACCACGGCGCGACGCAGTCTCAGATTGACGCCCTGTCGAAGTGGCTCCGCCAGCGGCCGAACGTCGCCTCCGTGGAAGCCGCGGAGCGGTTTGAGACCGGCAGCTTGTTGCTCCGCGCCGACGACGACCGCGGCTTCCCCAGTCGCCAACCTGGAGGTCTCGTCAATCGTGCTCCCGGACTACCCCGGAGCCTGCTGATCTTCTGGACCTGCTGGAGGCGGGCGGTTACAGGCAGAAGCTGCAATGGGCGGGGGTGCAACCCGTGCGATTGCTCCACCCGCTTTTCGAATAGGCGCGCGGCTTGGTCCGCCGCTCCCCTCGTTGCGGGCTCTACCGGGGTCGCGCTCTCCGCGGTCCTACGGAGATGTTCATGTCAGACCCCAAGCACGGCAGTCCTAAGCCCGGACAGCCCGCGAAACCGCCCGGCCAAGGAGCGCCGCCGAAGGACCGCCCGTTGCCGCCGAATAAGCCGACCTCTCCCGGCCAGCCCCCGAATCCGCCGAAGCGATGACCACCTAGGACGCGGCGGCCGTCACAGGCCGTCGCGTCTACTGCCGGTTGGCAATCCCAGGACCGCCCCTACGGGTGCCTTGAGATAGGCTGGACGCGCATGGCATCGACGAACCTCGCACCCAGGACGTCTCTCAAATCTCGGCAGGAGCGCTTCTCCCGTTACGGATTCCTGGTGATGGAGGGATTCCTCGAAAAGAACGAGCCTGAGCGGCTTCGGTCGGATGTCGATGCTGCCCTGCGCCGGCCACGCGATCCAAGCTGCGCGCGTCCCCATAACACTCTCTTGCCGCTGCGCTGGAGCGATGCAACCGTCCGATTTCTTCTCGAATCCGAGCGTCGCGTTCAGCTGGTCCGGGACGCCACGGGGGCCAACGACCTCCGCTGGATCTCCGCCTACATGAGCATCAAGGACGCGAGAAGTGGTCCGTTGTGGTGGCACCAGGATTGGTGGTGCTGGGATCACCCGGTGAGCTTCCGCCGGCCGGCTCCGCAGGTCGCTGTCCTCTGTTACCTCAACCACACGGATTGCGAGTCGAGTGGGATACTCCGTCTCCTACCGGGCTCGCATCTGCGGAGCTTGGCGATCCACGCGACTCTGCAGGAAGCCCAGGAAGCTGCGACCGAAGGGCTCGTGCCCGGACATCCCGCGTTGTGCGACCACGCCGATCAGGTGACCCTACGGCTCGCTGCGGGCGACTCCGTTGTCATTGACTACCGGCTGCTGCACGGAACGCACGCAAACACGAGTGAGCTACGGCGCGACTGCGTGATACTAAACTTCGCGCCTTCTTGGCGCGATTTGCCGGAAGACATCCGGGCGCACCTGATTAGCCATTCCGCGCAACCGACGAAGGACGAGGTGATCCCGGCGGCACCGTCGTGGGAGAGTCATCTTCTGCCGCGCTTCGACGGAGTTCGCCGCGACCTGCGCCTCAACCGGTTCCCACCCGCCCAGTTCGAGATCCTTGAGTAGACAATGCCTATCCGGATGGAAGGGACACCGCCGTCGGACTTAAAGGTTGCCCGCCCGGCTCAGGGCGATCACGAGCGCCATCATCGCCAACCCGACGGCAATCCCCATTAGGTCGAGATCCATGTGGCCTTTCCCCTCAAGCGGACCGTACACCCGCACTAGGAGCTGCTGGATGACTTTCGCGTGAGGAGCCGGTACCGATCACGGCGAACTCGGGGTCGCTTGCGTGGCGCCACGGTGGAGTCGGCACCTTGCTGAGCGCCGAGCGCATTGCCAGCACTTCCGCTGGGCAACTCGCCGCTGAGCGCATCGCGGAAGCCGCGCAGAATATCGCTGACGGGGCAGGCGCTCTGGGTAACGAGGCCACGGCGGCAGAGATATGCGTCGAGCGCTCAGCGCCCAGTCGCCCGATCCGGACGGCTCCCGGGAAATGCCGGGAGACAACTGGAAAGACCGGGAAACAGGGTGCGCCAAGCGCCGAGCTCTCGACCGGCCCGCCGGCTCCGCGCAGATGCACCACGCGCCCGCACCCCGCCGCCACGCCCGCTTGCTAGCACCTCTGCCGGTAAACTGCGCTAGAATTGGTAAATGGCACATCCCCGGATTCGGGAATTCTTTCACCCGGAGATCAACGGCCTCCGAGCCGCCCGGCGCTCAGGCGCAAGGGTAGGGAGTCGTGTACCTCATGAAAGAGCCCGCCTACCTTTTCAGCGACGACGAACTGAGTGCCTACCTTCAACGCGAACGCCTGAGCGCCCTGGCCGAGGTCGAAAACTTCGACAGCAAGGAGTCGAGGGGTCTCCTTCCCCCCGACCCGGCCCACATCAACTCAGCCCGCCGCCGAATCCGGTCCCCGCAGATCGGACCCGAGTGGGTCATATTCACTCAGGAGGTCAACCCGACGGAGACGGTCGTGGAGTTCTTC
>DATFYN010000257.1:0-3431 GCA_035315025.1 Myxococcota bacterium
CAAATCTTACTTGCGCCTCTTGGGCTCGACGATGTGGGCCGGTTGGTGGCCGATTCCATGCATTGCGAGCAGGATTCCGCCCGGCCCCTGGCAGAACTGGTGCACGAGAAGACTGGGGGCAATCCGTTCTTCGCAATCCAGTTCTTGACGGCCCTGGCCGAGGAGGGATTGCTCGTGCCCGACTCAGGTGCGGCGGCCTGGAGCTGGGATCTGGCGCGCATCCGCGCCAAGGGCTACACCGATAACGTGGTGGATCTCATGGCCCGGAAGCTGAGCCGTTTGCCCCAAACGACGCAGGAAGCGTTAGGACAGCTCGCCTGTCTGGGGAACGTCGCCGAGATCGCCACCCTGGCCCTGGTTCAAGGGGAATCGGAGGAGGCAATCCACGCGGCTCTCTGGGAGGCTGTTCGGGCGGGACTCGTCTTCCGGCAGGATAGCGTCTACACGTTCCTCCACGATCGCGTGCGGGAGGCAGCCTACGCGCTCATTCCTGAAAGCGAGCGGGCGGCGGTACACCTCAGGATCGGCAGATTGTTCGTGTCACGGACAGCGCCCGAGGAGATGCAGGAGAAGATCTTCGAGATCGTCAATCAGCTCAATCGCGGTACCGTGTTAATCGATTCGCAGGAGGAGCGAGAGCGGGTCGCCGAACTCAATCTCGTTGCTGGTAAGCGGGCCAAGACTTCGACGGCCTATGCCTCGGCGCTGACCTACTTTGTCGCCGGCCGCGCGCTGCTGACAGAGGAGAGTTGGGAGCAGCGGTACTCGCTCACCTTCGCGCTGGAGTTCCAGCGGGCTGAGTGCGAGTTTTTGACGGGAGAGTTCGCGGCGGCGGAAGAACGGCTGTCGATGCTGTCGCGTCGCGCCGACGATCTGGTCGACAATGCTGCCGTCGCCCGCCTGCAAACGGAACTCTACACCGCCTTGGATCAGAGCGACCGCGCTGTCGCGTCGGGCCTCGAATACCTCCGGCGCGTGGGCGTCGACTGGTCGCCGCACCCAACGAACGAAGAGGTGCGACAGGAATATCAGCGGATCTGGCAACAGCTTGGGGACCGGCCGATCGAGGCGCTCGGCGACCTGCCCCCGATGACCGACCTGGCCTGCAGGGCAACTCTTGACGTTCTTACGGCCGTCGAGGAGCCCGCATATTTCACCGACGAGAATCTGCGGTGTCTCGTCGTCACTCGGATCGTGAACCTCAGCCTTGAGCGCGGCAACAGCGACGGATCATGCGTCGCCTACGTCCAACTCGGCTGGTTCGTGGAGCCGCGTTTCGGAGACTACAAGGCCGCGTTCCGATTCGGCAAGGTAGGCTTTGATCTGGTGGAGAAGCGCGGGCTGGAGCGTTTTAGGACCCGCGTCTCCCAGTGCTTCGGTTATTTTATCAATCCCTGGTCGAGGCACTTGCGCAACAGTCTCGAATTGTTGCGACGCTCCTTCACCACCGCGCAGGAGGCGGGCGACCTGAAGTACGCGGCCTATTCCTGCGACCGTTTGGTTACGGTCCTCCTTGCCACCGGCGATCCGCTCGCCGACGTGCTGGGGGAGGCCGAAAAGGGACTCGAGTTCGCACGAAAGGCCAAGTTTGGTTACATCGTCGATATAATAATCGGACAGCTCAGGTTCATCCGGGCCCTCATTGGCTTGACGGCGAGCTTGTCCTCGTTCAGCGATCCAGAGTTTGATGAGAGCCGGTTCGAGCAGCACTTGAAGGCCAATCCTCACCCGGTATTTGCCACACGCTGGTATTGGATCCGCAAGCTGCAGGCGCGCTTTCACGCGTGCGACTACGCGTCTGCCCTCGCGGCAGCATCGCAGGCCGAACCGCTACCGCAAACCGGGCCGGGACATTTTGAGTGGGCTGAATACACTTTCTATGTCGCGCTTGCCCGGGCGGCACAGTACGACTGTGCATCGTCCGAGGAGAAGGTCCGGTATTGCGATGCACTCGCCGCCGACCACAAGCAGATCGTTATGTTGGCGGAGAATTGTCCCGAGAATTTCGGGAACCGCGCGGCATTGATCGCCGCTGAGATTGCGAGGATCGAAGGCCGCGAGCTGGATGCCGAGAAGCTTTACGAAAAGGCTATTCAATCGGCCCGGGAACATGGCTTCGTCCACAACGAAGCCATCGCGCATGAAGTTGCTGCGCGGTTCTACTCCGCGCGCGGCTTCGAGACGATCGCCCACGCCTATTTGCGAAACGCCCGCTACTGCTATCTTCGCTGGGGTGCACTCGGCAAGGTGCGGCAAATTGACCAATCTCACCCTCGGCTTTATGAGGAACGAACTTCTTCCTCGCCGATCACCACGATAGGCACGTCGGTCGTGCAGTTGGATGTCGGGACGGTAGTCAAGGCTTCGCAGGCTGTGTTTAGCGAGATCGTCCTCGATAAGCTCATCGAGGCCCTGATGAGGATTGCGGTCGAACATGCCGGGGCGGAGCGAGGCGTGCTGATTGCTATTCGCAACAATGAGCCCCAGATTGAGGCAGAAGCCAGGACCGGCCGCGGTGTGATAGAAGTTGCTCTTCGCCATACTTCAATCACCCTCGCCGATCTCCCCGAATCCGTGCTCCATTACGTGATTCGCACGCTGGAGAGTGTGGTCCTCCACGATGCTTCAGTTGCGAACCTCTTTTCAAGGGACGGTTATCTAAAGCGGAGGCGAACCAGATCCATTCTCTGCCTGCCCATCGTAAAGCAGGCAAAACTAGCCGGCTTACTCTATCTGGAGAACAATCTGACTGCGGGCGCCTTCACGTCGGATCGGATCGCAGTGCTGGAGCTGTTGGCTTCGCAAGCAGCGATCTCGCTCGAGCACGCGCAGCTTTACGCCGATCTGCAACAAGAAAACGCTGAGCGCAAGAGGACAGAGGACGAACTGCGGCGAAGCGAGGCTTCTTTGCGCGAAGCGCAAAGCGAGTTGGCTCGTGTGACGCGGTTAACGACGATGGGAGAAATGGCTGCGTCGATCGCGCACGAAGTCAATCAGCCTCTCGCAGGCATTGTGACCAACGCAAATGCCTCCTTGCGCTGGCTGGCTGGGGATTCGCCAAACCTTGTCGAAGCCCGCGAAGCGATTCGCCGCATTATCCGTGATGGGGATCGAGCCGGCGACGTGACCAGACGCATTCGAGCCCTTTTCACGAAAACTCGCGCCGCGAAGGAACGGCTGGATATCAACGAGGCCATTGGAGAGGTTGTCGTCCTCGCGAGGAGCGAGATGCGAAGAAATCGGGTCATATTGCAAATGGAACTGGCCGCTGACCTCCCTCCCATAATGGGAGACCGCGTTCAACTGCAGCAGGTGGTGCTGAACTTGATCCTGAACGGCATCGAAGCAATGGGCACAATACAGGACCGTCCACGAGAGCTCGTCATCAGAACGCAACGTGGTGAAGGTGATGATGAGGTATGTGTTGCGGT
>DATFYN010000258.1:0-3730 GCA_035315025.1 Myxococcota bacterium
GAGGCCTTCCGTCGCTACTGGCGAACCGGCGCCGTCGGCGAGCGTTGGTCCGAGTGGGCGGACCTCTTTACTCCGGATGCCCGCTACGTGGAACACGTCCTCGGAACTCGCAACGGTCGCGAAGAGATTCGGCGCTGGATCGTTCCGACCATGGCCAAGTACCCCGAGATCTACACCGCGTACGAGTGGCATATGCTCGACGAATCGGGACGCGTCGTCGTGTATATGCAAAACCGGCGAGACCATCCGAGCGGGACAGGGGTCATCGATTTCCCAGGCGTCACCCTCTTGCAGTACGCGGGCAACGGCCTTTGGAGCCTAGAAGAAGACTTCTGGGCGGTGCCCCAAGCGCAGCGCGCCTTCCAGGAGTACGCCGACGCCTGCAAGAGACACGACCCCGAGCACGCCCAGAAGATGACCCGTCTCGACTGGGGACGGGGTCCGGAGTTTACGCGGGGTACGCGTTCGTACCGCGAACGCGCCTTGCCCGATTAGGGGTGCGCGCACGGGGCCGCTCGCGCCCCCGGCGGCCGCTCCTGCCTTGCGCCCGCTTTCGCATCCGACCGGGTCGCTTCGTCCGACGGATTCGCCGTGGTCCCCCCCTGCGACGAGGACGGGGCCGCCCAAAGCGCCCCCCTCGACGATACGTCTTGTGGGTGCCTGCGGGCGACGCGTATGCTCGGGCGAGGCCGACTTCGCGGCGGAGGTAATCCGATGGCTTCCTGGACCCTGATCGACGAGACGCGGGAGACGCGGGTCGAGGCCGAGGCAGCCGGCGGCACGCCCCTCCTCTCCCCCGCAGCACTGCGCACCGCCTTCGGCTTTGAGCTGAAACCCGAAGGCCTGTGCAAAGGGGACGTCTGCTTTCCCGTTCGGGACCGCAGCGCGCTTGTACGCCCAGGCGGGACCGACCTCGGCACCTTCGCGGACCTGCTCGGTCGACCTTTGGCGCTGGACGCGGACGAGCGGTTCGCTGTCCTTGGCGCTTCACCCATGGAGCGCGCGGAGCGCCTCGCATCCTTGGAAGCGCCTGACTTCACCCTCCCCGATCTCGCCGGGAAGCTCCACTCCCTTTCCGAGCAGCGCGGCAAGAAGGTGCTTCTCATCGCCTACGCATCCTGGTGAGGCTGCCGTGAGGACCTGCCGGTCTGGCAGGCACTGTACGAGGAGCTAGGCAGCCAGGGGTTCGTGCCGATCACCGTGGCACTCGATCGCAACGCCGAAGACCCGCGCCCCTACATCGAACGGGCGCGCCCGACCCACCCAAGCCTCGTCGACTCCGAGCACGTGCTGGCGGACCTGTACCACATCATCAATGTGCCGACAGTCGTTTGGATCGACGAAGAGGGTCGCATGGTGCGACCGAACGACTCGCAGTTTGGGACCGACACGTTCGTTCAGTTCCACGGCAAGCACTCGGCACCCTTCCTCGCGGCGGTGCGTGCCTGGGTGCGTGAGGGGCGCGGTGTCATGCCCGTGGGTCAAGTGCGCGCCCAGCAGCTGCTTCCGTCTAGAGAGAACCAGCTCGCCCGGGCGGAGTTCACTCTCGCGTGGCATCTCCACCGCGCGGGCCGGACGCAGGCAGCGGAGCGCCATTTTTTGCGCGCCGGCGAGCTCTCGCCCCACGACTGGACCATCCGTCGCGGCTCGATGCCAATTCGAGGGATCAATCCGATGGGGCCCGAGTTCTTTAAATTGTACGAGGAGTGGAAGGCTGCCGGTGCTCCCGGCTACCCCGTGGGGTCACTCGAGGAGAGCTGATTCGTACCGCGCCTGGGACAGGTCCCGCGGGCCGACGCCTCATCCCGTTTCCCACAGTGCTCGCACAGGCACTGCGAAGAGGCCGTCGCCGCAGCTTGCACTAACCTCGCCGTCGTAGAGCACCACGCCGGCCGCCCAGCGCTTCGCGGCCGCCTCCCGCAGCTTGCGCAGTCCGCGGAAATCTGCCGCGGTGACGGTGACAGCCGCCTTCACCTCCACGCCCGCCCGCGCACGCGCGCCGTGTTCGACGACAATATCCACCTCCACATCGGCCAATCGAAAGCTTCGGGTCGGCCAAACGAAAGGATCATGTTCGGCCGATCGCAAGGCGAGCCGAGGCTCCACAACCGTGTCCAGCTAGCGCAGCTCGTCCAAGGCTTCCCTGCGAAATCGTCGCCCGGCGCCGCGGCCCCGCGCTCGGGCGCGGCCTTCGCCGCAACTCCCGCTCGCACCTTCGGCCATGGCATAATGCGATTGCAAAGCCAGGAGGTGCCATGGCCGAGGCTCCCCGCAGCTACACCATCCAAGGTCGAACCGTGACCCTGCCTTGCATGGTTCGCGAGGCGTCCTCGGGTGCGGCTACCTACCTTGTGAACGCCGCGACGGCCAGGCGCCTCCTGCCGGGTCCTGAGCTCGATGTCGTCGAACTCTGGCCCGGCTACGCGCTCGCTAGCATCGCGTGCATCGACTACAAGGACAACGATCTCGGCGACTACAACGAGATTTCGATCGCCTTCTTCGTGCGCGAGCGCGGAGCGCCTCGCGGCCTCCCTGTGATCGGGCCGGTCACGGACTTCTTTCGCGCACGTCTGCCGACCTATATCCACCGTCTGCCCGTCAACCAGGCCTTCACCTGCGAGGCGGGCCGCACGATCTGGGGTTTCCCAAAGGTCGTGCACGAAATCGACTTCGCATATGGCGAGCGGCGCACGGTCTGCACCTGGCGAGCGGAGGGTCAGCACGTTCTCACGTTTTCCGTGCCGCGCGGCGGAAGCCAGCGCATGGCCGATACCTCCCTTCTTACGTACAGCTATCTGAATGGCGCGCTCCATCGCACGGCGTTCACCTCGGGCGCCAAGGGCGTGGGTTTCCGGCTTGGGGGGGCGACGCTCGAGCTAGGAACCCATCCCATCGCGGGCGAGCTGCGGGGGCTCGGCTTTCCGCGCCGTGCGCTCCTCTCCACCTGGATGGAGAAGATGCACGGCCGCTTCGAGGCACCCGAGAAGCTGTGACGAGCGCGAGTCCCCTTCCTCCCCGCTCGGCGGGGAATGCCGCGGCCCAGGGCATGCTGATCGCCTTCCACGCCCGAGAGGCTCCAGACCGCCCGGCCATCCAGTCTGCGTGTGGCGACCGCAGCTTCGCGGAGCTTGCAGCGCGCGCTTTCCAGCTCGCGCGCGCACTGCGTGCGGGCGGCTTGCGCGCGGGAGACGCGGTCGCACTGCTGTGTTCGAACCGTCCGGAGTTCGCAGAAGCCTACGCCGCTTCTCAGTGTGCAGGGCTTCGCATCACACCGATCAACTGGCATTTAACCGGCGAGGAGGCCGGCTACATCGTCGCGGACTGCGAGGCAAAGGCGCTTCTCGCCGACGCGCGTTTTTCTGCCACTGCCGTCGAGGCGGCAGAGCGCGCACCTGGGGCGAAGCTGCGCCTCGCGATAGGAGGCGCGATCGACGGCTTCGAGAGCTACGACGAAGCCCTCTTTGCTCAGCCCCGCCACGAGCTCGAGGATCCGTGCCTCGGCACCTCAATGCTTTACACCTCCGGCACCACGGGGCGGCCCAAGGGGGTCTATCGGAAAGCCATCCCGCGCTCGCCTCTCACGGCACCGCTCACCCGCACCGCGAGTTTCCGTCCGGTGGAGGACCTGGCTCTCGTCACCGGCCCTCTGTACCACGCTGCGCCCCTCGCGCTCAATCTTGCTTTCCCGCTGGCCGCGGGTGTGGGCTGCGTGCTGATGGAGCGCTGGGAC
>DATFYN010000259.1:0-4248 GCA_035315025.1 Myxococcota bacterium
GGAGTTTGGCCGCCTGGCGGCCCTGGCGTCGCTGGCCGACGAGACGCCGGAGGGCAAGAGCATCGTGAAGCTCTTCCGCGAGCAGAGCCTGGGACGAGGCGAGCTGTCCTCTCTTGCGGGCGCAGAGTTCGTGGCCTTTACGGCGCAGACGCGGATGAGCGGGATCGACGTGCCCGGGGGCCGGCCGATCCGCAAGGGAGCGGTGGATGCGGTCGTGAAGTACGTGGAGAGCAAGGGCGGCCATGCGCCTGCGGACCTCGCCAAGATCGTGGAGTCCATCGCCTCGGCGGGGGCGACCCCGCTGGCCGTGGCGGAGGGCGAAAAGATCGCGGGCGTCGTCCTCCTGGAGGACATCCTGAAGCCCGGCATGCGGGAGCGGCTCGATCGGCTGCGCCGGATGGGGCTCAAGACCGTCATGATCACCGGCGACAATCCGCTCACCGCCGCAACGATCGCGCACAGCGTGGGAGTGGACGACTTCGTGGCGGAGGCGACACCCGAGTCCAAGCTCGCGTATATCCGCAAGGAGCAGGCCGAGGGCAAGCTCGTGGCGATGATGGGGGACGGCACCAACGACGCTCCCGTTCTCGCCCAGGCGGACGTGGGCCTGGCCATGAACTCGGGGACCAACGCGGCCAAAGAAGCCGGCAACATGGTGGATCTTGACAGCGATCCGACCAAGCTGATCGAGGCCGTGGAGATCGGCAAAGAGCTCCTCATGACGCGAGGTGCGCTCACCACGTTCTCGATCGCGAACGACGTGGCGAAGTACTTTGCGATCGTGCCGGCGCTGTTTGCGGGGACGCTCCCGTGGCTCAAGGCGATGGATGTCATGCACCTGCATTCGCCCACCTCGGCCATCCTGTCGGCGGTGATCTTCAACGCCTTGATCATTCCCGCACTCATTCCCATTGCGTTGCGTGGGGTCAAGTACCAGCCGATCGGTGCAGAGGCTCTGCTGCGGCGCAATCTCTTGATCTGGGGCGTTGGGGGCGTGCTTCTTCCTTTCGTGTTCATCAAGCTGATCGACGTCACGATGGTCGCGCTTCACTTGGTCGCCTAAGAAAGAGGAGCCGGAACGGTAAGCCCCATGACGAAACTCCTTGTGGTCGACGACGACAAGAACATCCGGCGGATCTTGTCCACCTTTCTTGAGTCTGCTGGCCATTCGGTCCAGCAGGCCGCGGACGCCGCCAGCGCGCTGGCCGCGCTCTCCAAAGAACCCGACATCGCCCTTGTCCTCACCGATTTTCGAATGGCCGAGATGAATGGGCTTGAGCTTCTGGAGCGGATCAAGCAGCAGCATCCCGACACGCTTGTGATCATCATGACAGCGTATGCAACGGTCGAATCTGCCGTCGCGATTATCAAGGCCGGTGCCTACGACTATCTGACCAAGCCATTCTCCCTCGACCGGGTGCGACAGGCCGTCGAGCGGGCGCTCGAGGTCGGGAACCTCCGCGTCGAGAATCGGGCACTGCGAGATGTCGTGCACGATCTCCCGCTCACCGACTCGCGCAGCAGCATGATGCAAGCCGTGCTGAGGACCGCACGCCAAGCCGCCAACAGCGACGCGACCATCATCCTCTTGGGCGAGAGTGGCGCGGGGAAGAATGTCCTCGCCCGCCAGATTCATGAATGGAGCCCCCGGCACGAGCGGCCCTTCGTGGTGGTGAACTGCACCACACTCTCGGACCAGCTGCTCGAGAGCGAACTGTTTGGACACGTACGAGGCGCCTTCACGGGCGCCATCAAGAACAAGCCCGGTCGCCTCGAAGCCGCGGCGGGGGGTACCGTCTTCCTCGACGAGATCGCGGATCTCTCCCCCACCTTGCAAACCAAGCTGTTGCGCTTTCTGCAAGAACGCCAGTTCGAGCGGGTCGGGGGCGACGAGACCATCGAGATCGACGCGCGAATCATCGCGGCTTCCAATCGCGACCTTGAGCGCGAGGTGGCTGCTGGCCATTTTCGGGAGGATCTCTTCTACCGGCTGAACGTCATCTCGCTGCGGGTTCCTGTGCTTCGAGAGCGACCCGAGGACATTCGCCCGCTGGTGGAGCATTTCCTCACAGCGGCGGCCCTTCGAAACCGCCGGCCGGGGCTGCGCCTCTCGCCCGAGGCGATGGAAGCGCTTTGCGCCTACCAGTGGCCTGGGAATATCCGCGAGCTCCGCAACGCCATCGAACGGGCGGTGGTCCTTAGTCGGAGCGATGTCATCCCGAGGGAAGGACTTCCCGACCGGGTGTTTCAGGCGCCTAGGCTGCTGCGCCCGCCGCCACCCAGCGGGGGAACCCTGGAAGAGCTGGAGCGAGACCACATTCGTCGTGTCTTGGCGGAGGCCGTGACCCTCGAAGAGGCGGCGGAGACCCTCGGCATCAGCACCACGACGCTGTGGCGGAAGAGGAAGCGGTATTCGAGCGAGTGAGAGAGGTTTGCGAGGAGGTGACGGGAGCGCTCGAAACGTGAGCGTACGGCGCTGGCGGCCGCGGGGCGTATCCGAGGCAAAAGCGGCAGCTGCGCTCCCCACGTGCTTTTTGGCCCGCGCCCGCAGATTCCTAGGCGCGTCGCAGCCGGCCGATAGGGAAGCGTGGGCGGCGTACCGAAGACTGTGTGGAGTTGTTGCCTTTCGAGATTCCCGCAAACGGGGGCGAGAGTCCGGGACTCGATCCGGCCTGCCGCCTGGTCCGCGCAGCCATGCGGGGGTTTCCCACCGGCAAGCGCGACCCCGATGCGCAGCGGAGGAGATCGCCGCTGAGAGGGTGCCGCGCGCCCCTCTTGCGGTACCGAGATCTCGGGCTCCTTCCACGTCAGGGCGTGGCTCTCGCTCTCCTCTTCACAGGAGACACCGCGTGTTTCTCAGGTTGAATTTCGTGCGATTCGACGCGACATTCGCTCTCTAGATCGATCGGTCAGAAAGAACGCGCTTGACCATCTTCCAGCGCCTGCCTGTCCAGTTCCGCGCGGCAATGTATGCGCTGCGCGGCGGATTCCTCGTCCGTCCTTTCCTGATCGCCCTGGTTCTAGGACTCTCGGGGGCCGTGCTGTCGGCGTCGGAGGAGTCCACGCCCGCCATCAGCGCCTGGATCCCGACAATTCTCTTCCCATCCCACCAAGACCCTCAGGTCGGCCAGGTCATCCTCGGGGGCATTGCGGCCTCGACGATGACCGTTGTCTCGATCGTGTTTGCCATCCTTCTCATGACCCTCACCCTCGCTTCCACGCAGTTCTCTCCGAGGATCCTGATCAGCTTCGTGAGGGATCGGACCACGCAGTGGACGCTGGGAATTTTCCTGGGGACGTTCTCCTACTGCATGGCCGCACTGCCGGCTGCACGCTCCCTACCTCAGCCATTTCTTCCCGCTGCGACGGTCAGCGGGGCGATGCTACTTGCGATCGTCTGCGTCGGTTGGCTCATCTTTTTCATCAACCATATCTCGCAGGCGATCAGCGTGAACCACATCGTGGACCGCATCGCGCGGGAGACCGAGTTGGTGATGGACGAGTTCGTGCCCCATCCACGGGAGTACGTTCAGCGGGTGCCGACAGTAAGCGATCCCGGCGAGACGAACAGCTCGATCCTAAGCCGCAGCTCCGGGTATATCCGCTTTGTCGATGCGGAACGCATTCTCCGCCTCGCAATGGCGCACCACATCCGCATCCGTATCGAGCGCCGCGTCGGACACTTCGTTCCGGAAGGAGTTCCGCTCATGGCGGTTTCGCGCGGCGAGCGCGTCACGGAAGAGCTCGCACTCGATCTCCTTGCCGCATTTGACATCGGTCCGACGCGCACCCTGCAGCAAGACGTCGAGTTCGGTGTGATTCAGATCGTCGACATCGCCCTTCGGGCGATTTCTCCTGCGGTGAACGACCCCAGTACGGCGATCACCTGCGTCGACCAGCTGAGCCGAATCCTGATCCGATGGATCCACCGCGCACCGCCGAATTCGCGCTTCTATTCACCGCCGCACGTGCTGCGCGTCGTTGTACCGTGGATTTCGCTCGAAGAACTCCTCGACACGACGTTCGAGCAGATCCGACATTACGCCGAAACCGACATTGCGGTCAGTCTGAGATTGCTCCGGGCGTTTGACGACATCGCGCGTACTGCCGTGGAGATCGATCTGCGGATCGCCTTGGTGGAACGAGGCCGTCGCGTGGTTGCGGGTTGCACGCGTCGGCTGCCGGAAGACGAGGTTCAGAAGCTGCAGCGACGCCTCGTAGTCCTCGAGTCCCGGATCCATCCCGACG
>DATFYN010000260.1:0-2977 GCA_035315025.1 Myxococcota bacterium
TTTCTGTCGGAGGACGACGCTCAGCCCAAGTTCACCCAGGCTCGATTCGAGGCAATCCGAGCGCTCGGCCGCGTGGCGCGCGAAGAAAGCTGCGAGGCGGTCGTCGTGTGCGGGGACGTCTTTGAGTCGAACCAGGTCGACCGCCGCACGGTGGTGCGGGCACTGGACGCTCTCGCCGAGGTGCCGGCGCCAGTCTTCCTGTTGCCAGGCAACCACGATCCCCTAGACGCCGGCTCGGTCTACCGTTCGCGCGCCTTCTTGGACCATCGGCCCGCGCACGTGAGCGTGCTCGAAGGGGGAGAGCCCCTCACCTTACGCCCCGGTCTCGAGCTGGTCGGAGCGCCGTGGATGTCCAAGCGGCCCCTGCGGGACCTTATCGGCGGCCTTCTTCGGGAGCTCCCGCCCTGCCCGCCCGGCCTTGTGCGGGTCTGTGTCGGGCACGGGGGCATTGCCGAGCTCTCCGGCTCCCGCGACGACCCCTCCCAGATCGACATCGCAGGCGTGGAGCGCGCAATCGTGGAGGGCCGTATCCACTATCTCGCGCTCGGGGACCGTCACTCGACGACGAGCGTCGGAACCAGCGGCCGGATCTGGTATGCCGGCGCGCCCGAATCCACGGACTATGACGAGGTCGATCCGGGAAACGTCCTCGTGGTCGAGCTCGGACCGGATGGCGCCAGGGTGGTACCGCGGCACGTGGGCAGATGGCGTTTTACCGCGCGCGAGCGCGTCGACCTTGCGAGCGCCGAGGACGTGGCCGCCCTCGAGGAGTGGCTCGACATGCTCGACGCGAAGGATCGCACGATCGTAAAGCTCCGCCTGGCGGGCCAGCTCTCGTTGCGCTTGCGCGCGCGACTGGACGAAGCGCTCCGTCACGCCCGAGAGCTCGTGGCCGCAGTGGAGGTGCGCGACGCTGCGCTTGTGACGGTCCCCGACGACCATGACTTCAGCGAGATCGAGCTCGCGGGTTTCGCCCGCGCCGGAGTCGAGGCGCTGCGAGCCCAAGCGCAGGCGGGCGGCGATGCGGGTGCCACGGCCCGCGACGCGCTCGCTCTCCTCGTGCGACTCGCGGAGGCGAAGCCTTGAGGCTCCTGCGCCTGCGTGTGCGTGCCTTCCGCGGCATCGACGAGCGCGAGGTCACGTTCGCTCCCGTCGGCGTGACAATCGTGCAGGGCCCGAACGAGGCGGGAAAATCGAGTCTCGCCGAAGCCATCGATCTCCTGCTCGACGAACCAGACTCGAGCCAGAAGGAGAAGGTGCGCGCGGTAAAACCCGTAGACCGAGATGCGGGCACGGAAATCGAACTCGAGGCCGAGGCAGGCCGCTATGCGCTCACCTATTTCAAGCGCTTCCACCGCGAGCGCGAAACGAAGCTCACGATTCACAGGCCACGCCCTGAGCTTCTGACCGGGCGAGCGGCACATGAGCGAATGCTCGCGATCCTGAGCGAAAGCGTCGATCTTGATCTGTGGCGTGCACTTCGCATCGTGCAAGGCGACGGCATCCAACCGCTCAAACTGGGGCAGCAAACCTCCCTCGCGCGTGCCCTCGACCGCGCGGCGGGAGAGACGCCGGCGGGAGAACGAGAGGAGGACCTGTTCGCGCGCGTGCGGGCGGAATACCTGCTCTACCACACGCCGACCGGCAAAGACGCAAAGGTTCTCACCGACGCCGCGGAAGCCGAGCGCATTGCACTGGAGGAGGTTCTCGGCCTCGAAGCCGAGCGCTCTCGCTTTGAGGCGGACGTCGAGCGCGCCGCGCGGCTCTCTCGCGAGGTGGCCGCGTGCGAAGCGCGTGAGAGCGAGCTCGCTCCGCGCGCCGCGGCGGCGGAGCGGACCCTCGCCGATCTACGGACACTTCGCGCTGAACGTGAACGCCTAGCCGCCACCGCCGAAACCGCCGAGGCACTGCGCCGTGAGTGCGAAGCCGCGCTTGCAGCGCGCAGCGACGCCCTTGGCGAATGCGCGCGGCGAGGACAGCTCGAGCAAACCCTGGCGGATGAAGTCGCCGCTGCAGTGCCTACCTTGGAGGAGGTGGAGCGCATCTTTGCGCAGGCCGAAGGCGAAGACCGCGCGGCGCGCGATTCGCTTGATCTCGCCGAAGCGCTCGAGCGGTTACGCCGAAGGGACGTCGAGTTCAGGCGGGGAGAGATCGAGCTCGAGCAGCTGCGCGAGAGAAAGCAGCGCTACGACGCCGCGCGGGACGCCGCGGCGCTTGCAGAAGACCTCTTGGCCAAGACCCGCGTGTCCGACGATCTCATCGCAAGAATCAAACAGGCGCAGCTCGCGTGGGTGGAGTCGCGGGCGCGCCTGGAGGCCGGCGCCCCCACGCTCGAGCTCCGTGCGCTGGTCGATCTGGTGCCCCTGATCGACGGGGCAGCGGAGCCCCTCGCCCGAGGCGAATCGCGGGGGCTGCGTGTTCCCGAGTCTCTGCGCGTGGTCGTGCCCGGTGCGCTCGCCCTCACCGTGACGTCGGGGGCAAGCGCCACAAAGCTGGCCGACGCGCTCGCCGAGGCGGAGACGCACCTTGCGCGGCTGCTGAGCGCGGCAGGCGCCGCGGATCTCGCCGAAGCAGAGGCTGCGAACGAGGCGCGCCGCGAGGCTCTGCGCAGGAAGTCCGCGTTTGAGCGCGCGAAGCGCGATGAGCTGCGTGACCTCACGTCCGAGCAGCTCGAGGGCAAGCTTGCGGGATTGCAGCGCCGGGTGCCCGCCTATCCCGTGGAGCGAAGAAGCGGTCCGCCCCTTGCCCCCGATCTCGACACCGCGAAGGAGGCTCATGCGGAAGCCGAGCGTGCCCTCGGGGCCGCCAAGCTGTGTGCCGGCGCAGCGGAGAGCGCACTTCGCGCTGCTCGCGCTCGACGCGAAGAGCTCACCCAAAAGCGGCGGGACGCCGAGGTGCGCCTTCGCGTCGCCGAGGAGGCCCGGCGCCAGATAGAACGGGCGATCGCGAATGCGCGGGCCGAGGCGCCGGACGAGAA
>DATFYN010000261.1:0-19485 GCA_035315025.1 Myxococcota bacterium
AGCTTGGCGATCAAGATCTCGTCGACGTAACAGCGAACGGCCCCGTAGTCGTCTCCGCTTCCCATCACGAGCAGTGGCGCCGCGCCGGCGCTGTAGGACTCGAGCGTTCCCTGCGAGGAGACGTAGCTCCCGACGGTGGCGGTAATCGAGAGGACCACGCCGTCCACCGGTGCGCCGATCGTGTACTTGGAGAGAAGAGCGCGCGCGGAGGCCGCGCCCTTCGCCAGTGCGTTGTACTGAGCCTCCTGATTGCGGATGTCGTAGCTCCACGCGCCCGCCTTCACGAGCTCGTAGTTTCGCTCTGCAACGGCGAGGTTCGCTCGAGCGAGCTCGGTGGCGTTGATCGCCTGGTCCACCGTCATCTTGCTCACGGAGTCTGGCATGGTTTCGTAGGCTTTCTGCAGCTTCGCCCGATCGTCGTCCGCGCTCTTCAAACTCCGCCGGGCCGATGCGACCTGGGCGAGAGCGACCTCGAGGTTCTCTGGCCTCGGTTGCGCGCGTAGCTCCTCGAGCACGGCCAGGGCGGCGTCTGCCTGGGCCTGCTGCTGCTCGGCGGTAGCACGCTGGATGGAGTCGTCTAGGCGCACGAGCGGCGTACCGCGAGCGACCCGGCTGCCTTCGTGCACCAGGATCTCGATCACCGTTCCGCCGACCTCCGGATACACGTTGATGTTCTCGCCACTCTCCTGGAGGCTCTCGACAATCCCGTTGGCGTAGACACCGTGCTCATACGGATTTGCAGCGGGCGCAAACACCGGCGTAAGCGGCTTGGAGCGCACCGCGAAGAGCGCCGCGCTCGTGAGTCCGGCCAGGACGCCGATTGCCGCGAGAGCGAAAAGGATCCTATTCCGCACTGGCTGGCCGCCCGACGATCCCCGTGATGCGTCCGTCTTCCATCGTAATCGTCCGGTCGGCAAACTGTGCGATCCGAGCATCGTGCGTGACGACCACGATGCAACGCGCTGCCGAAAGGATCTTTGTGCGGAGAAACTCGACGATCCTCTTTCCGGTTTCGCCGTCAAGGGAGGCAGTCGGCTCGTCGAGGATCAGGATTTCCGGCTCTGCCACGATCGCCCGCGCGATGGCGACGCGCTGCTGCTCCCCGCCGCTCAGCTTGATCGGGGGGAGGTCCGCTCGGCTCTCGAGACCGACGATCTCGAGGAATCCGAGCGCGACATGCAGGGCTTCCGCCCAGGGGCGGCGTCTCAGGATAAGGGGAATCGCCACGTTCTCTGCGGTCGTGAGCCTCGGAAAGAGATGGTAGTCCTGGAATACGAAGCCAAGCGTGCGAAGGCGGAACTCGGCGAGCTCATCGTCATGGAGGCGCCAGATGTCCCGGCCCTGTACGACGACCGTGCCGCCGCTCGGCCGCAGGATGCCGGAGAGGATGCTCAAGAGCGTCGTCTTCCCGCTCCCGGAGGGTCCGACGATGTAGAGCATCTCGCCGAAGTAGGCCTCAAGACTAACGCCGCGGATGGCATCCGTCCTGGTCGGGCCCTCCCCGAACCATTTCACGAGATCGCGCGCCTGGACGGCAGGTTTCGGCAAGTCACCCCCGGAAGATGTCGAAGGGTTCGAGCTGAATCACCTTGCGGATTCCCGCGTAGCTGGAGACGGCTGCGATGACGAGGACCATGACAAATGCCAGGATCAAATTCGTGTACGTGATGGTGGAGGAATAGTCCGGCAGACGAACTTTGGCGAGCGCGATCAGGACGGCGCACAGTCCGACACCGAGGCCGTAGCCCGTGAGGCTGGTAAGAAGCGCCTGGAACAAGATTACCTGGATGAGATCGCGAGCCTTCGCGCCGATCGCCTTGAGGGCCCCGAAGCGCTCGAGATTCTCCAAAATGAACGTGTAGAAGGTCTGGCCCGAAATCGAGAGGCCAACCAAGAAGCTGATGACGGTCATGATCAGGATGTTGGTTCCGACGCCGGTCTGATATACGTAGAAGTTCGTGATCTGGTGCACGAACTCTTTGGCTGTAAGTGCGCGGTATCCAAGGCGCGCTACCTGCGACTGGATCTGCGGGATCCGATTGTCGCTCTTGGGCTCGACGAGGATGTACGACAGGGTGAAGCGAGGGTTGGGGATGTACTCGAGGGCTCGCGAATAAGTCGTGTAGAGCGTGGGAATTCCGAAGAGGCCGCTGACTGGTGCGGCTGCGAGGGCGACGACCACGCTACGGTGATCGTTGATCTCGAAGGTGGTACCTATTCTCGGCCGCTGGAGTTTATCGTACTCGGCGTCGCGGACAACGATGAATGCGTTGTCCGAATAGATATCCTCGATGCGTCCTGCGACGAGCGGCAAGCGGCCGACGAGGCTCGTATCGTCGAGACCGATCACGTTCACGGATTGATAAGTACCATCGGCGAGCTTCACGAGCGCGCCGGCGGAGTAGAAGGGCACAGCGTACTTCACACCATCGACGCTGCGAACCGCGTCGAGCACGTAGTCAGGCATCGGGATGCTGTTTGCGACGGTGTTGACCGCGGGGTCCATCACCCAGAGCGCAGCGCCGGTGTTGAGAACGGTCGAGGACGCACGGAGCAGGATTCCCGAGAACATCGAGATCATCTGCACCATGAGGAATACGGAGAAGGTGAGGCCAACGATCAGGGCCGCGAACTTGGCTCGGTCGTTGACGAGAAGCTTGAAGGCGAGTGTGAAAATACTAGCCACGCGGCGTCCTCATCTCGGCTGAACGGCAGGTCGGGGGGCGTGATGGCGAGTCGCCCGCGGCGACTGTTCTCGAGCGTCCCCTGTGGCGCGCAACTCCGCGAGCGCGCAAATCACGGGATAGAGATGGAGGGCACGCCTCTGCATCCCCGTGGCGCTGCTCGTGAAATGAAGCAGGGCCCTCAGAGTCGGTAGCTGGGATCGCAAGCTGCTCGGCGGCCCTCGCTCGAAGGTCAGCAAGGGCTTGGGGCCCCGGTGGCAGAGAGGGGTCACCCTCGGATCCGGGCTCTCGAATCAGGAGAACCTTGCGCAGAAATGGAAGCGCAGAGCGCAGCACCGCCAACTTGCGCCCGTACAGCGGCAGTTTCGTGACAATGCCTCGACCGTTCCCCTCTCCGATACGCTGCCGAATCGGTCCCGGGCGGAACGCCGCCAAGACTGGACCCGCCTTCGAAATCCCGAGGGCGCCGATGCGGCGTTCGGACAAGGGGTCCCGAAGCGTGAAGAAAAGCTCTCGCCACCCCACACGCCGCCGCGCGCGACATTCGCGAAGCATCGATGATGCGGGAGGGGCGGCGCTGTCGCCTACCTCCGAATGTCGGCCGAGCCAGCGCAGCACTGCGCTGCCCCGTACAAGGGCTACCGGAGCAGGCTCAGAAATGGATTTCCAGTTCAACAGATCCTCTCCTGGGGACAGAAACGCAAGAGCCGTGCCGCAATGTCGCGGGCTCGCTTGGCATCAGCGCAAAAGAAGTGAGGTTTTATGCCTCGTCCTTAGCTGATCTGAGAGATTTATACACATATGAATCTTGGCGCTCTCCGTCGCGCGAGCGGGCGGCCACGGGGCTCCCACACTGGGTCGTCATCGACGAAGCCCACCTTCCGTTCGACTTCGACCCCTCGCAGAAGGGCTATTGCCTTGTCACCTATCAGCCAGGCGAACTAAGAGTCGACGTGGGGAAGGAGCTCGATGTTGTCTTGGCGTCCCGTCCCTGCCGGCTCGCCCGACCCGATCGCCGTGATTGAGGAGATGTGGCAGAAGCCCTTCGAGCGCGCTGTCGATGCCGCGCACTTTGGCCAAGCAGTGCTGTCCCGGCGTGACGAAGTGCAGCCACCCCGTGCATTCACCCGTGCGCCCCGCGCCAGCGCCCATGTCCGCCATTGGCATACGTACGCGCGAGCACAGCGCCTCGCGCACTTGCGCTTCCATTTTCATGCAGACGCGCCAGAGCCTGCGTACGATGCGGGTAATGTTGAGGATTTCCACCGGGTGCTGACGGCTTGTACGCCTGCGACGGTCCGTTTCCACGCTACGCGCAGGGATTTCTCGCGCTGGATCCACGAGGTGATTCATGATGACGAGCTGAGCGTTGTGGTCCGGAGCCTCGAATCCAGGATTTGGGACGAGACGGCGGACGGGGATGTGGACATCGTCCGCGCAGATCTGCTTTCCGCGATCGAATATCGGTACCTCGAATGATACGGAAGAATCTCGGGATTCAACTTCCCTCCCTTTTGGGGCCGGTGTTCGTTGGCGAAAACGTCTTCGGCATCACTCCGCCTCGGGGCGGAGATCAGTAGAGCGGGGATGCCGGCCATATTTTTGGGCCACGGCAATCCAATGAACGCGATTGAGCGAAACTCTTGCACGAAGGCGTGGTCCGACCTAGCGACGACGCTTCCTACGCCACGCATGATCCTCGCGATTTCGGCACACTGGTACGTTGCGGGCAGCCGAGTTACGGCGAGCCCAAGGCCGCCGACGATCCATGACTTCGGAGGCTTTCCTCGCGCGTTGTTTAAGGTTCAGTATCCCGCTCCCGGTTCCCCCGAACTGGCGGAGCGGGTCCGCGAGCTGCTGGCACCGACTCGCGTCGAACCTGACGCGGGTTGGGGCCTCGATCACGGTACGTGGGTGGTGCTCGTGCACATGTTTCCCAATGCGAATGTCCCGTGATCCAGCTTGCGATCGACAAACCACTTAGCGCCAAGGAAAACTCCGAACTCGCGAGCCGGCTGCGCCCGTTGCGCGACGAAGGAGTTCTCATCCTAGGCTCAGGCAGCGTTGTGCACAATCTCCACACGTATGCGTGGAGCCGGCGATCCGTGGGATCTTACGCGTGGGCTATTCGATTTGAGTCGAGCTTGCGACAGCGAATTGAGGCACGGGCGATCCAGAGCGTCGAGGTCTACGAGACGCTGGGTCCTGATGCGGCGCTCGCAGTACCCACACCAGATCACTATCTTCCGTTGATTTACGTGCTCGCGCAGCACCAGCAGGGTGAACCGATCACATTTCCGGTGGAGGGTTTTGACGGGGGTTCTGTCTCCGTGCTGGGATTTCGAGTCGGCTGACTCGCCCCGGCTGAGCGCCCGGTGCGCGGCTCGTCTAGTGCTTGCCCGGCTCCAGCGTAGTGCCGGTTCGCTTCACAAGGATGTACGCCTCGAGGGCTTTCATGCGCGGATCGTCCTCCGGAAGAACCTTGCCTTCGAGCGGATTCTGGATGCACCAGTTCACCATGTCACGAAGAAGAGCGACCTTCTTGAGCTGAGTTTGAAACTTGGGATACGTCTCGGGATGCGTATTCGACGCGTCCGGATGACACATCGCGCAAGCCAGGCCGTTCGTGCCTAACTCGTCGCTATGGAACAGTCGATTTCCTTCTCCGATTTCTCGATCGAGCTCAGCTTTCCAGATAGCGCGGTCTCGGTCGGTGTGCTGCACCTTGCCGTGAACGAGCTCGACCGGCAGCTCACCCCCTTGGATGTAGTCGACGAACGGGAGGCCATTCACGCTGAGCGTGATCTCTTCTTGAGAAGAGATCCGCGCCACTACCTCCTCATTGCAGAACCGCATGAGATCGCTGAGAAGGCCCGCGACCTCCTGGGCCTTCTGCGGCGGGAGCTTCTCGTCGGCTCGCACGCCTTCTACCACGACAGCCTTGCGATGATCGCAGGCCCACACGGTCCGTGAAGCCCAGCCCTCCGTCTCGCCTGAAATAGGGGCTCTCGCCGAACGTTGTGCGCCGAGGAACCCTGCCGTGCGTACCACGGCGAGTGACACAACGGCCGTAA
The DNA here is from genome assembly GCA_035315025.1 of Myxococcota bacterium. GTDB lineage: Bacteria > Myxococcota_A > UBA9160 > UBA9160 > UBA9160 > UBA9160. Next base: position 5,759 of record DATFYN010000261.1, read on the forward strand.
CGACGAGCACCACCGCGACACGGAGCATTCGAAGCGGAGTCATGGAGTCCTCCTGCGGCTGCGTTAGTAGGACGGCCCGCCCCCTTTAAGACCCTTGATCACCTCCGCGTAGGTTACGGTTCGCGGGTTCCGGTCCCAAAGGTTGTAGTTCGCGTTCACGCTACCGCTCTTCAGCACATCAACCGATCCGTCGCCGCACGCATCGAACTGGTCAAACGGATCGGCGCGCTCCATTTGCAGCGTAAGTGGGGGTAAGCCCTGCGGCGCATAGGGCCACGGCCATGCCGTGGAGAGCATCCCATGGAATGTGATGTTCCGGATTCGGTTGGTGAGCAGCTGGTGTGTGTGGCCGTGCACGACGGTCACGGTCTTGAACGGGAACAGCAAGGCCTGCACCTGCTCCGCATCGTCGGTCCAGAAGTTCCAGGGGCGATAGTACTTGTAGAGTGGGGAGTGCGAGAAGACAATGAGTGGCATGTTCTTTGGTACTTTCGCTAGATCCTTGCGAAGCCAGTCGCGCTGTTCCTCACCCACCGTGAAGCGGCTCTGGCGGCCGTCATCGAGCCCCGCGACGATCGCCATACGCTGCTCGGGCGTGTAGCCCTTCGCTGTCCAGAAGTCATCCTCCACCACGCTGTTCAGTACGATGAAATGAATGCCCTTGTGGTCGAACGAGTAGCGATCCGCACCGAACATCTCGCGCCACTTTTCGCCAAGGTCGAAGTACCAGTCGTGCTCGCCGACCATCATTTTCACGGGCGGCTTGAGACCGGAGAGGATCTGGCGACCGAACTCGAGTTCCTCCGGTCGCCCGAGCTGCGCGAGATCGCCGCCAAACAGTACGAAGTCCGGCTGCGGGTCGAGCGCGTTCACATCCTCCACGGCCTTGAGAGCGGCCTTCGCGAACCTGTGGTTCATCCCCCGGGAATAGAGATGAGAATCGGAAACATATGCGAAGCGGAAAGCTAGCTCTGGAGTCGCGTCCGGAGTCGCAGCGGCATACGCCACATCGACGAGCTGAAACGCGTGAGGCTGGATGGCGCCTGCCGCCGCGGCCATCGCGGCAAACCGCGCCGAGACTCTCAGGAAATGGCGACGGTCGCAGTTGAACAGCGATTGGATGAGGCTCTCCGACTCGTGCGAGCGGTCGCGGAGCTCGCGCTCCAGTTCCTTCGGAGTCAGGTTGATCCCCATGGGGGCCTCCCTAGCGCGTGGGCATGAGCTTCGAGAGCGCCTCGAACCGATCGAGGTGCTCGCCGGTGAACGTCTTCAGAAGCTCGGCGAGATCGGCTTTTTCGTCGCTGGTCAATCCGAGAGGCCGCATTCCCCCGTCGATCCAAGGATTCGGGTTTCCTCCGCGGTCGTAGAACTCGATCACCTCGAGCAATGTCTTCTCGCTTCCGTCATGCATGTAAGGAGCGGTGAGCGCGAGGTTGCGAAGTTGGGGCGTCTTAAACGCCCCGATGTCCTTTCGCTCGTGCGTCACCAAGAAGCGGCCGAGCTGGTTAATCCCCTCCTCGTGGGAGAGCTGCGGCAGAGTCTCGGGGTGCCTCTCGACCTTCCCAGCGAGCTCGTTGAAGTTCACAGCCTTCGCGGCAACTCCGATGTTGTGATATTGCTCGTCGGTGAAAAGCGGGAACGCGCTCACGTAGCCGTGGCAAGTGTTGCAACGCGCTTTGCCGTTGAAGAGCGTCCATCCGCGCTTCGCGGACTCGGAGATGGCTCCCTGGTTTCCTGCCAGGAACCGATCGATTGGGGCTTGAACGTCGAGGAGCGTTCGCTCGAAGCTCGCGATCGCCTGCACCACCCGCTGGATGGTTACCCGGGTATCACCGAAGGCTTGCTTAAAGAGCGGGCCGTACTCGGCGAGCCCCTGCAGCTTGGTCTCTACTGCGGCGTGGTCGGCCATCGCCATCTCGACCGGATTCACGATGGGCTGCAGCGCCTGGTCCTCAAGTGTGGCTGCGCGTCCGTCCCAAAACTGCTCTCTTAGAAACGCGGCGTTCAAAACGGTGGGAGCGTTGCGCACACCCTTCGCGCCACCGACCCCGGTCGAAACTGCATCGTGCTCAGCGAAACCCTCGCGGGGATCGTGACAGGTCGCGCAGGAGACTGTGTTGTCACGCGAAAGGCGAGGGTCGAAGTAGAGCTTCTTCCCGAGGTCGACTTTTGGGGCGGTGAGGGGATTCCCTGGCGGTATCTCGGGAGGAAACACGCCGGTCGGCAATGGGGGTATCGCATCCTGTGCAGCGGCGACGACCGGGAGCATCAGCAGCCAGAGTGCTAGGCGCCATACGCTGCTCCAGCGATCGAGTCGCAACCCACCCCCGCATTCTCCATCGGCACGCGTTGCGATCCGGTGCCGATGCGTCGCGCAGTGCTTTCTTCTCTCTGCCTTGATTGACAATAATTGTCAACCTAGAATCTGCGCAAGGTCTCGCCAGCGCCGGCAGCGGCCCTCGACGAGGGCGCGGATCCGCGGCTCACCGCCGGGACCGCGCGCGGCGGCGTGCTGACGCCATCGCCGCGCAGCTTGGGGGCGCCAAGGTGAAGTTGCGCCCACGCCGCCCGGCTAGCAAGTAGCTGTACAGGCTCGCGAAAGCGACCGAACCGGCACCGCCGCAATCGCGGTAACAGTTCAAGAACGCTAAGCCAAAGCTATGGTTTAAAATCGAGTTCTTCGTAATGGCGGAAGATGCCTTCCTCGTTGAACGGAATCCTCCGATCCGATGCCAGATAGGCAGCGATACGAGGACTACGTGCGATCCGGTCGTACATGCCGAACACGCGGCGGTAGTCACGCTGGTACTGCGCCGCGGCTCGGGGGAATGCGTAGCGCAGCCCAGCGATGACTTGGAAAAGCGAGAGGTCGCAATAGGTTAGAGAGGCCCCGACGAGGTGCTGGTCTCCCTCCGGGTTTCGCTCGAGCACATGTTCGAAATAGGCGAGAAACTTCGGGGCTCGCGATTTCAAGAACTCGCCAGCCCGGCGGCGGGCTTCCTTCCGCTGCTCCTCATAGTACAGGCTAGCCGCGATGGGATGATGGGTGTCGTGGACCTCCTGCACGAGATCCGCGAGGGTCAACTGGAGCTGATGCGTCCACAATCGTCCGGCGTCGTCCTTTGGCGCGAGGCCATGGCGAGGACCGAGAAACAAGAGAATGTTCGCGGTTTGACCGATCAGAAGATCTCCGGCTTTCAGAAATGGAGGGGCGAAGGGCGGACGGTGGATGGCGTTGCTATCGAGAATCTGCATGAGCGCGGGAACGCCGGCGCCGCTATCTTCCGGTCCTCTGGCAACATCTACGTAGTCGGCACCGGCCTCCTCAAGGGCCAGGCGGATGAACTCTCCGCGGCCTTGGATCGTTGGCCAGTAATAGAGTTCATATTTCATGGGACGGACTCCGTTCGCTCGTGCCCCGGAGAAGCGAGGGCGAGAACGCCCTCGGGAGCAGGGAACTCCGCACTCTGAATCTAGCGGAACGCCTCGTCGGGCGATCCGACGGCTCCACGGCCGCCGGTCGCATTGCGCGGGGAGTACGGCCTGCTTCCAGAGCTCGCAGCAATCGCGGGCTTCATAGCCGTTGCGCGCGCGGTAGCCATCGGGACCTTCCGCAAACGCTCGGTTAGCTTCGCGTGCCGACGGCGGTCTGAGTGGCGTGGGAGCCGCGGTGCCCGATTTTGCGGGCACGGCGGCGAAGAGAGCGCACCCGGTGTGCGTCTTCAAGCCACAGACCAAATCCCCGAGGCCGATTGTCTCACCACCGCTGTAAGGGCCGTGTGGGGGTCGGTCGCCATCGATTCTTTTTCTGTTTATCACACGATCACACGCCTCGCGCGCTAGGATCCAGGCGACAGCGTTCCATGCCGAGTGCCCACGCACAACACACGATCGATCGCTTGATTCACGACCTGCGCGAGCTGCGGGAGTCTGCCCTCGCGCTCGAACGGGACCTGAGCGGCGAACTCGCTTCGATTCCGCTGGAGCACCAGCCGAGCGCCCGCAATCTCCTTCACTACCTGGCCGTGCGACAGCACGACGTCCGGGAGATCCAGGATGACCTTGCGAAGCTCGGATTGAGCTCCCTTGGACGTCTTGAACCTTACGCACTGGCTTGTGTGGACTCCGTGATAACTGCTCTCTCCCGGCTTTGCGACCCACCCCGGCTGCTCAACCTCGAGCCCGCGCCTCCGGTCGATTTTGAGACCGGAACTCACCAGCTTGCGGAACACACGGAGGCGCTGCTCGGGCCTGCACCCAAAGGGCGCGCTGTGCGGGTGATGGTGACGATGTCCAGTGAGGCAGCGGACGATCCAGCTTTGGTGCGCGACCTCGTTGCTGCTGGGATGGACGTCATGCGAATCAACTGTGCACACGATGACTTCGAGGCATGGCAGCGCATGGTGGATCATCTCCGAAAGGCCGAGCGGGAGGTGGGCCGACCCTGCCGGGTTCAGTGTGACCTCGCGGGCCCGAAGCTCCGCACCGGTCCGATCGAGCCCGGGCCGGGTGTACTGCATGTGTGGCCGCTGCGTGACGATGCGGGGAAAATCCTGGCGCCCGGCCGAGTCTGGATTGAGGACGCGGCGACACCCTCAAGCGCTCCCGGCCCGATTCTGCCACTCGACACCGCGCTCTTCCACTGCCTCCAGTCCGGGGACGAACTGCGCTTTAGCGACGTGCGCGGGCGACCACGCGCCCTCGCGATCGTGAGAAGGGCCGACGGCCGCTACTGCGCGGAGGCGGACCGCAACGTCTATCTAGGGTCTCAGACCCAGGTGAACCTGTACCGCGCCGACGCTTTCGTAAGCGCTGGAACGGTGGGCGAGGTACCTCCGATTTCCCGAGCGCTGCGACTCGCAATCGGCGATACGCTCGTACTGACAAGCGACGCCCAGATGGGTCAGCCTGCCCTCACAAACGAAACAGGAGTGGTACTACAGCCGGCGATGATTGGCTGCACGCTCCCCGAAATCTTCAAAGGTGTTCGCCCCAAGGAAAGGATCTTTTTCGATGACGGCAAGCTCGGCGGCATCGTGCGAGAAGTCTCTCCCGACAGCCTCCGCATCGAGATCACGTATGCGCGTTCCGGGAAAGGTAAGCTCCGCAGCGACCGGGGTATCAACTTCCCAGATACAGAGACGCATCTGTCAGCGCTCACCCAGAAAGACCGGGAGGATTTGGACTTTGTCGTCGCTCATGCGGACATGGTGGCGCTCTCGTTCCTGAGGAAGCCGGAAGACGTGGACGAGCTGCTCGGGGCGCTCCGGGAACGAAAGGGCGGGCATCTGGGCGTCGTGCTCAAGATTGAGACCCGGCATGCGTTCGAGCAGCTCCCGCGCTTGCTGCTCCAAGCCTTGCGCAGTCCTCGGACCGGGGTCATGGTGGCCCGCGGTGATCTTGGTGTGGAGATGGGATTCTCGCGGTTGGCAGAAGTGCAGGAGGAGATGCTTTGGTTGTGTGAAGCTGCGCACGTCCCGGTGATCTGGGCGACGCAGGTCCTTGAGAGCCTTGCCAAGAAGGGAATGCCGTCACGGGCCGAGGTTACGGATGCAGCAATGAGCGGGCGTGCGGAGTGCGTCATGCTCAACAAAGGACCATACGTAGTTGAAGCCGTACGCTTTCTTTGTGACGTTCTCCAACGCATGGAAGGACACCACCAAAAGAAGCGCTCCATGCTGCGCCGGCTTGGAATCTCGCAGATGCGCTAGCTGGTGTCTCTTGCGGGTCTTAGGGGGGCGATCCCCGCGCCCTGCCAGATGACTTCGAGCGTCGGCAACGATCGTCGAACTCTCGAAGAGAGCGCTCCATGGAGCTTCCGGTTCTTGGGAGTTCGTTGCAATGGCGTGCGTCATTTTCAAAAGCATGCGTCTTGGCGAGGGAAGCGTGCTGCACGCTCTCAAAAAGATGGCCATGCCTCCTTCGAAGACATGGGTGGAAGTCTGTGAGCGACTGGGCTGCGGGACCGGGACGCAGCTTTCGCTCCCTATTGCCAATCGACCGAGCCGAAGGCGAGGGGGACGAGGCTCTCGCCTCGAGCGACGAGTCCGCAGGGGCCGCGGCCTAGCACCGGACGCGTCCTGGGGCTTCGTGGCTCGCGGCGTCGCTGTGCTCATGCTCGCGGTAGGAGCCGCCGACGCGGCCAGCGATGTCGCGTCCGCCGCCGAGTGTGCGGAACCCCTTGACGTCCGACTCTGGTGGTCGCCCCGTTTGCCGACGGCGGATCTGCGATTGCGCTTCGTCGCGGTCGCTGATCGCCAGCCGATCTCCGAGCTTGTGGCGGTTGATCCCGCCGGTCGGGTGATGCCGCTCGAGGTCGTCGAACGGGGCGGTCCCCCGTGGAGCCTCGTTGCAACCATCGAGCGACCCGCATCTGGGAACTGGCGCGTGGAGGCACGCCGTGGCGATAGCCTCGTGGCATGCCGAAGGCTCGAGGTCGCTTCTCCCGGCAGGTTGCGGCAGCAAGGCCCCAGCGAGAGCGCGCTCAAGGAGGCGCGCCCGGCGTGGGACCGTGCTAGCGAGGCCCTGTACTCGACGTGGATCGAGCACCTCTTCGATGCGCCACCGGAGGCGAGCCTCGCCTTCCCATCGCTCGAGCCTGTGCTGCGAGATCCCACGCGAAACCTGCTCCACAACTACCTCGGCCTCGAGGAGGATGACCCTGGACCCAAGGCGCTCCGTGCTACACCGGACTGTGCGGACCTCCCATACTTTTTGCGCGCCTACTTTGCGTGGAAACTCGGGTTGCCTTTCGGTTTCCGTGCGTGCAGCCGAGGCAGTTCGAGCGTACCGCCGCGCTGCGGCCCACCTGCGACGAACGAGGAGCTGATGCAACGGCGAGATGCGCTCGACGCCTTCAAGGTATTTTCGCGGCGCGTCGTCGACGTGGTTCAGTCAGGCAATGCACGTACTGCTCTCGATGACGATGCAACCGACTTCTATCCAGTGCCGCTCAAACGGGATATGCTCCGACCCGGTACAATTTACGCGGATCCGTATGGACATACGCTAATGATCGTGCGCTGGGTGCCGCAGACGCCCGAACACAGCGGACTCCTGCTTGCGGTCGATGCACAGCCGGACGCATCGGTCGGCCGCAAGCGCTTCTGGGAGGGCACCTTCCTCTTTGCGAGCCAGCTCCCGAGCGCAGGGCCTGGCTTCAAAGCGTTCCGGCCGCTGGTGCATGGCTACAAAACCTCAGCGCGAACCAAAGACGGCTCGAGCCGGCTGCGCTCGCTCTCGAACCGAGAGCTCGCCGCGGACTCCTGGTTCGTTCCCTACTCCAATGACCAGGCAAAACTTTCGCCTGACGAGTTTTACGCGCACATGGCGAAGCTAATCAATCCGAACGGCGTAGATCCAATCCGTGCCTACGAAGACACGCTCGACGCACTCGTGGAGCAGCTAGAGACGCGTGTGGGTTCGGTAGACAACGGCGAGCGATACATGCGCGAGAATGGCCGAGTAACCATTTCGATGCCCGAGGGGAGTGGGATCTTCGAGACCACCGGGCTGTGGGAGGACTACTCAACTCCATCGCGCGACATGCGTCTTCTCATCGCGGTGAAGGTGCTAACGGACCTCCCAGAGCGCGTCGTGCGTCATCCCGAGCTCTTCGTACTCGGATCGCATCGCCCTGAGGATGCCCGCGCCGATCTCGAGCGACTGCACGTGCGGCGGGTGAGCGAGCGCGCGATCACATACACACGGAGCGATGGCAGTCCGTGGCGGCTCACGGTCGCCGAGATCTTGGCCCGCAGGCCAGCCTTTGAAATGGCCTACAACCCGAATGATTGCGTCGAGCTGCGCTGGGGTGCCGCCGAGGACACCTCGGAGTACGCGACTTGCCACCGCCATGCGCCGAGGGAGCAGCGCGTGCGAATGGGAGAGTACCGAATTTGGTTTCGGGAGGCGCGGCGTCCGTCGCGGTAGCGGCCTCTGCGTGACCCACGGTATGCCCGTGCTAGCGGGTCGTCTCAAAGGTCGTACGACACCTCCCATCGATCGAATGAACCAAGACAGGCCTGCTGCCAGCGTAACGAGGATCTGTCAGGAGGCTCGGCGGCGCACGAGAACGCGATCCCCCAAGCGTCCCAGCTCAACGGCACCCGCAGCGAGCAAAGCGGTAGCGTGCTCGGCAGGCACGAGGCCGGTGCGCGATAGGGCCTTCGGATCGAGCAAGAGCCGGTCGAGCTCATCGGCGCCGAACGTTCGCGGCTCACCCTTAGCGCTTCCTTGGACCACGAGGAGCCCACCCGTGCTGGAACGGCCAGCCACGCGGTCTCGCTGTCCGATCCCCTCCCGTCGTTGCGACATTCCTCAATCGGGTCGAAACGTGCGCAATCAGGTCAGGAGCACTGGGGGCGGGTGTCCGACCGACATCTATCCGGCAAATTGCGAGGACACTGCGGCTTCCGCGCTGATCATCTCGGCCGCCGCCCGGTTTCCGGAACGGATCGCCCCGTCGATGGTGCCGTGGGAGAGGGTCGCTGTCTCTGTGCCAGCCCAGTGAATGCGCCCGACCGGCTCCCGCAGGTTGCGACCGAATTGGGTGAGGACGCCGGGCGGCATGTGCGCTAGGTAGCAACCACGGGTCCATGGCTCTTCGGCCCAATCCAGTTCGTGGTAGTGGACGGGCTTCGCCGCCCTCGCTCCGAAACGCTCGACAAGGGTGTCGATCAGGATGTGGCGCCGCTCACCACTCCCAAGCGCCGCGAACTTGCGGGCCAAGGGACCGAAGGAAAAGGCAGCGAGCACCCCAGGACGCCCCGATGCGGGTGATGCGTCTAGGGTGGTCTCAATCGGCGAACGAAGAGCGACCGACTCACCGCACAGGCCATCACTCCGCCAGAACGGTTCATCATAAATGAGTGCAATCTTGACGACGGAACCGGAGGGCATCCGCTGCAGGAATAAGGCGCGCTCCGCCGGGAGAGGCGGGTCATAGCGAAGGTGCGCGGCGAGGGTCGGCGGGATCGTGACCAGGGCACGTCTTGCCCGAACGAGAATGTCACCTCCATACACGCGGACGCCCCTCACGTCCTGCACGATGTCGCGCACGGGACACCGCGTCTGGATCGCTTCTCTGAGATCCGCGGCCATCCGATTGGCCATCTCCTGAGCTCCGCCTTCGAGCTGGTCCTGCTGATAGCCGCCTTCGACCGAAAGCAAGCGCTCGAGGCTTCCCGCGGATCGGATGAGGTACAGTGCGTGCAGGAGCGACACTTCTGAGGGATCGGAGGTGAAGAGTCCCCGCATTGAGGCACCGAGGAGCGCACGTGCCTGTTTGCCAGGGACATGAAACACGTTTCCGAGCCAGTCTCCAATCGTTTTGGCGTCCCAGGTCGCGGCGCGAGAGGCAGTCCAGGGTTCGTCGAGCGGAACACGCCGAGCCATCGCGTTTAGCTTCGCCATTCCGAGCGCGAGGCCCGCGAGTGCGATCGGGTTTATCGGCGGGACCAGGCCACGGTAGCGACGCACACCGCGCGTGGTTACGAGGACATGTTCGCCTTTTGTCCACGTTCGGTACGTGCCCACACCCATCTCGTGAGCCAGTGCGTACGCGGCGTCCTGGCCGGGTCCCAGCCATGTCCCGCCCACGTCGAAGGGAATGCCTTCGGCGGTCCGCTGCGTCCAGACGCGACCCCCCACGCGGTCACGCGCTTCGAGGACCACGGCTGTTCGCCCGGCGGCTGTGAGCCGTCGGGCAGCGGTAAGACCCGCATAGCCAGCTCCGACGACGCAGATGTCGACGTCGATTTGCGGCAACTGTTCTGCCACCCTTGAAGTGCGCGATGCTTCTCGCTGGGACGGATCCGGGAGCACTCTTTCGGGCTCGCGCTCGGTCTGGCATCCGGCCACTCAGGTTCGGAGCTCGAGCAGGTCACGGTCCACGATACGCCTACCGATGCGTCGGATCCCCCCAAGTAGGCTTCTGAATAGTCTCGGTACCCAAAAAAACCACGCGATGATAGACCATCCCTCGACCTGCGGACCTTCCAATCAGAAGGCCCCGGTGAGCCGTTCTACGCTGCTTGGGCGCTCAAGATCGCTCTTGAGAGGATCGCAGGGATAGGTCCCGCGGCCAGGAGAGAGTCATCCAATCCAGCGTCGATGGAGCAGCCAGGTCTTCACCACCTGCGTGAGCATCACGTACGCCAGCAGTGTCGCTGCGAGGAAAGGCCAGTAGTGGGCTGGGAGGCGCGAGAACCTAAGCGCGGGTGCGAGGGGTGAGAAGGGCAGCCACATGCCAAGCAAGATAATTCCAACCGTAGTCGCGACGAGGGGAGCGCTCGCGTGACTTTGCAGAAACGGAATCCGATTTGTGCGAATCACATGGATGATCAGCGTTTGGGTGAGAAGCGACTCCACGAACCAGCCCGTCTGGAAGAGTGAAGCGCGGCTTGGGTCCCAGCAGTGGAAGACGTAGAGCATGATGAAGTAGGTCGTGTAGTCGAAGACGGAACTGCATGGACCGATAAACAAAATGAATCGCGTGATTTCACGCATGGACCATGGTCTCGGCGCCGCGATGAGCTCCGGATCCACATCGTCGGTCGGAATCGGGACCTGCGAGAAGTCATAGAGAAGATTGTTGGTGAGAATCTGGAGCGGAGCCATCGGAACGAAGGGCAGAAAGATGCTCGCGCCAAGCACGCTGAACATGTTTCCAAAGTTTGAGCTCGCACCCATCCGGACGTATTTCAGGATATTGCAGAATACCTTACGTCCTTCCATCATGCCGTCACTCACCACAGTCAGGCTCTTTTCGAGGAGAATGATGTCGGCAGCTTCCTTTGCGACATCAACGCCCGTGTCGACGGAGATCCCGACGTCCGAGACGTGGAGCGCGGGGGAGTCGTTGATGCCGTCCCCCAGAAATCCCACCACGTGCTTACGCTGTTGCAGGGCGCTAATGACGCGTTGCTTGTGACCGGGTGTGAGACGCGCGAGGAGTGTCGCCTTCTCAGCGGCTACACCAAGGTCGGCGTCGGACATCGCGTCGACCTGGCTTCCGAGAATAACATCGGTAGTTTCGATCCCGACTTGTTGGCAGATTGTCCGGCTTACCAATTCGTTGTCGCCGGTCAGGATCTTCACAGATACGCCGTGTGCCCGAAGTGCGGCGACGGCTTCAGATGCTGTCTCCTTGGGTGGGTCGAGAAACGCCACGTACCCCGCGAGCACGAGCTCGACCTCGTCTTGTTTGGAATACGCGAGGCGAGGAGAAAAGTCGCGATATGCGAGGGCGAGCACGCGAAAGCCTTCGCGGCTTAGTGCCTCGTGCTCTTCGCGAAGATCCTGAATCAGGACGTCAGTGATGGGTTCTATTTGATCGTCCAACTCGAACTGCCTGCAGCGTTTGAAGATTTCTTCCGGTGCGCCCTTGCAGATGAGGCGGTGGATCTTATTTTGTGTCTCTACGACGACCGACATGAGGCGCCGGGTGAAATCGAACGGAATTTCGTCGATCTTGTGAGATTCCGGGACAACGACCTCGCGATGCTGCTCTCGGTGTTCGAGCACGGCACGATCAAGGACGTTCTTGAGACCCGTCTGAAAGTAGCTGTTGAGATATGCAAGGACCAGCACGCGATCATCGTCGTTACCCGCCACGTCACAGTGACGTTGAAGGATCACGTGATCCTGGGTAAGCGTGCCGGTCTTGTCTGTACAAAGCACGTCCATAGCGCCGAGGTTTTGAATTGAGTGAAGGCGCTTTACGATGACTTTCTTGTTCGACATTGCCATGGCGCCGCGGGAGAGGCAGACGGTGACGATCATGGGCAGCATTTCGGGAGTAAGGCCGACGGCGACAGCCATCGCGAAGAAAAAAGCCTCTTTCCAGTCGTGCTTCGTGAGTCCATTGATGACGAACACGAGCGGGACCATGACGGAGATGAAGCGGATCATGAGCCAGGTAAAGTGGGAGACACCCTGGTCGAAGCTTGTTTGGACGGGCTCGTCCGCGAGGCTGCTCGCGATTGTGCCGAGGTAGGTGCGCGACCCGGTTTCGATGACCAAGGCAGTAGCGGTTCCCGTTTCGACTGCAGTGCCGAGGAAGCAGAGTGTGCTGTGCCCGAGAGCGTCGCTATTGGGGTGATCCGTGGCATGGTCCGATTTCTCAACGGGCAAGGACTCGCCGGTGAGGCTCGCTTGGATCACGAAGAGATCGCGGCAGGCGAGGATGCGGACGTCTGCGGGAATCATGTCGCCGGCGCAGAGGTGGACGATGTCGCCGGGAACCAACCCGGCAAGAGGCTCTTCCCGGGGGCGGGCACCACGCACGACTGTCGCTGTGACTCGAATCATCGCGCGTAGCTTCTCGGCGGCCGCGTTGGCCCGGCTTTCCTGGGAGAAACGTAGGCCGACTCCCAAAGCGATCATCAGAGACATAACCGCAGCGGCGCGGGCATCCCCTGTTGCGAGGGAAACTGTCGCGAGTGCGGCGAGGAGCAACACGAGAGGATTAAGACATGCGCGGAGGAATAGTCGGAAGCGTCCGTGCTGTTCGTCAGTGACCACGGTGTTCGGCCCGTGCTCCGCGAGTCGGAACGCTGCCTCCTCATCGGAGAGTCCCTCGAGAGAGCTTCGGAGCCGTTCGAGAGCCGCGGCCGGCTCGCAGTCGGCAAGTTCCACGAGAAGAGGCGAGACTTGAATCGTATGGGAGGGAGGCTTCGTTCTACTCGGGAGCTTCCGGGGCAGCATCGCACGAAAGATTCGCCTCGCGGCTCCACTTGGCAACAGTGCCGAGAGGGTATCCCTCTTTTCGCGAGGCGGAGCCAGCAGGCCCTCCAGGGCGGGTTGCCGCAGCCAGGTTCACGAATGACGGCGAGGCGCCGCGGAGACAACCCAGGTCGCGCCCGCCGGCCGGGTCTCAGGAGTCCTGCGGCCGCGTGATCACCGTCCCGTCACGGGATCGACGGAGACAGGGGCCCGCGCGACCCCCTCGAATGAGGGATTCGCCCTTGATGACAGCGCAGGCCACCGCTCGGTCCGGCAGGGAGCAGCCGGAATCCGGAGGGCGGAACCACCGGATCGCAGGGCAAGGCCTGACAGCCGCGCCGGCCGGGAAACGCCTGTGGTCCCCCGCGTGGTCCGGGAAGCCGTGCCTACAAGAGATAGCGACGCAGCTGATGGGCCGCGGTGAGATAGCGCCTGACGGCGAGCCGGACGAAGAGCAACGAGGCCAGTGCTGTCGCTGCCGCCAGAGCAAAGATGATCATCACCTGGTACTTGATCGCCAGCAGGGGCGAAGAACCGGCGAGGATTTGGCCCGTCATCATCCCCGGTAGCTGCACAAGCCCGACGGTCATCATGCCACTCACCGTCGGTATCATCGCCGCCCGCAAGGCAGTGCGCATCATCGGTTGCACCGCCTCTCGTCCCGAAAATCCGAGAGCGAGCATCGCTTCGACCTCACTCGATCGGGTCCGAAGATCGGATTGAAGGCGATCACCCGCGAGCGCAGCGCTCGTCATGGCGTTTCCGAGGATCATCCCAGCAATCGGAATGATGTACTGAGGCGTGTACCACGGTTGGACACGCACGACGGCACCGAGGACATAGGCGAGAATGAAGGCGGTCGAGGCTCCGAGCGCGATGGCTGCGATGCCATACTGGCCAGGGACGGGTCTTTCGAGGCGAGAGACAGTCGCCTGCGTCGCAACGCCCATCATGACGAGCAGAATCAAGATGACCCAATACCAGTGGGCTGCCGCGAATAC